>CAZQDI010000111.1:0-13667 GCA_964591785.1 uncultured Roseivirgaceae bacterium
ACCCATTCCAAAATTTATGATGGTAATCTCCCCGGCGGAAGCCGTTTGCATAGCTCTCTCTTGGCCCCTGACCAGAACATCAAAACGCTCCGCAAAAAGTTCAACATAGTTCTTGAAGTTAGTGAGTAGGATGTACTTCCCGAAGTCTTTGAGGTCGGTTCCGGTATACCTTGGAAGCCAGTCTTCAACGATATCTTTCTTTGTATGCATTTAGTTGCTTATTTCAGCTCGAAATTATAGCCTTTTCAACCAAATGAGTTAATTCTTCGTGCGGATTAAGTCGTAAATAGCATCGACTACATGACGTATCTCATAAGGTTTATTTACGAGCATGCTATTACTTATTGCATCAATGGTAGATTTAGTGGCCTCATCGTTAAAGGCACTTATGAATACAATGGGAACATTATCTTTCTTTCGAAGAGCTATTGCTGCCTGAGTACCATCCATTTCACCACTAAGACGTATGTCCATCAAGATTGCATCTGGCTGAAGGCTTTTAACATCTTCAACGATGTTGTCCGCAGACACTAGGTTTTCCAGAACGTGACATCCATGATCTTCTAGCATCAAGGACATTGCATAAGAAGAAACAAGGTCGTCTTCTACAATGATCAATTGGGCTCCGCCATCAGTAGCTGGATTTTTTGCCTTCATCTAGTGGTATCGTAATACTATACTCTACACCAGAACTATGCATCCTTTGAATTGTTCCGTTAATTTGTTTGACTAGCAAATCAATCAAGGTTAATCCTAGCGAATCCCCATTTACTTGACTGATCCCCTTGCCTCTATCACCAATTTGTAACAGGAAGTGGTCCTGGCGAACTTCAAAGTTCACGATGATTTCTCCGCCGATTTTTGGGTCATAGGCATACTTAATGATGTTGGACACAATTTCATTCGTCAACAGACCAATGGAAAGGATCATTTCGACATCCACTTTTTGATTTTCAATGGAATCCTTCACGGTATATAGATCCGGATTTGATGCATAAGAAAGGATGACATTGTCAATCAGATCAATCACGTATTCTCTTATATTCAATTGATCCAGCTCTTCAAGTTTAAGCAGCTGATCATGCGTTTTTGAAATTGAAAAAATACGGTTCTTAGTTTCTTTAATGAACTCAAGTAGCTCTTCATTCTTCGTAATCCTGGACTTCAAGGATAGCAAGCTCCCCACCATATTCAGGTTATTCTTAATGCGGTGATGGAGCTCTCTGAAAAGAATATTTTTTTCATCTAAGGCTGCTCTGAGTTCATCATTGGTAAGTCTTAGCAATTGGCTGTTAAGAAAATTAGATATGATGTTGGATATGGCCAACAGCGTGTTGGATTCTTGATTGGTCCAATTTCTGGTTGATCCCGATTCAATACACAGGACACATTTATTCAGTCCGGCACTTACGATGCCGTCCAGAAGTGAGGTGACTTTGTATTGTTCAAAGTACGATTTCAATTCTTTGGTATTTGGATTGATCAATACTTCGGGTGCGATGACCAGGTTGTTATGGAAGATAGCGCTGAAGTACGCTTCCGCTTCATTTTTAGCCAGTGTTAATCCCAATCTTGATCTGATGCCTTTTCTTTGGCTTGAGTAACTGCATCGAATGGAGTGGTCTGCTTCCTCATAGTCCCAAAAACTGATACAATCTGCTTGATATAAGTTCAAGAGTTTATCAAGTACATAACGCAGATACTCACTTTTTTCCGGGAGTTCATTTGCATAAGCGACCAGATGAGTCATTAATTCCTTTGCCTGATTACCAAATTCAGTCGCGATTTTATAATCGGTAATATCCCGAGCGATTGAAAAACTTAATTGAAGATCATAATCGATGACCGAGTTCCACTCCAGCCAAATGATCTCTCCGTTTTTCTTGATATATCGATTCTCAAACTTGATCGTTTCCGGCTGACCATTGTACATAGCTTCCGCCTCGTTTTGGGACATCCTTCGGTCTTCAGGATGAATAAACTCGAAAAGCGGTCTGGATGTCAATTCCTCAATAGTGTATCCTGTTACTTCTTCCCATTTTTTGTTTAGTTGAGTGAAATAGCTGTCGAAATTGGAGATTGCAATTAGATCGCTGGAAAGGTTTAGGGCATTAACAAGGTTAGAATCAGGGGAAAATAGGTTCATGGTTGTGACCTAAGTTAAAACTTTTTGAAATAGGCGGCCTATTAATTGTAATTCTTGCAATAAAAAGGGGCATACCAATTCAATGCTCTGCACTAGCTTTGCTGTCCAATTCAGAATTATCAGTGGCGATTTAGAAAATAACAGAAATTTAAGATGGGGAATACACTTTTTGACAAGGTCTGGGATTCGCATGTAGTTAGAAAAATAGAAGGTGGACCGGACGTGCTATTCATTGATCGACATATGGTTCACGAGGTAACCAGTCCTGTTGCATTCTTGGGTCTGAAAAATCGAGGCATTAACGTCTTATATCCGGAGAAGACATTTGCAACTGCGGATCACAATACGCCGACAATAAACCAACACCTGCCGGTAAAAGATCCACTTTCTGCGGGGCAGCTGCAGGCGCTGGAAGACAATGCCAGAGAACATGGAATCTCTCATTGGGGTCTCGGACATGAAAAAAATGGTATTGTGCATGTAGTCGGACCTGAGTATGGAATTACGTTGCCAGGCGCCACCATCGTATGCGGAGATTCACACACTTCGACTCATGGTGCCTTTGGAGCGATTGCATTCGGAATCGGAACCTCTGAAGTAGAGATGGTACTAGCCAACCAATGCATTATGCAACCCAAGCCAAAGTCAATGCGGATTAACATCACCGGGCAATTGCAGTCTGGCGTTACACCAAAAGACGTTGCTTTGTATATCATCTCTCAATTAACTACCTCAGGCGCGACAGGATATTTTGTGGAGTACGCAGGTGAGGTTTTCGAAAACATGTCAATGGAGGGAAGAATGACGGTCTGCAATTTAAGCATAGAGATGGGAGCCAGAGGAGGAATGATTGCGCCGGATGAAACGACCTATAATTATGTCAAAGGTCGAGAATTCGCACCTAAAGGAACTGCTTGGGACCAGGCCATGGAATATTGGAATACCCTAAGGTCTGAAGATGATGCTGAATTTGATAAAGAAGTCACATTCGATGGTGCTAAAATTGAGCCAATGATCACCTATGGAACAAACCCTGGAATGGGTATGGGCATCAGCGGATCTATTCCTACCTCCGCTGAACAGGATGGCAATCCAGCTACCTATGAGAAGTCACTCAATTACATGGGCTTCAGTGAGGGCGAATCGATGATCGGAAAGGAAGTTGATTATGTCTTTATCGGAAGCTGTACAAATGGAAGAATTGAAGATTTTCGTGCATTCGCCTCTCTTGTAGAAGGTCACAAAAAAGCAGATCATGTCACGGCGTGGCTTGTCCCGGGTTCTCACAAGGTAGAGAAAGCAATCAAGGAAGAAGGCCTTTTGGATATTCTGAATCAGGCAGGATTTCAATTGAGAGAACCAGGATGTTCGGCATGTCTTGCCATGAATGACGACAAGGTCCCGGCTGGAAAACTCGCAGTGAGTACCTCCAACCGCAACTTTGAGGGTCGGCAAGGACCCGGTGCCAGAACCTTACTTGCAAGTCCCTTGGTAGCCGCCGCTAGTGCAGTGATGGGAAAAGTCACCGACCCGAGAGAGTTAATGGATTTAGAGATCGCATAAAATAGAAGAATGGCATACGATAAATTTGAAATATTGCGTAGTAGTGCAGTTCCACTGCCAATAGAGAATGTAGATACGGATCAAATCATACCTGCACGCTTTCTGAAAGCTACTAAGAGGGGAGGATTCGGAGATAACCTGTTTAGGGATTGGCGATATCATCCAGATGGGTCTCCAAAAGAAGATTTTATCCTAAATAACCCAATTTATTCAGGCAAGATTTTGGTTGGAGGCAAGAATTTTGGGTCTGGTTCTTCACGGGAACATGCTGCCTGGTCCGTCTATGATTATGGCTTTAGATGTGTAGTATCTAGTTTTTTCGCTGATATTTTCAGGAATAACTGCTTAAACATTGGTGTTTTGCCTGTGCAGGTCAGTGCTGAATTTTTAGATTTGATATTCAAAGCGATTGAAGCGGATCCAAATGCACAGTTTGAGGTAAATCTTCCGGATCAAAAAATTGCAATTGTTGGCTCAGGCACTTCAGAGTCTTTTGAAATCAATTCGTATAAAAAAGGCAATATGCTCAATGGTTTTGATGACATCGATTACCTGCAGAGTATGAAATCCGAGATTGAAGCGTTTGCCGAAACAAGGCCCATATAATTAATTCATCTATTGAAAATCGAAGTACTCGATACCACTCTCCGAGACGGAGAACAAACCTCTGGCGTTTCTTTTACTGACAGTGAAAAGTTGACAATTGCTCAGCTTTTGCTCGAAGAGTTAAAAGTAGATCGGATTGAGGTGGCTTCCGCCCGAGTCTCCGAAGGAGAATTTAAGGGGGCCAAGAAGATACTGGACTGGGCAAGCTTGCATGGCTATTCCAGTCGAGTCGAAGTGCTTGGATTTGTGGACCATACGATCTCTGTAGATTGGATTAAAGAGTCAGGAGGAAAGGTCATTAACCTTTTATGTAAAGGTTCTCGCAAGCATTGTGAAATGCAGCTGAAGAAAACCCTGGAAGAGCACCTCTCTGATATCGAAAAGACCATAAAATATGCTTCGGATCAAAAGTTAGAAGTAAATGTTTACCTGGAGGATTGGTCAAATGGGATGCGAACTTCGCCGGACTATGTGAAAGCAATGATTAGCGGTCTGAAATCAATGCCTGTCAAACGAGTGATGCTTCCCGATACCTTGGGTATTTTGAATCACAAAGAGGTGGAGGAATACTGTTCTCAAATGACCGCTTTGTTTCCTGATGTCCAGTTTGACTTCCATGCACATAATGACTACGATCTTTCCGCTGCCAACGTCTATGCCGCAATCGAAGCAGGCATAACCGGCGTTCACACCACCTTGAACGGTCTTGGTGAGCGAGCCGGCAACGTCTCATTATCCAGCGTAATCGGCATTGTGGAAGATCATTTACAGGGAGAATTAAGTATTGATGTGACGAAGCTATTCAAAGTCTGCAAGCTGGTGGAGTCCTTTTCCGGCGTTCGAATTCCTGCAAACAAGCCGTTGATTGGGGAATTCGTCTTTACCCAAACCAGTGGTATTCATGCCGATGGTGATAGTAAGGACAATTTGTATCACAATAGTCTCAATCCTGAACGATTTGGCAGAACTTACTCGTACGCCCTGGGCAAGATGTCAGGCAAGGCCAATATCAACAAAAACCTCGAGGAGTTGGGCATAGAACTAAGCAAGGAAGAAACGAAATTGATCACTCAAAAGATCATAGAGCTTGGCGATAAGAAAGAGTCAATTACCAAGGAAGACTTACCTTTTATCATTAACGATGTCTTGAGGAGCGAAAAAATCCAACAACGTGTAATTGTTCAAAACTATTCGTTGTCTGTAGCGCAGGGATTGAGGTCAGTGGCAACCTTATGTATTGAGATTGATGGAGCTATTTATGAAAAAACTGCATCGGGTGACGGTCAATACGATGCCTTCATGAACTCATTGCATGCCATCTATCAGGAGCTGGGTGAAACCCTTCCTCGCTTGATTGACTATGAAGTGCAGATACCCCCAGGAGGAGAAACTGATGCCTTGGTGATTACTACAATCACCTGGGACAATGGTAAAAAATTTAAAACAAGAGGGCTGGACTCAGATCAGGCCATTGCAGCCATCAAGGCTACAACCAAAATGCTGAATATCATAAAGCAGTCCTAGATAAGACTTAATTAGTATTGAATGAACTATAAAATAGCAACCTTACCAGGGGACGGAATTGGACCTGAAATTGTAGATCAGGCCGTTAAAACATTGAAAGCAATTGGAGAAAAGTATGGTCATCAATTTGACTTTCAATTTGCAATTACAGGAGCTGCAGCGATTGACCAAGTTGGAGAACCTTATCCTGATGCCACTCATCAGATCTGCATGGAGGCAGATGCTGTATTGTATGGGGCAATCGGAGATCCCAAGTATGATAACGACCCCTCCGCTAAAGTCAGACCTGAACAAGGTTTACTTAAGATGCGTAAGGAGCTTGGGTTGTATGCAAACATCCGGCCGGTTACTACTTTCCCTTCATTGGTGGACAAAAGTCCACTTAAAAATGATCGTATTGAGGGAGCGGATTTTGTAGTGGTTCGTGAACTGACTGGTGGTATCTACTTTGGCGAAAAGGGGAGGTCGGAAGATCTGCAAAAAGCATTTGACCATTGCGTGTATTCTGTGGAGGAAGTAGAACGAATTCTTAAGCTGGCCTATGAATATGCTGGAAGGAGAAACAAACGGGTGACGGTAGTTGACAAAGCTAATGTTTTGTGCACGTCACGCCTGTGGAGAGAAGTAGCGCAGCGCATGGAAAAAGAGTATGCAGAGATCGAAACAGATTACATGTTTGTTGATAATGCGGCCATGCAGTTGGTACAGTGGCCAAAGAAGTTTGATGTGATGGTGACAGAAAATATGTTCGGAGACATTCTTTCAGATGAAGCAAGTGTGATCACTGGTTCCCTTGGTTTACTACCTTCAGCATCGGTAGGATTGCATACTTCCGTCTTTGAACCTATCCATGGATCCTATCCGCAAGCAGCCGGGAAAAATATTGCCAATCCCATTGCTACAATACTATCTGCTGCAATGCTTTTGGATTCTTTGGATCTTTTGGAAGAAGCCAACGCGATTAGGACAGCTGTCAATGCTTCAATGGAAGCAAATTTCGTCACAGAAGATATCAATAAGGAAGCTTCCAAGTCTACCTCAGAAGTGGGTGATTGGATTGCTTCCAAGATTGTAGGATAGCTAACCGCGATCGGAAATCATTTTCGGTTTGTCCACGTTATGGTGTATCATTGACAAAATTCATTTCGGATGAACATGCCCCGACTTTTTGCCAGCTTACTGTTTGCATTGCTCTTTCTAGTAAACAGCGGCGTTCAATCGCAGATTTTTGATCCGGTCAAGTGGGAGTTTTCAATGGAGGAGACGGGCGGGTCAACTTACACACTTCACCTTGATGCAAAGATCGAAGAAGGATGGGCGGTCTATTCACAGTATCTAGAAAGAGACGATGGTCCTCTTGCCACCATGATCACCTTCGATGAAGGAGATCACTATCAATTGATTGGCAAATCGGAAGAGGATCCAGGTACCAAAAAGGAAGGTTATGACCCAATTTTTGACATGAATCTGTCCAAATTCTTCAAATCCATGAAGATATCCCAAAAGGTGAGGATCACTGATTTATCAAAGCCAATCACGGGTTATTTGACATTCATGACATGTGATGACACTAAATGTCTGCCTCCTGCAGACATTGATTTTTCTTTTGCAGTGGTGGAAGATGGACCTTTACCACCAGACGATGAAACATCCTTCCAACTGGATGGAGCAAGTAAGGAAATAGAAAGGAAACTGTATGGGATCACTGAAGTAGCGGACCAAAGCGCGGATTGTGGATACGATACAATTGAAACCAGCGAGGGCAAGACCTTTATGGGAATTTTTATCTTAGGAATGCTTGGTGGGTTTTTGGCACTACTCACCCCATGCGTTTTTCCATTGATACCCATTACAGTTAGTTTCTTTACCAAGTCTGCAACGAACAAAAAGAAAGGTTTTAGCAACGCAGTTCTTTATGGTGCATTTATTCTGTTGGTCTATGTGTTGTTAAGCATCCCTTTCCACTTATTGGATAGTCTCAATCCAGATATTCTGAATGAAATATCTACTAACGTTTGGCTTAACATCGCTTTCTTTATCATCTTCTTGTTTTTCGCATTCTCATTTTTCGGGTACTACGAGATCAACATTCCAAGCTCCTGGACGAACCGTGTCAGTTCTGCTGAAAGCATTGGCGGCATTGTCGGTATCTTCTTTATGGCGCTGACTCTTTCTTTGGTTTCTTTTTCTTGCACAGGCCCGATTCTCGGCACCTTGCTGGCCGGAGCTCTCTCTTCAGATGGTGGTGCCTGGCAACTTACCGCTGGCATGAGTGGGTTTGGTTTGGCCCTTGCATTGCCATTTGCCCTCTTTGCAATGTTCCCGGGGTGGATGTCTAAACTTCCCAAGTCAGGAGGATGGCTAAACACAGTAAAGGTTGTCCTGGGATTTATAGAAGTGGCCTTGGCCTTGAAGTTTCTTTCCAATGCAGATTTGGTGATGCATTGGGGTTTTATCAAGTATGAACTGTTTATGGGTGCATGGGTCCTTGTGGGAATAGGCCTTACGCTTTACTTATTTGGGGTAGTCAAATTCCCTCACGATTCAGATGATCAGAAAATCACTAAAGTAAGGACAGGATTAGGTGTATTTTCCATTGGCCTGACGCTGTATCTTGGTGCAGGTCTCACTTACAGTTCAGAGACTAAAACATTCAACTCACTGAAGTTGCTTAGTGGAATTGCCCCACCTGCAGGGTATAGCTGGATCTACCCTAAAGAATGTCCAAATGGGTTCAGTTGCTTCAAAGATTTGCAAGATGGGATTGCCTATGCCCAAAGCCAGAACAAGCCTATTCTATTGGACTTTACAGGTTATGCCTGCGTAAACTGTCGAAAGATGGAAGAACATGTTTGGTCCGACCCTGAGGTCTTTGACCTTATCAATGACCATTATGTTTTGATTTCATTATATGTAGATGATAAGAAGCCCCTGCCCGAAGAAGAACAAGTGGAAGTTTTACGACCCCAAGGAGGTGTTCGATTGCTCCGGAATGTCGGCCATAAATGGGCACACTTTCAAACACAGTTCTTTAAGACGAATGCGCAGCCGTACTATGTTGCAGTGTCGCCAGATGGCCAAGAACTACTTAATCAACCTGTTGGCTATATGCCTAATGCAGTTGAGTATGCGGCCTTTCTTCAATGCGGCATAGATGCTTTCGATGTTTCTAACTGAATTTTTGCAAACAATGCCATAACCTTTGAGTTATGTGCGTATGAGAACATTCAATTTAGCTAAGATCATGGTCTTCGTCATCCCATTTTTGATTTTGGGATGCTCAGGAGATGAAGTAAATGCAGACGAACCTGAAAGTGTCTTGCCTATTGAATACGCGTTTATCAACAATACTACTAGAACGCTTGTCTCTGTCAATCTCGCTACCCATACGTATTTTGCGGATCGAGATTATACAACTACCAAGTTTGAAAATTTTAAGGATGTACCTCCCTTTGATACACTGGTGATCACTGTGAATCAAGATTCCCTAAATAATTTTCAACTGGTGGATGACCCTCTTTTCGATGGCTATCGTGTAGAATGGGATATTGAGATTTGGATGCCCCTTGATGCGAGTAATGATGCCGTATATGTCTCCAGTTGGAAGTCGGAGTACGACACCATTCGGACCATCACCGATCCGGATCCATTGCTCATTTGGCCAAATGACACTAGCTCATTGAATAAAGAGAGTGGACGTGTCTTATTTCTAAAAAGTGGAGGTTAATTAAGTTTTTAATCAAGATTCTGGATTGCCTCGATGATGCATCGAGGTGATCCAGAATAAAAGTTCCAACTCCCATTGGTGACGATGAACTAGTTCTTAGTCTGTTCATCTTTTACACCACCTATAGAAGTACTCACTCCTTCCCGTTGAGAGCTTCTATCTGCACCAATCGACAGATAAGGACTGAGCCAGAGACGTTCACTGAGCTTCGAGCATTCATAATGCTAGTTAGCTGTGCAGACCATTGGTAATTGGAAGATTGAATTGCGAGGCTAAATACCTTATTTTTAGTTTGAGCTTTATCAAAACACAAGCATGGATTTCAAGAAAATAGATCATAGCATTTCAGGCTTCATGAGTAAATGGGGTCACTTTGCGATACGATTGTCATTTGCTGTTATTTTTATTTGGTTTGGAATTTTGAAACCGTTTGGGTTGTCTGCAGCGGAGCCTTTGGTGTTGAAAACAGTGGCTTGGTTACCATTCCTTTCCCCAAATGAATGGCTATCTGTCATTGGATGGTGGGAAGTTCTTATCGGAGTGACCTTCTTATTTAAAGTCACCACGAGAATAGCCATCGGCCTGCTCTTCCTTCAGATGGGAGGCACATTCATGCCATTGTTTTTACTCACTGATACTACCTTTCAAGAGGGGCAGTTTTTACTTCCTACCATGGAGGGTCAATACATTATTAAGAACCTGATGATCATTTCAGGTGCGCTGGTAATTGGAGGTAGGATTTATAAATGATTGCAGGATTCCGTTACCTGCTTAAACTTCGATTCAAATCGCAAGGAATACGATCCAAATGAGCTTACTTTAGTACTGAATAGCTAAATATCACTTACTCATGAAAACAAGAAGGGAATTCATCAAACAATCAATGGCAGTATCTGCAGGCTTCGCGGGCCTCTCCTTTTATCTTTCTGGCTGCCAATTGCCGGAAAAGAGAACCATGAAGTCTGTGAATAAGTGGTTGGAATTGCCCGAAGGGTTTGAGGCAAAGATCATCTCGAGGTGGGGAGATAAAATGGATGATGGTTTTTTGGTACCTGGCAGAGCTGATGGAATGGCTGCTTTCAAAGTTGGAAGTAAAGTAGTGATCATACGTAACCACGAAAACAGCCAATCACCTTCCGAATACGGACCTTTTGGTGAGGATATGTCGATGATGGATCAACTCGCAGCAGATCAGTTTTTTGATTTTGGATATGGTAAAACACCTGGGTTAGGGGGTACTACTACACTGGTTTTTAATGAAGAAACCCAACAGGTTGAAACCCAATTTCTTAGCTTAATTGGTACGAATCGAAACTGTGCTGGAGGACCCACCCCCTGGGGATCATGGCTTTCATGTGAGGAAGATGTGGCCAGTAAGGGAAAAGAATGCGAAACGTATCATGGCTATAATTTTGAAATTCCTGCTGACGGAAAGGGCCTAATCGCACCAAAACCCATTAAAGCGATGGGACGCTTCAATCATGAAGCAGTAGCAGTGGACCCTAAGACCGGGATCGTCTATCAGACGGAGGATCAGCATGACAGCTTGATCTATCGATTCATCCCGGACGTTCCAGGAGAGTTGCACAAAGGAGGAATTTTGCAAGCACTTGCCATTAAAAAATCATCGTCTTTTGATACCCGAAACTGGGAAAATGTATCATTGAAAGTGGGGGAGACGCTGGAGACTGAGTGGATTACGATGCAGGATGTAGATACTGAGGAAGATGATCTGAGAACTCGGGGATTTGCTGCAGGAGCAGCACTGTTTGCGCGAGGAGAAGGTATGTGGTTTGGAAGTGAAGAGGTCTTTTTTGCCTGTACAAATGGTGGGAGCAACAAAACCGGTCAGGTCTTTAAGTATCAACCCAGCCCTAATGAAGGTCTGGATGGAGAGGCCTCGACTCCTGGGAAACTGACCTTGTTCGCAGAACCCAACGATCGAGAGATACTGAAGTATTGTGATAATTTAACAGTAGCCCCTTGGGGAGATGTGATTTTGGTTGAAGATACCGCTGATTCTTATATGCGGGGGATCAAGCCGAATGGTGAGATTTACAATATTGCCAGAAACATCGGTTCGAAGTCTGAAATGGCTGGTGTCTGTTTCTCCCCTTCTGGTAAAAGCTTGTTTGTCAACATACAGGAAGAAGGGCTTACCTTCTCCATTACCGGACCTTGGGAGAAACTGAGAACAACTTAGGAGATTATGGTCTCGCATCGATCGAATGCTGGTTTGTCCATCTTTGAGAACGATCTACTATTTGATTTATAGCGCTTTCTGTAATTTCATCTGCTTGAAACCGAAGCAAAAAAGACTTTTCCTAAAGCTGTTGCCCTACCCTGTGATCAGTTTGATCAGTGGCTTGATGTACTACATCATTGAACGGGGCCTCATGGGTGACGCCAATTTCTATCCCTCGACAAAAAACCCATACGATCCTATATCCTCCTTCCTGGCCATTTTTCCAATGTCTATCGTACTTGGACTGCTGATAGGTATCATTGAAGAGTCCACATTATTTAGCACAAAGCTCAAGCGCTTGTCTTTTTTTATCAAGATCATATTAAAGACCTTCATCTATGTGGTGTTAGTGTTAGTGCTACTGCTGATTGTGTCATTTACGATCAACTCGTTCAATATGGGGCTACCACTATTTCATGAGCAGGTATTGGATACTATCCTCAACTTTTTTACCAGTTTCACGCTTTTAAGTATTGTGATTTTCATCGGGTTCATGATCAGCATTACCCTATTCTATTCGGAGATTGTAGACTACCTCGGAGTGGATGTTGTGTCCAGCTTTTTTACAGGTAAGTATGCCAGGTCAGTAGAAGAAGATCGCATCTTTATGTTTCTGGATATGAAAGGGTCTACCACGATTGCTGAGAAATTGGGACACCAAAAACACTACAAGCTGATCAATGACTACTATGCAGATATGAGCAACTCGATCATTCGCACCAAAGGGCATATCTACCAATACGTGGGCGATGAGGTGGTGATCTTTTGGAATCTGGAGGAGGGCATAACAGCCAATCACTGCCTGGAATGCTTCTTTCAGATCAAAGGTAAGATTCAGCACCGCTCGGATTACTACCTCCATGCATATGGAGTGATTCCAACATTTAAGGCCGGCGTCCATTTTGGTAAGGTCACCAGAGGTCAGGTGGGAGTGATCAAGCGGGAGTTATTGTTCACCGGCGATGTATTGAATACCACTTCCAGGATCCAATCCCTCTGCAATGAGCTGCAATCCGATCTGCTCATTTCTGAAGAACTGAAAGACAGGTTGATTGTTGAGGGATTCCAATTTGAAAGGAAAGGTTCGTTTGAACTCAAAGGGAGAAACCAGCCTATCATCCTTTATGAGGCAAATAAGTAGATTGAGCACTCAATTATTCCAGCTCAGCCAGAGAATCCTGTTCATTTAAGAGAATTTTTCGAAATTGGCCGAAATGTCTAGGTCCGAACGATACCTGCCATTCGTTATCGCGCTGCTAGCTCCGGCCGCAGGAGCGATTCAAAACGATGTCTTTGCTCAAGGAGTACCACTTGAAGTAATCCTCACCTTTTACTTTCAGATTTTCCTGGTACTGCTAATTCTTTGGTATTACAACAAGTTCTTGCTTCTTAAATCGGCTAAACTCAGCAAAAAGAAAAAAAATGGCGTGCTGGTTTTCGCCAATCTATTCATTGTGCTGCTTCTGAGTTTCTTAAGTCAATACAATAACCAGGGTTTGGAAGGAATTACCCAACCATTCTGGATGTCAGCGGCACGATTAACCTTTGTGATTCTTATTTTCAATGTGATCCTCCGAGTGTTCGAATCGCAGCGGGAGAAAGCTGAACTCGCTTACCAGAATCTCTCACTTCAAGCGGAGAATCTTAAGTTCCAGGTAGATACGCTGAAGCAGCAAATCAATCCACATTTTCTATTTAATAGTCTGAACACCCTGTTAGACCTGGTGGAGGATCAGAGAGAAAATGCGGTAGAATTCATTCGAAATTTCTCGAACTTGTATCGTGTAGTTCTGCAAAGTGCCAAGTTTGATTTTATTCCGCTGGAAGATGAATTGCAGTTTTTGAGTAACTACTGG
>CAZQDI010000112.1:0-13643 GCA_964591785.1 uncultured Roseivirgaceae bacterium
AGGCAATCGAGTAGACAGATCCCCCAACCTTTGCGACCACTTCTCCTTCGTTTGGATTCGCTAAATCCCACAGAACTACCATTCCGTCACCTCCAGCAGAAAGAAATCTTTTTTCATCAATTACACACAGTGCATAAATACTATCATTATGTCCAAGGAAGGTATGTAGCTTTTGGATGGAGATGTTACTCATAATGCAAATTTAGAGGGAGTGAAGAAACCATTAAACTGAACTCATGGGAGTTTTCTACTAGACCGAGCATCCTATCTAATAGTAACCTAAGCAAACGATTGAGTGTTCAGTGAATTAGCTGTTTCATTACTGACTTTTCACAAGACTGTATAAATTACAAACGCATTATGCCGCTTCTGCTAGATAAAAAAATAGATGACGCATCTGCGTACGCTGTTTGGAACATCCAAGAAACTTTTCTGGAACTCCCATACCTCGCTCCTGAAACCTTTCCAGCACAACTAAACCCAGTGCGTCAAGCAGAATGGATTGTTGGGAGGATCTTGGTAAAAAGCCTTTGCGAAAAATTTGAGATCGAATACCAAGGTATCAATAAGCATGAAACAGGAAAGCCCTTTCTGGTGGGGCATAATGCAAACATTGCAATCTCACACTCCTTCCCTATCGCCTGTGCCATGATCCATTTGGAAAAGCCATGCGGGATAGATATGGAAAGACCTAGAAAGAAGCATGGGTATGTAAAAGACAAATTTCTAAATGCTACGGAGTTAAAATACAGCAACGATTTAGACAAACTTTGCGCGATATGGTGTGCCAAAGAAGTTATCTACAAGATCTTTGGCAGGCGGTTTTTGAGTTTCAAAAATGAAATTCAAGTTTCTTTCGAAAATGACCACCTGATGAAGGGTGAAATCACGAAAAAGGGATTTGAAGATACTCATCTCATCCAATTTGGATGGGTTAAGGAGTATCTTCTGGCCTACGGTACTTGAGCATAAATAAACTGCTCCTTTTTGTTATTCATCTTTCAGCGTATTCACCGGGTTTGACTTAGCTGCCTGAATAGACTTGAAACTTACGGTGAAACCACCAACAACGAACACTATCCCTCCTGCGAATACATATAAGAATGGATTAATAACAGTCCTGAATTCGAACTCACTCAACCATTGATTTGAATAGTAATACCCAAAAGGGATGGCAAGTAAAAATGCTAGGATCATCAACTTAGAATAATCCTTCGAGAGGAGAAGTACCAAACTACTGATAGAGGCTCCATGCACCTTTCTGATACCTATTTCTTTAGACCTCTGTTCTGTAGTAAAGCTGGATAATCCAAAAAGACCCAAACAAGACAGAAAGATCGACACTCCGGCAAACCATCGAATCAAATTACTAACAAGTACCTCTGTATTGTAATTTTCAGCATAAGCCTGGTCCACAAACTCGTATTCAAATTCAAATCCGGAACTAAGAGAACTAAGAATGGACTCGGCTTGCTTAATAACCTCGTTCGTATTTCCGGTAACCCGGAAAAGAGCAACATCTGTCCGTTCGGGTGCGATACAGCTGACTATTAACGGAGAAATCGGCTCATACATATCTTCCATATGATAGTTCTTTATGACTCCAATGATTCTACCATCAATTCCCCAAAACGAGAGCTTTTTACCTACAGGATCATCGAAACCCATTAAGTCGGCCGCCACTTGATTAATCAAAAAACTGGTAGAATCTTTTAGATCATCAGAAAAATCTCTCCCATTTACAATAGTTGCTTCAGTTGTCTTGACAAATGACTTATCCGACAGCATAATATTTATTTCGTAATTCTGATCTGCCGACATTCCCTCCCATTTTGCAGAACTGGTCGACCTACCATAATCAATTGGGTTCCCAGAAGTAACAGTAACCGCAGTGACCTCCGGGATATTTCCGATCTCTGTTTTTACAACTTCCCATTTATTGGCCAACTCACTATTGAGTCCTACCATTATTAGATTTTCCTTATTCAAACCAAGGTCTTTGCTAAGTACATAATCCAACTGAATAGAAACCACACTAATTGCGATGATCAGAAAGGTTGATATCGTAAATTGAAATACCACCAAACCTCTTCGAACCATCGAAGCGCCTGAGCCTTGCTTCACTAGACCCTTCAATGATTGGATAATTTTAAATCTAGGCAGCAAAAAGGCTGGGTAACTGCCCGATAGAAATCCGACGATGACGATTAGTCCAAGGGAATAGTACCAGGTAATTTCATTGGAGAAATCGATTTTTAATTCCTTCCCTAGTGCTTGATTCAGGTACGGAATAACACTGGAAACTAAAAGCAAGGAAACCAAGGTCGCCAAAGTGGTCATCAGCAGTGATTCTAAAATGAATTGGACACTAACAGATGATCTTCTTGCTCCCATTACTTTTCTCAAACCAACTTCCTTGGATCTTCTGTTCGACCTTGCCGTGGTGAGGTTCATGAAATTGATACATGCCACCAACAATATAAAAATGGCCACAGTTATTAATACATTGACATAAGTAATGCGACCTCCATCAACCTGACCGTTAGTGAAATTTGAGTAGAGATAGTAATCTTGAAACTTATGTAAAATCAGCTCTTCATCTCCAGCATTATCTTGGCCAGCAGCATGTACGATAATGGCATCTTTTATTCGATCGGCAACAGCTTGTACCTTGCCGGCATCCTGTAATGTGAAGTAAATTCTGAAGCTACCATTACCCCAGTCATTCACCCATGGATTCTCATTGAAGAAAGACTGGGCTGGCATCAACCAATCAAACTGTAACGAGGAATTGCTGCCAACATCTTCCATCACACCTGAGACCATCACATCATATTCATTATTGAACCCCATAGTACTCCCTATGGCGGTCTGCTTCCATGTAGACCCAAAGTACTTCTCAGCAACCCTCCTGGATATAATGATCGAGTTCAGTTCATCAAGAGACGTTTCTTTATCTCCTTCCAGCCACTCAAATGAAAACATTTCTAAAAATTCGGGACTCACAAAATAGCCTTGTTCTTCTGACTTAGCTTCCTCAAGTCGGAGTGGAATATCCATGGGCCAGCTCACCTGAACAACTTGGTCTACTTCTGAAAATTCTTCCCTTAGCATATCTGCAGCTGGCTTAGGAATAGTCCAGGTGGTTCTTGTTTGTGAGCCCGATTGCTTCATATTTCGAAACACCTGATAGATTTGATCACCATCAGAATGAAATTTGTCCACTGAAACTTCATCATTCACCCACAGGAATATGATGGAAGAAACCGTAATACCAATAATTAATCCTAAAAGGTTGATGACTGTAAATCCCTTGTATCTCAAAGCATTTCGTAGTGCTATTTTTAAGTAGTTTTTCACCATGTCAGTATGTATTAGTCTGTTTTTGAGTTCTATATTTTTGATAATATCGGGCCGAATCAAAAGCAAAACATCTAGCCAGTATTTCAGCGCCACATTACTTTGCTTTGATGATCTTCTTAGGTCGTATAATTCGGACAAATCACCTTCAACATCTTCGACAAGTTCTGGTTTGCAAAACCATCTGAGAAAACGAACTGCCAGATGAGGTGGTAAGCTTCGGTCCTTACTCATTCCTTAACGAATGAACTGGATTTGCATTTACAGCCCTGATTACGTGAAAACTTATTGTGAACATCGCAATCAAAAAAGCTGTCATCCCACCAATAAAAAATAAGACAGGATTGACACGGACTCGAAAGGCAAAGTTTTCTAGCCATTCCGACATAAAATAGTAAGTAATAGGGCTCGCAATCAAGAAGGCGAGAACTACCAGCACAGCAAAATTTTGCGACATTAAAACCATCAACTGGCCAGCAGAAGCACCCATCACTTTTCGGATTCCAACCTCTTTAATTCGCCTCTGTATCGCTATGGAAGACAGGCCAAACAAACCCATACATCCCACAATGATTGCTAGCAGGGCAATGATGGTAATTACATATCCAAGTTTCTTATCGGATTCATACAAATCGTTAAAGTGTTCGTCCAGAAATTCAAATTTTAAGGGATATTTTTCAACAAACTGACCGTAAATTTCTTCAACATCCTGAATGCCCTGGGACAAATTTTCTCCATTTAGTTTAATGATCATCTCTTCAAACCACCAATCGGAATGTACGACAAGTGCGAGGGTATTTACTTCGTGATGAAGAGAATTGAAATTGAAATTCTCAGTAACACCGATCACCGTTCCTAAAGAATCGTCCGGATACCAGCTATGTGCCATCCTAACACCCAGAGGATCCTCCAGACCGAGCTCTTCAACCAAAGCTTCATTGATGACAAAAGACAGCCCATCATCTGTGGCATACTTCTTATCAAACGATCTACCTTCGACGAGTTCAATGCCGTGTACCTCCAAATAATCAAAATCAACATACACATTGGAGGGGGTAAAACTGATCATTGAGGTGTCTTTTTTGAACTTATACCCCCATTGATGAAAGTTATTTCCTAATCTCTGACCAGAAGCAGTGACACCCAATATGTTGGACTTCTTAAGAAGCTCCGTCTTCATTTCTTTGTAGTGATCCTGGCTTTCCGGATTCATTCTGACTAACATGAGGTGATCTTTATTAAAACCGACATCCTTTTTTCCAATAAATGAAAGCTGTTGAAGAATAATCAGGGTACAAACGATCAACCCAAGAGCTAGCGAAAATTGAACAACAACAAGTGCACTTTGGAAATACGATTTCTTTTCCTCCATTCTAAGCCCCTTCAAGACGATGATAGCATTGAAAGCTGAAAGTCTAATAGATGGATAAATACCAGCAACAACGCCCACCAACAATGAGAGGCCAACCCCATAGATGATATATTGAGGTAACGTCAGAAATGTTTCAAGTGAGAGGTTTCTATCGATGAGACTGTTTAGCGACGGTAGCGCCGCAAAAACCAGCACTATGGCCAATAGAAGTGCTAGAATAGAAAGCAAAATGGATTCAATCAGAAACTGTTGAAAGAGCTGATTTTTAGAAGCTCCTATAGATTTTCTTACTCCTACCTCCTTGCTTCTGTAACTTGCCCGTGCGGTTGTAAGGTTAGTAAAGTTAACTGCGGCAATGACCAAAATAAGGATCCCAACCAGAATGAAAACGTCAATGTAATCGCCATTAAATTTCCGATGATTATGATAGTCATGCTGGATGTCAGTAGAAGCCAAGTGAACATCTATGAGAGGCTGCAAAAAAAGTGTATATATATCATTTATGTCTTCATTTTCCATCACTCTAATCAAGTAATCCGGAAACTTCTTTTCAAGGGCCGCTAAATCAGAATTCTCGTTCAGAATGAAATAGGTCACCAGGCTATTGCTCCCAAATCTGGAGTTTAGGTCTTCCGCATCGCTAATCGCATAAATATTGATAAGCATATCAAATTGTAAATGAGAATTCTCCGGAATATCAGCAATAACTCCCCTGATGATTTTCACTTCATCGCTGTCATTCATCGTAAATGTTCTCCCCACTACATCTGAATCTTTGAAAAGCCTTAAGGCAAGAGATCTTGTGATTACCACATCCTCCGGACTTTTCAACTGACCTTCGACAACTCCATGAATGATTTCAAAATCAAATACGTCAAAGAAAGTGCTATCCACTCCTACAATTTCATCTATGATCTCATGCTGACCATCGATGACAATCCTTTGTTCCCCAAATCCCCAGTATCGTGAAAAAGTCTCTATTTCGGGAAAGTCCTGAGACATAGTTGGGCCCATCCCCACCATGGAAAGTGCTACTTTTTGCGTATCGGTACCTTCAAAATTTTGGATTTCACAAAGTCTGTAAATATTCTTTTTATGCATTGAGTCAAATGACAACTCCTCACTCACAAAAAGAAAAATTATAATACAAGTAGCCAGTCCTATTGCTAAACTGAAGATATTGATGGTGGAAAAGCTCTTATACTTTATAAGGTTTCTCCAAGCCGAAATGAGATAATTTTTGACCATTGCGTAATTAGTTGAGTTTTGAGTTTGAGTAATATTTTTAACAATACCAGGCCTAAAAAGAAGCAGGACATCCATCCAATATCTAAATCTTGCCCTAGGAGCGCTGGTTTCCGCTCTCTCAAAGTACAGCTCTGAGAGATCCCCCTCCACATCTTCCAGAAGATCCGAATGACAAAACCATCGAAGGAACTTTGAAGCGTTCCTAGGAGGACCTATGACAGAATTTCTTCTCAAGCGAATTTGAAATCAAATGCAATTGACGGGATTGATTCCCACAACTGCCTGCGGGTATCCATCACCTGATCCAGCGCATGTTTTCCAAGTTGAGTAACCTTGAAATAGCGCTTTCTTTTGCCACCACGTACTGCAGTTGCCTCTCCAAATTCAGATTCCAGAAACCCTTTCTTTTCCAACCTGCTCAATGCTGTCCTCATGGCTCCAACACTTACTTTACGTTTCTGCCTTTTTTCAATCTCTTCCTTGATGGAAATCCCATATGCATTCTCATAGAGCACCGCTACTGTCAGCATCACTATTTCTTCAAATTCGCCTAATGAATACTTGTTCATAAACTTTTGCTTTCTATTAAAGTCTTAAATGTAACTAAAATATTAAAGTCCTAAACGTAGCTTTTAATAAATAGTTGTAAAAAAGCACAATACAATATTCAAAATTGTTTTTCTGTTTGTTTTAGAGCAACTTGAATGAAAAACCAGCTTATGTCCAGGACCAGCTTAGCGATTCTCATAGAGCTCGCCAACCGAGATGGCGAGATAGATTCAAGTGAACGAAAACTGATCTTTCAAATAGGAAGAGCTCACAATCATTCAGAAGAAGAGATCACAGAACTTATTGAAAACACCCCTGCAATAGACTACGATAAACTATCCAATGACGAGCGTTTTGAAATGCTTTATGACCTGGTCAGACTCATGAAAGTGGATGGAAAAATTTTCGATGATGAAATTCTATATTGCCTGGATGTTGCCAGAAAGTTGGGTTATCCCATGGAGGCCATCATGGAATTATATGGACTAGTTCATGCCAATCTGAAGTTGACATCGGAGATCAAGGTATTAAAACGGAAATACTCGAAGGAAGACTAACCTTCAGAATAAGGTTCTTTCTTAACCATCTCTCTGATGTTATTGATCGCGTCAAGGGGACTATCGAATAGAAAAATGTTGACGATCCAAGTTGGGATTCCTCCAGGTTCGCCAATGGCAGCATAAGTCAATCTTGTATGGGTTTCACTTTCTTTTACGATCGACCAGTACCCCTCAGTCCTTCCAACTCTGTAGACCCTTTTAAGTTGAGGCACATAGTCAACAGCGTTGAGAATTTCAATCCAGGTGCTATCTGAATGGTTTGACACAATCAGTTTATTTACAGCATCTCTATTATCAAATGGCCAAGGAAGTTTAAATTCTACTCTTCTAAACTGCTCGAGCTCTGTGGATCCGGTCAAGACCTCTCCAACCTTACAATTGGGATACCAATCCACATAGCTTTCAATATCCATGACAACCTTTGTGACGGATTCAACAGATCCTTCTATCAATCCGGAGGCTCTGAAGGCTTTCACTTTGTATCCGCTTATCTCTTTACTGTAAACCTCAACATCATATTTGGACTTTTCGAACTGCCATCCCTCCTCGGAGAGGATTTCCTGATTCTGGGACTGGATTCGTCCAGTTAGTACCAGTAGACATGTAATAAGAGCGAATAGCGTTCTTTTCATCAGAGACTATAGTATTGATCATCCATTTGTTGAAGAATAAGTTTTATTTCATCTGCTCTATGATAATCTCCTAATTTCTCGAAAGAAACTATGAGATTCCTTAGGGCTCTTAAAATGATGTCTAAATGAGTGCACGGCTCGTAAAAGATCTGCTGCTTTTGCAACTGTAGATTTTCAATATAGTTGTCTATGTCTTCTTTTGTAAAGATCAACCCTCTGTTGAAGACATTTATGTAAAACGCCTCTTCGCCCAACTTATACGTGAGGATAAAAAGGTTTGGCAGATTCACACCATATATTGGCAGGCTCATTTTTTGTGCAAGCAATAAGTAGATTGAACATAAGGAAATAGGATTGCCTTTTCTGGTCTCAAGAACCGCATTGATCATTGAATTTGCAGGTGCATGAAAATTTTTCGAGTTGGCTCGAAACCTAAACTGATTAAAGAAAATATCATTGAACACTTTTATTCGCTGCTGCGGCTCCATTTCGTCTTCCATATGTCTCCACAATTCATGATAGAGTTGCTCTACATCCTTGATCAGATCATCAATTTCCAAATCAGGATACTGATATGTTGCCACAATCCATAAGCCTTCTAACAAACTTTCAAACCCAGCTTCCTTCCAATCCAGCAATCGTTCTTTGAGCAATTCAAACTGAAGCTCATGCACCAAATCTTCGATTTTTCCTTGAATAATTGGATTGAATGTACTCTCCCACTCTTGCTCTAGCAATGGAATTACCTGAGTGCCTATGGACATGATTTTTTCTTCAACATGTGAAATTACTTCAGCGTCGTCATCGTCAAGTAATTGGACCAGTGCTTTTATTTCAGATTCTTTCAACACCTCCTACTTTAAGTTTGAATTACACCAACATTCATCCGACTTTCAATTGGCGCATGGTTCGCCATAGCAATACCCTTAGAGATCACTTTTCTTGTTTCGACAGGATCTATTATTCCATCTACCCAAAGTCTGGAAGCAGCGTAGTACGGACTCAACTTTTCATTGTAAGAATCTTCAATCTTCTTTAATTGGGCATTTTTTTCTTCCTCAGTAAGTTCTTTGCCTTTCGCCTTTGCAGAGGCGATTTCGATCTGTAATAAGGTCTTAGCAGCAGAACCACCGCTCATGACTGCAATTTCTGCTGTAGGCCACGCAAAGATCATCCGTGGATCATATGCCTTTCCACACATCGCATAATTTCCGGCCCCGTATGAGCTTCCCAGTACGATACTGAATTTGGGCACTACAGAGTTTGAGACTGCGTTTACCATTTTGGCCCCATCTTTTATGATACCTCCGTGTTCTGCTCTCGAACCGACCATAAACCCATTGACATCGTGCAAAAAGACTAGTGGGATTTTTCGTTGGTTGCAGTTCATTATGAAACGCGCTGCTTTATCAGCGGAATCAGAATAGATGACCCCTCCCATCTGAAGTTCACCTTTCTTGTTCTTCACCACTTTTCGTTGATTGGCAACTATTCCGACGCTCCAGCCATCAACCCTTCCCGTCCCACAAACAATCGACTGGCCGTACAACTCCTTATACTCATCAAATTCAGAAGAATCAACGAGACACTTGATTACCTCCACCATATCATACTGAACTCCCCGATTAGCTGGAAATTCCCCATAAATCCTACTAATATCTTTGATAGGAGCTTGAGCAGTTATTCTGTTGAAACCGGCACTTACAGGTTCACCGATTTTGTCAAAAATTCGCTTGATTGCATCTAGCGCCGATTGATCATCTTTGAATTTATTATCAGTGACACCAGATATTTCACAATGTGTTGATGCACCTCCTAATGTTTCATTGTCAATATCCTCCCCAATGGCTGACTTAACAAGGTAACTTCCAGCTAAAAATACAGAACCGGTGCCTTCCACGATTAACGCTTCATCAGCCATGATTGGCAAGTAGGCTCCTCCTGCGACACAGCTACCCATAATTGCCGCAATTTGAATGATTCCTTTGGATGACATGATCGCGTTGTTTCTGAACTGTCTTCCAAAATGTTCCTTGTCAGGAAATATTTCGTCTTGCATTGGCAAGAATACTCCTGCACTGTCGACAAGGTAAACGACTGGCAGATTATTTTCAATGGCAATTTCCTGAGCCCGAAGGTTTTTCTTGGCAGTCATCGGAAACCAAGCTCCTGCTTTTACCGTGGCATCATTTGCCACAATCATGCAAAGCCTGCTTGAAATCCGGCCTATTCCAGTAACTACCCCAGCACTTGGACATCCACCAACCTCATCATACATTCCCTCAGCTGCAAATGCTCCGATCTCTAAGAAGTCTTCAGGATCGTCTATGAGATAATCGATGCGCTCACGAGCTGTTAGTTTCCCTTTCTTATGGTGAGAGGCAATCTTTTTTTCGCCTCCTCCTAGTTTTACTTTTTTTAGACGCTCGTTTAGTTTGAATACTAATTGTTTGTTTTCGTCTTCATTCTTATTGAATTGAATGTCCATGTAGGGTTAATGGGATTAATCTTCCTGGGGTACTCCTTTAAGCTTTTTATGTTTTCTCCCTAAAGGCTTCATGAAGTCTTTGGGATATTCATTGAAATGAATGGCAAGTTTGTCAAGATCTACCAACAGCTTGTTCAGACTGTTATACAATGAATCATCTTTCATCAGTTTGCCAATGTTTCCATCTGAACTCTGCATCGCTTCAAGAAGTTCAGTAGTTTGCTCTAGCGTATTAGTCAAGGAAACAATTGCTTTTCTAATTGGTAGATTTTGTAAGGAATCCATTAGACTTTTTGAACTTTTCAAAACTTCATCCAGACCCTCCCCTTTTTCCTTAAAACTCGCCATTACCACTTTCAAACTATCACTCACTCCGCCAGCATCAAATGCAGCGATCTCCCCGGTGATTTTACCGATCGAATACTTCAGAGTATCAACAGCACCTTTCATATCTGTACTATTCAGCTGGTCAAGTAGGTCATTTATTTTCGTAATGGTTGTATTGAGGTTGTCGGCCACAGGCTCTATCTGAGAAAGTAAATCTTCCGCTATTTTCGTTTTCAAAGTGTCGCCAGGAATGAGAGGCTCCTGAACGCTGCCGGGAATAATGATGATTGCCTTAGTCCCAAAAAAATCATTATTAGCTAGACTGGCTGTGTCGGACTTGCCCAAATAGAAGCTCTCATCGATATCCACCGCAACCACAATCCGGTTTCTCCCCTGTTCTAGTTTGAGTCCACTGACTCGTCCAATATCCAACCCATTAAATAAGACCGGGTTTGAAACGGTCAGTCCAGCTACATTAGGATATACAACATAATATCTTTTTGTGGGAGAAAAGAGATCAGATCCTCGCAAGTAGTTAAAACCATAATACAAAAGGGCCCCTGCCACAATTGTTATCACACCTATTTTGAATTCTTTTGACACAAATTTTCCTTTTAATTCTGCGAATCGATCACCTTTTTGTATTCTTTCACTGCACGGTAGATTCCGGATGCAATGTATGATTGTACTTCAGGGTCATTGAGTTCCTTTTCCTCCGTAGGGTTGGAAAGGTAACCAATTTCTACCAAGACACTTGGCATGGCAGTGCTCCAAAGTACATATAGACTTGATTGCTTTACACCATAGCTTTTTCTACCTGCTCTCTTTTCTAGTTGTTCATCTATCAGACTTGCTAGAATCAGGCTATTTTCCTGATAGGCAGACTGGGCCAAGTTGTACAAAATGTATGATTCTTCTGATTGGGGATCGAAATCATAGTTTTTTTCATAGTCCTCCTCCAGGAGAATTACCGAATTTTCTCTTTTGGCTACTTCCAGCGCTCTGTCCGTATTTTGAGCCCCCATTACATATACTTCCACCCCTTTAATTGCATTTTTTCTAGCCAATGGAATTCGTTTTGGTAAGGAGTTTGCGTGGATCGAAATAAAAAGGTCCGCATTATGTCCATTTGCCAAAGTTGGTCTATCCTGAAGTTTTACAGATTCATCTTTCGTTCGCGTATAAATTACCTCAACTCCCTCAATATTATCTTCTATGTACTTCCCCACTTGCATGGAGACTTTAAAGACAATGTCCTTTTCCTTGGTATACGATCCAAGAGTGCCAGGATCTTTCCCACCGTGTCCCGCATCGATCACAATCTTTACAGGAGCCAATTTCTCGTCATGAACTGGCTGAAACGCTGAGACTACCAGGAATATGAAAAGACTTATCGGAACAAGTAAATTTCTCACACTTATAATTATACTAAATGAATACTTTTACGCAAAATTTGAACTTCAACTCGTCGAAAGGTTTACAATTACTTTATTACAAAAAACCTGCCATTCATGCAGTTTATTAGTCATCTCAAAGATAATTTGGTCCAGGTTCAATATCAAAAAAGTATAGTGGGTTGAAGTATTTGTTCATCATTTTTTGTTTCATTGGCGTCCTTACCAGCTTTTCTCAAAAACTTGACTCAACAGGTATCGATTCGGTCAATCGGCAAATTCCTCCATACCCAATACAGAGCGATTCAGTTCCAAAAGCAAATGAGGATGTATCCACAACCACTGCCAATCGTAGTGATGTAGAAACCACCATAAATTACAATGCTCGAGATTCCCTGTATTTCAATGTAAAAACGCAAGAATTATTCCTCTATGGTGAAACACATATTGATTACGGAGATATAACTCTTGACGCGGAGCGAACAGACGTGAACTGGACTAAACGTCTTATCCATGCCAAATTTGAAACTGATACCACTGGGAAGAAAATTGGTAAGCCCGTCTACTCGGACGGAGTAGATGTCTATGCAACAGAGGATATCATTTACAACTTCAAAACCAGTAGAGCTGTAATCAAGGGAGTGGTCACCCAGCAGGATGAAGCATTTATGCATGGAGATGATGTGAAAAAAAGTAAAGATGGTGAGCTATTTATTAAAGGAGCAAGCTACACCACCTGCTCACTTGCAGAGCCCCATTTTGAGATACGATCTACCAAGCTAAAGGTCATTCCAGGCAACAAGGTGGTCTCGGGGCCTTTCAATATGCGTTTTAGGGATTTACCCACACCTCTATTTTTCCCTTTTGGAATGTTTCCACAGCCTAAGAAAAAAGCATCTGGCATTATTTTCCCGTCATATGGTGAGGAGCGTAGAAGGGGATTTTTCCTAAGAGATGCAGGCTACTACTTTGCTATCAATGACTATATCGATGCTAAAATCACAGGAGATATTTACTCTAAAGGAGGCAATTCATTAAACATCAACTCTAGCTATTTTAAGCGATATGCCTACCGAGGCTCTCTCAATTTTTCCTACACACGAACAGTCACCGACGAATTAGAAGGTGGACTTGAGACCAACGATTATAGGATAAGGTGGAGCCATAGTCCGCAGTCCAAAAGAAACTCTTCGTTCTCAGCGTCAGTTAATGCCGCCACTCAAAGTTTTAATCAAAACAACAATCTCGTAGTTCAAGATTTTTCGCAAGCCATAAACTCTCAATTGGCCTCTAATATTTCGTACAGAAACTCACTGCAAGGAACACCTTTTAACATGTCGTTAAATCTGCGACATAATCAGAACCTCAGGACTGAAATTGTAAGCCTTACTCTTCCCGACTTCACCTTAAATATGAACAGGATTTATCCATTCAAAAATCTTGTAAAGTCGAGCAAGTCACCGTTGGCAAAATTGAACTTTAGCCACAATTTCGTTGCAAGAAATGACATCACCAATGCCACCATAAATGACGGGGTATTTAGCAGTTTTGAAATCGCAAATCCCAACCCCCTTGCAGATTCTGTATTATCCTTCAATTCTGAAAATTTAAGCCTAATCCTTGATCGCTCTAGGATTGGAGGCAAGCATGCAGTACCAATTTCCACTTCCATGAATGTTCTTAAGTACTTCACCTTTAGCCCCTCCTTCAACT
>CAZQDI010000113.1:0-13418 GCA_964591785.1 uncultured Roseivirgaceae bacterium
AGGATCTAGCGCCGCGAGGCATGGGGGTTCGAGTCCCTCCATCCGCACTGAAAAATAACCCTCTTTACGAATCCTGTCAGAATCGGGAACAAGTAAGAGGGTTTTTATTTTATAAAAATCAAACAATAGAACCTTGGAAATCAATTTTGACAAACAACAGAAAACTCAGGGTATAATTAAAATTAGCGTAAACAGGACTGATTTTCAACCAGGAGTAGATCAAAAAATTAAAGAGTATAGCAAAACTGCCAACATCAAGGGATTTCGTCCAGGAAAAGTGCCTCCTGGCATGATAAGAAAAATGTATGGGAATGCACTTATTGTTGAAGAGATTAACAAATTGGTATCAGATAAGCTAAACTCCTACTTGAAAGATTCGGAAGTTCAGTTCCTGGGGGAGCCTCTACCTGTCCAAAAAGAGGCAACCTATGACTGGGAGACTCAAAGTAATTTTGATTTTGAGTATGAGGTGGGTTTTGCTGAGCCTTTTGACCTGAAAATTGATAAAAAAACGAAAATAGATAGATACACCATAAAAATTGATGATCAGGTTATCGATGAAACAATAGAGAATCTACAACGACAATTTGGAGAGGTTGAAAATCCAGAAATTAGTTCAGAAAAAGATACGCTCTACGGGAAAGTAACCTCAAAGAATCAAGAGATTGAGAAGGAGATAAGCATCGATCTTAGGGACGCTGAAAAGTCTACATTGAAAAAATTGACTGGAATTAGAATAGGAGAAGAAGTTGAAATCGACCCAAAGAAAGGTTTTAAAAATGAGGTGGTGATTAAAAACCAGCTTAGATTGGACGAGGAAGAGTACAAAAAAATAAAAAAGCTCTCCTTTAAACTTGATGCAATTAATCATCACAAACTGGCTACAATAGACCAAGAATTCTTTGATAAAACATTTGGCAAAGACCAAATCAAAGATCAAGATTCATTCAGAGAAAAGGTCAGAGAGGTGGTCGCTCAAAACTATAAGGGAGAAGAACAGCAGTTTTTTGACTACCAACTTAGAGAAAAACTGATAGAGAGTTCAAAAATCAGCCTTCCAGATGATTTTCTAAAGAAATGGCTGAGCAATACAAACAATGATATCACACCTGAATTGCTGGATCTGGAGTACGGATCCTATTCAAAAGAGCTGAAGTGGTCATTGATCAGAAATGAGATTGTCAAAAAACAAGATATCAAAGTAGAACATGAAGATGTGGTAGCAGAAGCAAAGGAGTTGATCAAAAAGCAACTGGCTGGCTCCGGCATTGGTGGGCAAATGGATGATCAAATGGATGCATTTGCAAATAACTACTTGCAAGGAGAAAATGGAGAAAACTACATGAAAGTTTTTAATCAAGTTCAAAGCAATAAAGTGCTATCATACATCAATGGTGAAATCTCCATAAAAGACAAAGAAGTATCATTGGACGATTTTAGAAAGCTGTGAGCTGAACCATCAAAGGATGATTTTAGTTATTAGAGTCCTGTCCGCAGGACTTTTTTTATCTTTACAATTACGATTTCAACTTACAAATGATCAATAAGGAAGAATTTAGAAAATACGCAGTCAAAGGAAAGAATATTAGTGGCTCAACATTTGACGCTTACACTACACATATTGAAAATATGACCAGGTCAGTTATCGAAGAAAGGCCAACTCGATTTGCAGAAATCGATGTCTTTTCTAGGCTAATTATGGATCGCATCATTTTTCTAGGTATGCAGGTTGAAGAAAACATTGCCAATATCATTACTGCACAGTTGCTCTTTCTTGAATCAGTTGATTCTAAAAAAGACATCATGATGTATGTAAATAGTCCTGGAGGTTCGGTCTATGCAGGCCTGGGAATGTATGATACCATGCAGTTTGTCGGGCCAGATGTATGCACTATTTGCACAGGAATGGCAGCTTCCATGGGAGCTGTACTTCTAACAGCTGGTGCTGCTGGAAAGCGATCAGCACTACCACATGCGAGGGTGATGATACACCAACCAAGTGGCGGAATGCAGGGTCAGTCTAGAGACATGGAAATTACTTTAAAGCAAATGCAGGAATTGAGAAAGGACCTTTACAATATTCTATCCAAACACTCTGGTAAATCATATGATGAAATTGAAAGGGACTCTGATCGGGACTATTGGATGCGAGCTGCAGAGGCAAAGGAATACGGTCTTATTGACGAAGTTTTAGAAAAAAAATAAGCTATGGCGCAGGTTACATGTAGTTTTTGCGGGCGAAACAAAAAGGATGTCGATTTAATGATTTCCGGTATACATGCTCACATCTGTGACAAATGTATTGCCCAGGCCCAGCAAATATTAAATGAAGAGCTTAAAACAACTAATGACAACGAAGCGCCAAATTTTAAATTAATCAAGCCTGCTGATATGAAGGATCATCTTGACGAGTTTGTAATTGGTCAAGATGAGGCAAAGAAATACATGTCAGTTGCAGTCTACAATCACTATAAACGACTCATGCAAAAAAATGACAACGATGACATTGTCATTGAAAAGTCGAATATAATCATGGTTGGACAGACTGGGACAGGAAAAACGTACCTTGCGAGAACATTGGCAAAGGTCCTGCAGGTACCATTTTGCATTGCTGATGCTACAGTACTTACTGAAGCGGGGTATGTGGGAGAAGATGTTGAAAGTATATTAACTCGTCTTTTGCAATCAGCTAATTATGATGTTGAGGCTGCGGAAAGAGGCATTGTTTACATCGATGAAATTGACAAAATTGCCCGCAAGTCGGACAATCCATCTATCACCAGAGACGTAAGTGGTGAAGGTGTACAACAAGCACTCCTTAAGCTATTGGAAGGGACAACAGTTAACGTCCCACCTCAAGGTGGACGTAAACATCCTGATCAAAAAATGATCAATGTCAATACTGAAAATATACTCTTTATCTGTGGGGGTGCTTTCGATGGAATTGAAAGACACATTGCCACTCGGCTCAACACAAGGCCCATAGGCTTTTCTTCCGAGAATGAATTCAAATCGGGAAGTATTGATAAAGAGAACCTTTTGCAATACATCACAGCACAGGATATTAAAAGCTTTGGACTTATTCCTGAATTGATCGGAAGGCTTCCTGTCCTGACTCATTTGGATCCGCTAAATGACGAAGCGCTTAAAAAGATCCTCACAGAACCTAAGAATGCATTGATCAAACAGTACAAGAAATTGTTCAAGATGGAGGAAGTTGATTTAGTTCTTGAAGATGATGCACTTGATTATATCGTTGAAAAAGCAATGGAGTTCAAACTTGGCGCAAGGGGGCTAAGATCCATTTGTGAAGCAATCATCACTGACGCAATGTTTGAACTTCCCTCTAATCAAGATATAAAAGATATGGTCATCGATAGGTCCTATGCAGCAGAGAAATTTGAAAAATCGAAATTCAATAAACTTCGAGCCGCTTAACCAACGGTTTCAATTACTGCATGAGCAATTAGCCTTAATGTTGGCTGATTTCCAATGCGACTTTTTAACACTTGAAAATCTCCCATAATACCCGCACAATAGTTGTGGTCTTGGATCACTCTCGTAATTTCGTTTTGTACTTGATCTACCTGATTCGTCTGAAAAACCTGTATTACATTTTCCTTTGCAAGGAAATTAAGTAACGAAAATTCATTCCTTTTTCTAAAGATTCTTCTTGAATTGATTCTGATGGTCGGACAATTAAGTTCAAGAGAAAGGAGTTCACTTTGATTATCAAAAGCGACAACCACATTTGAATCTCCAATCTTCTGAATGCTTTTTTCAAGCTCAGAATCAGTTTTGACGACATGAATCTTCATATCTGTAAAGGCATTATGAAGCCTTCTAGATAACTGATGAATAAAATTTTTTTGCCTCCTATTGTAAATAATAGTAAGCTGGACATTTGTAGTGCCTACTTCGGCAGGTGTCTTTACTGCTTTTATGTAATCCATCAATGGATTTCCGACATATTCCTGAACTCTTTCATCAGCCATCATCGGCAAGTCTCGATAGACCAAGTCTATTCCTTCTATCTTCTGCTCTTTGCCTGACTGAGAAAGGGTCCCGTTTTGCTCTATGAAACAGGTCAATAATGTGGACTTTATTTTCTTTGCTTTAAGAAATTTCCTATTAAAGTTTGCGCCAATCACAATTAGGACGTCAGGAACGTCCTGCTGCAAAGCTTGGTATACACTATTAAAATTCTCTTCGATGACTATCGATGATCTGACATCGAGTCGTGAGAGAATTTCCGCAAGCCTGTTTCCGATTAACTTGTCGAGCGAACTATGGGTATGAATCAAATAGTCCAAACCTACTCACCAAAGAAATCAACGAAGTTTCTGGGTGTTTCGTAGAGCCTCAGTCTATGCAATGATGCTCTTGGGTTAAGCTCCTTGATTTTAGGGTTAAGAATATTCCAAAACTCACTGATTAAGTTCTCACAGCTTGCCATTTTACCCTTCATAAATGGAACATCCAAATTAAGGTTTTTATGATCAACCTTTTCAATGATCTGTGACCTTATAAGTAAACTTAGCTTCTTAAGATCTACAACAAAACCAGTTTCATTGTCGGGAATTCCCTTGACAGTCACGATAAGTTCGAAATTGTGACCGTGCCAATTTTCGTTTGCGCAAGGTCCAAATACCTCACTATTTTTTGCCTTGGACCACTTTTCATTCCAGAGTTTATGCGCAGCATTAAAATGTTCTTTCCTGTGTATGTAGTGCATCTAACAAACCAGTAAATCAGACGCTAAGCTAGTTATTTATTTGATTTGGCTTGACAATACTTTTCAGCTCTATATCATAGTAGTAGGTACTTATCTCATCGCTGTATCCCGAAAATACCTGAACCTCAATAACTGAATTAGAATGCCATATAGCATTTCCTCCATTAGAAAGGTCTCTTTCGTAGACTACTTCGTCTGAACTCCTTTCGACCACCTTGATGACTTTAGACTTTTGATTAGAATTGGAAGCACAGAGCACGTACTCTTTACTTTCATTTTCAATACAATCATTGTAAGCTGTTCCCTTACGGGAGCAGCTTACAATGACCGAACATGCTACTAATAGGCTAAAAATTTGGGCCTTCATATTATTTTTTTATAAGTCTAGCAGTAACAATATCACCATCGGAAGTCTGGCCATTAATTAAGTAGACTCCAGACTCTAGACCTTCAACATTGATCTCCCCATTAGAAACTTTGGTCTCTTGAATCAATTTGCCACTCAGGGAGCGAATACTTACACTACCGAAGTACAATTCACCATTTAATGACAGTTGTGCAATATTATCCACTGGATTTGGATAAATCCGATACTCCAAGGATCTGTCATCAACTCCTAAAACAAACTCTTCCAAATTCGTATAGTCAAGACCAAGATCTATTGACCAAATACCTCTGCCGTGTGTGGCAGCAATTACCTGTCCATCAATTACTTTCAGATCCCAAACCATCACATTAGGAAGGTTCCCTTCATATAAACTCCAAGTACTGCCGCCATCCAAGCTTTCTACTATTCCAAGGTCGGTGCCTGCCCAAATTCTCTGTCCGTCCGGAAACTCTAGAACTGAATACGTGGAAACGTCTGGATATCCATTTTGACTTGTTCCATTAGTAAATTGAGTCAAATCTGTCCAGCTATCTCCAAGATTGGTTGTTTTAAGGATCTTGGCAGTTCCTCTTTGCGAGAATACAAGAAATGCACTATTCGCGTCATTAGAGCTTGGGATAATCGAAGTAATATTTCCAAGAGGCTCATCAAATTTTGACACGGCACTGAAAGAAGACCCAGCATCCGTCGAAAGGAATATGTCCCTCGTATCACTTAGTCCGCCACCAGTCCAGACAAGATTCTTATCAACAGGTGAAACTTCAACGTCTAAAAATCCACCCCAACCTGAAAAGGAAGTCATGTCAACCAGACTCCAGTTTTCAGCCAAGACAGATTTCCAAACTCCATTGTCGCTAACAGCATAAATGTTATTTGTTGCTTGACTCCCAGCAACTTTGGTGAAAAAAGGTGCACTTGCATTGCTAAACCCTGCATCATCTAACCCCTCGATTGAAAAAGCCCATGAAGAACCTTCATCGGTAGATTTAAAGATATTGTTTTGCTGGTTACTAGCTATAATTATGCTTGGATTATTCTGGTTCCAGACCACTTCAAAACCATCAGCAAATGTATTCGGAACATTACTTTCAGTGTAAGGTGAAGCTGCGGTTGATTGATTTGGAGAAAGCAACACTCCATTATCTTGTGTGCCTCCAAAATATATATCGAAACCAGGTCTTTTAGTAGCTGAGTAAAACTGAGAAGTGTTAAGCCCTATTTCAGTTGTACTGAAGCTTAGACCTTTGTTGTCTGTGAATGCCACACCGCCATCATTACCAGTAATTAATCTAAAATCAGTTTCATTCATCTCCAAAGTCACCAAGACATGGTGATCTGGGTGTGTTGGATCCGAGATTAGGTTTGTTGTGATGGGTTCAATTAGACTTTCCTGAAAAGTGACTTCGCCAAAGTTTATCCTTAAATTGGATTCAACAACATCGTCTGGCCAGCTTGCTCCCTCAGCCAATGTAGGCCAGAAAAAAATGTACTGGTTGACTTCCTGCCCGCCATCCACGGTAATTGCGGAGCTAGGATTATTAGCATCATATTCAGTACTGTGAATATAAAAATACTCACGATTATCTCTTAATTCCTCATCATCTGGATCTCTCAGATTAAGATTAAACACCCCGTCATCTTCTTGATCTCTAAAAGAAACCATTAATTGTGTGTTGGATTCAATATCCCATACTTCAAAAGGCACATCTACATAGTCCTGATAGGTATAATCCTCATCAGGTACACCCGCAGTAGAACCGATTGGAACAGTAAACCGATGCCCTTTCTGAGTAACACCTGGCCCGAATCTCACTTCAATGCTAGGCGTATTTATTGGATCTGCTATTGCAAGTCGTCCACCAGCATTAGTCCCATTATTAAACGAGACAAAATCCAAAAAATCTTCCGTACCAAGCTCAAGAAGTGACAAGAAATTTCTACCCGCACTTGTAGCAGTTCCTAAATCAACGTTTGCTTTATAAAGCACTACTCCACCCCAGAAAACTTCAGTCTCATCGAACGGGTTTACAGCAATACAGTTGTTGTACTCACCCTGTACCAGATAATCTAGCAAGCCATTTTCTTCATCATCCACCTCACTCCAACTAACACCAGCATCTTTCGAAACAAACAATCCTGATCCAGACCTTGATCGATATCCGCAAGAGGCATAAATAACATCGGGATTTGTTGGTGCAATTGCAATTTCAGATCTCTCCAAGTCTCCTCCAGCAGCCGAAACGATATCATCTAGATTTGATTTGGTGAAAGTATCCCCTCCATCCTCTGAATAATATACTCCCCTAATAATCAATGAAATATACATCCTGTTAAAGTCGTCAGGACTAGCAACAATTTGTTGAACACGAGCATCAGCGGTAAAGATTTCTGTCCATGATACCCCGCCATCAGTGGTTTTCTGTACGCCAGAAATAAAATCTTGAAAAGGACCATTTGATGTAGCCGCATAAACTTCATCAGGGTTTAAAGGGTTTACTATCAGTCGATTTGTATTTTGGAAATTTATACTATTCTCTGGTGTGGTGGATGCTAATACACTCCAGGTAGTTCCTCCATCGGTGCTCTTAAAGATGCCAGCACCATTTGGGCTTGTAATACTGGCTCCAAAAGCCCCTTCTCCTGTGCCGGCATAAATGATGTCTGGGTTAGACTCAGATTGGGCAAGAGTAACGAAAGAAAGGAAGGACAAACCAGATGTCAAATTTTCCCAGTTAGTTCCGGAGTTTGTGGTTCGCCATATTCCACCGGAAGCACTTCCAGCTATCCAGGTTTCACCTGTTGGGTCATTTCTATCTATGATTATGGATCTCATTCGACCTCCTACATTACCAGGTCCTCTTTCTATCCAGGCTTCATCTTGGAAAGTTCTGCTACTGATACTTCTACTACTTTTTGAGCGTTCATACTCTCCGTATATGTTGTTCGTACCTTTTATTTCCCCATTATAATCAGTGTGTATTAACTTCTGGATCTCATTAGCTACATCGATATCCGCTCTCATTTCACTTTTGGCAGATAAATCGTTTGAGCCTGAATTCTTATCACTTGTTGAACAGCCAATAGCTATTAACACCAACACAATTACAATTTTAATATTCAACTTTACCATCATTCTTCACTTAGTTTTCATCTAAAATAAATCCCAGATTGTACAGAAAATTAGGATCTCCTAATTCCGATTTTTTAATTTTCTTTATTTCATCTCTTTGTCTATAAATCACTTCTAGATCCTTTTTGTTTGAAATCAGATATGATTTATTTCCAACCAGAAAATATGTCTTTGTTTGCTCTTTGTATTCAATGTAATTCTTCGCTGACCCGTAGGGTTCGGAAGAATCTCTAATCTTCCTGGTCACTAGATGCTTAAGATAAATTGACAGTGACTGACCAGAAAAAACCTGCTGAACATAACCGCTTGCTGCCAAACCATCAATGTAGTCAGAGTTGACAAATAGACTTTGCCCAATTAATTGCGAAGAACTGAATGCCTTAATTGGATTTGGATTGAGTTCCTTTATTTGTGAGTTGTTAGAAAGCTCCAATGCATCTTTAAAAATGTTGTACCTTATTTCAACGTTAGAAACTGTATCATTTATTTTTCCCAAGGCAATCCAACCTGTTTCGAATTCCTCATTCAAATAAGGTGACCCTTTGACATCGAAGTCTTTATCTGGATTTGTAAGGCCTATTGGATCAGAAAGGCTTGAGTTTGACAAAAGTCCAAGCTCTGTTAAGTTTTGCTGACTTTGAACATCAACACTTTGAGCATTCGAGCCTTGACACAAACAAATCAGCATTAAGGCTGAAAAAACAAATGATAGAAATGTCTTCATAACGGAATAATAAAAAAGGGAGTTTTCACTCCCTTTTTATTAGTTAAAATATGTTTAATATCCTGTGTTCTGAGTCAGATTAGGATTTAAATCTCTCTCTCTTTGAGGGATTGGCATAACAGTCAATGGACCTCCAGGAGCAGAATTTGCAAAATCAACATCTGAAGCTGGTCTTAGGTTCTGACCATTTCTCAGCAAGTCCATTCTTCGGTGCCCTTCAAAAGCAAATTCCAATCTTCTTTCCAGAAGAACTGCATCCAAATAAGCAGCAACACTTGCAAAATCACCAGTAGTAAAGGCAGTAAGACCTGCTCTTGTGCGAGACATGTTAAGCAAATCAACCATTTCCTGTGTAACACTACCGCTTGTATTAGCAAGGGCTTCGGCATGGTTAAGATAAGCTTCTGTCACTCTCACTAGCGGAGAAATACTTACGTCAGTTGCAGCGTCGTTGAACTTCAATGTGTATCTCTGTCCGTTTGCACCTACTTCACTAAATGCTAACCTAGCATCCGCAGCATCGTAAGCAGCAACCAAGTCTGCACTAAAAGGACAATCACCTCTACCACCCTGCTCAGCAGGCTCATAGTAGCTGTTCCATCCTCCTGATCCTGTTTCTCCATTATCCACAGCAGTATTCACCAGTCCGAAAAGGTACTCAGAACCACCAGCAGTGTAGAAATTATAGTCAGTCGCAGGAGTTGCAGTTCCGCTAACAGCAGATGCTTGAGTAATTGCATCATTCCACTCTTCTCTATAAAGATGAAGTCTTGAAAGTACCACTCTAGCTGCTGAAACAGTAGCTCTGTTTTGTAGAGCAAGATCATCTCCAGGCAGACCTGCAATTGCATCATTCAAATCAAGTGCAATTTGAGCATGTACTTCATTCAGTGAAGCTCTGCTTGGTAGAACCACCTCTCCAGTAAACGGCTCAAGAACTAATGGAACGGCATCGTTTGAACCTCCTGAAATTTGGAATGGCTGTGCAAAAAGATTCGCCATGTTGAAGTAAATCATTGCTCTAAGGAATTTAGCTTCTGCAACAATTTGAGTCTTCTCAGCATCAGTGAATCCGTCAGCCTCCACAAGTGGAGTATTTGCTATCACAGCATTTGCAGCCAAAATAGCCTCATAGTTGTCTTCCCACAATTGATCAATCGAAGTATTGTTAGCAAGCGTAACATAGTTCTTGATCTCGTTCAATGTAGGGAATGATCCAATAAAGTTCACGTTATCCGATTGGAAATCAGCAATGATCGCAGGCATGGAACCAAATACTTCCAAATCCTGGCTCAAGCCATAAACACCAATCAAAGATCCAACGGCTCCTGATTCATCAGCAAAAGCCAACTGATCATCAATACTCTGCTGAGGTCTTACCTCCTCAATCTTATCCTCGCAACCGATTACTACTAACAGTGCGAGTGCTAATATGATAATATTATTCTTTTTCATGTTGATAATCTTTTTGATTAAAATCCGAGGCTCACACCTACAGAAATTGTTTTAGGTTGAGGCGCTGTAAAGAATGACTCTCCCTGTCTTGCAGGGTTTGAAGAACCACCATTCACTTCAGGCTCAACACCAAAGTCCCACAAATCACTAGCAAATGTCCATAGGTTAGTTCCCATTACATAAACTCTTGCTCTGTCAACAAATATGTTTTCAAGAACAGATGCAGGTAATGAATAACCTAAGGTTACGTTTTTCAATCTGATGTATGAACCATCAAAGTTTTGCTGAGTAGATCTCTGAGCAAATGTTGCAAACGTAGCAGCATCAAATCCAGGTGCGTAAGCTACATCACCAGGTTGCTCCCATGTATCCAATAGTCTTGTTGAAAGACCAAAGAAATCAAAGTTGTTAGGATTGTCAGTAAATCTCATGTCATCCAATTGAACTTGATTTCCTTGTACAAAAGTGAACAAGAAGCTGAAATCAATTCCTTTGTAAGCTACTTCAGTTCTGAAACTTCCGTTTAAGTCAGGAATTGCAGAGCCAACGATTTTTCTATCAGCTGCCGTAGGAGAGTTGGTGATCTCACCATCTGCATCTAACCACTGAGCTTCACCTGTAGCAGGATCAATACCAACATATCTAATTAGGTAGAAAGTGTTTAGACTGTGTCCCAAAATAGCTCTCTGAGCACTACTTCCGCCAACAAAAGGTCGACCTTCTTCATCTACATTGTCATCCGGTAAGAATGTTACTTCATTATTTAGGAATCCGAGATTTAAGGTAGAACGAACAGTTAAATCGCTATTTCTAATGATGTCTCCTGAAATTTGAAGATCAACACCTGAGTTACGTACCTCGCCAATATTCTCAGTTCTGTTAATGAACCCAGTAGTATAAGGAAGTGGCACATCAAGGAGTAATCCTTCAGTGTCTTTCACATAGTAACTCGCATCGATGTTAACTCTGTTATCAAAAAGACCTGCGCTTAGTGAGATATCCAGCTGTGTTGTTTCCTCCCATGTTAGGTCAGGATTTGCAGCATTCGAAGGCTCAATACCTGCAATTCCATTATAATCGGGAATGCTACCTCCTCCGTACAAACCAAGCGAGCTGAAGTTACCAATTTGGTCGTTTCCTGAAGTACCGTAACTTACTTTAAGCTTCAATAGATCAATTGCATCAATTCCAGAAAGGAATGCTTCATCACTAAGGATCCAACCGGCAGAAACAGCCCAGAAGTTACCATATCTGTTGTTAGCTCCAAATCTTGAAGAGCCATCTCGTCTAAATGTACCTTCAAAAAGGTATCTGTCGAATGCAGAATAGTTGATTCGAGAGAAAAACGATTCTATCGCCCAATCTGAGCCAGTCGCCGAAGTAGTGGTTGGGGTAGATGCAGAAGCAACGTTCGGAAGTCCGTCACTAACAAATCCGCTACCTTCCACAGCGATGATCTCATCTCTATTTTCTTCATAAGAATGTCCAGCAAGAACAGAGAATCTCATATCATCATTGATATCCTTCTCATATCTCACAGTATTTGTGATCAAATACTTGTTGTTTTGGAATATTCTCTTGTAACCATATCCTCCAGGAGAGAATACATCCGGATATCTTTGAGTTTCCTCGTTCTGATCGATATCCACACCGAAGTCAGTTTTTACTGTAAGTCCATCAATTATGTCCCACTCAGCATAGAAGTTACCAGTGGTTCTTCTTTGAATCTGAAGGAAAGTAGATGTTGCTTCGATTCCGATCACGTTTGCTAAGAATCCTGTATTAACAAAAGCACCATTTTCGTCTCTTGGCTCAACCCATGGCACCTGCAAATAAGAAGTAGTTAGGGGAGCAAACGTACTGTTATCTTGATCTAGTCTATCATATTCCAATCTTGTCAGACCTAGGTTTGCACCGAATCGAACATTATCAGAGATGGAATGATCAAGATTCAATCTAAAGTTAACACGCTCTCCTTCATTACCTATAGTAAAACCTTCCTGCTCGAAGTAAGTGGCACCAACGTAGAATGAAGTAGTTTCGCTACCACCGCTTGCACCAACACTATAATTGGTAGTTCTACCAGTTCTTACCACTGCATTTGGCCAATCAAAGCTAGTTTGAGGGAAATCAGCTGGAGTAACGTTTAAACCGAACTGTCCAACGTATGCGTTTGCAGAATACTCTCTGTACTGATCTGCATTCATCATTTCTCTCAATACAGTTGGCTCAACCCACCCTGTGTAAGCATCAAGGGTCACTTTTGTACTTTGATTTCTACGTCCTTTTTTAGTGTTAATAAGAATTACACCATTAGAACCACGAGAACCATAGATAGCAACCGCAGATGCGTCTTTCAAAATCGTAATTGATTCAATTTCTGCTGGGTTGATAGTAGCTAGAGGGTTTTGCTCTACACCACCAGCATTTAGTGAGTTATCAACGTTCACCAAAGGAACACCATCTACTACGTATAATGGCTCAGCGCCCTCTAATGAAGCAACTCCTCTAATTCTCACCGTAGGTCTTGAACCAATGATTCCACTTGCACCTACCATCTGCACACCAGCTGCTTGGCCTTGTAATGCTTCTTGAGTAGATAAAACAGGTAGATTAGCGATTTGATCTGCACCAACCTGAGAAACAGACTGAGTACTCAATCTCTGGCTTTGCTCACCATATCCAACTACAACCACTTCCTGTAACTCTGTCGCACCACCTAGTGAAACATCGATAGTTGTTCTTGCGCCAACCTCAACTTCTTGAGTCTCAAAACCAACGTAAGAAAAAACTAAGGTAACTCCTTCATCAACTGACAACCGGAAATTTCCGTCTAGATCAGTTTGGGTACCCGTAGTCGTGCCTTTGATCAGCACGTTCACACCTGGAAGTCCTTCACCTGATTCATCGGTGACCTTACCAGATACAGTCCTTTGCGCCATCACTTCAAAAGAAATGAAAGTAAGTAACGCAAAACATAGTAGTA
>CAZQDI010000114.1:0-13402 GCA_964591785.1 uncultured Roseivirgaceae bacterium
AAAAGTCGAAAACGACGTAAAATAAAAGATGACCGGGGATAAACCCATAGCCTTGATTACAGGAGCTACAAGTGGCATCGGAGAATCTGCTGCAAGAGTGCTCACCAAAAATTACAGTCTTATCTTATGCGGTAGACGAACGGACCGACTAGAAAGCCTTCAGAAACAACTAAGAGAAGATGTGCATCTACTTTCCTTTGATGTACGAGATCAACAAGCTGTGTTCGCAGCAATAGAATCTCTCCCCGGGCACTGGAAACAAATAGAAGTACTAGTAAACAATGCCGGCAATGCGCATGGACTTGATTACATCAATGAAGGAAATGTAAATGACTGGGACGCGATGATGGACATCAACGTGAAGGGTTTACTTTATGTTAGTAAAGCAATTATCCCGGGAATGGTAACCCGAAAAAAAGGACATATTGTCAATATTGGCAGCATCGCAGGGCTGGAAGTATATCCGAAAGGCAATGTATACTGTGCCTCCAAACACGCTGTGGATGCATTAACCAAGGGAATGCGTATGGACCTCAATGAACACGGGATTAAAGTGACTTCCATCAACCCCGGACTCGTGGAAACCGAATTTAGTGAAGTGAGGTTTAAAGGAGATAAGGAAAAAGCAAAATCTGTCTATCAAAACTACACCCCGCTTACGGCACTGGATGTGGCAGAAACAATCGAGTTTGTGCTCACCAGACCTCCACATGTAATGATCGGAGACCTTATGATCCTTCCGACCGATCAAGCAAGTTCTACCATTGTGAATAAAAAATCATCTTGATCATTTAAAATTACCGACACCCACAACCTCAACTACCCCATGCAGAAATTGCTTATCATTGGTGCTGGAAGGTCCGCTACATCGCTGATTCAGTATCTACTTAAAAATTCGACTGAAGAAAACTGGCAAATTACGATCGTAGAGAAAAACCGTCAACTTGCTGAGGAAAAAATCGATGGTTTTTCAAATGCATCAGTAATCGACCTGAATGTATTGGACAAAAGCCAACTAGAGCCAGTGATCGAAAAACATGACTTGGTCATTTCCATGCTGCCCGCATCGCTCCACATTCACGTTGCAAAACTGTGTGCGTCCATTGGTAGGCATTTCTTGACTGCATCCTACCTCAAAGATGACATCAAGACACTCAATGCAGATTTTGAAAAATCAGGGAAAGTAGCCATTATGGAAATGGGCCTTGACCCTGGCATTGATCACATGAGCGCGATGAAAGTGTTAGATGAACTCAAGGAGAAGAACTTTCAATTAACAGGTTTTGAAACTTTCACAGGAGGCCTGATCGCGGAACAGTCTGTAGGAGACAACCCGTGGAAATACAAGTTTACATGGAACCCAAGAAACGTTGTATTAGCTGGACAGGGAACCTGTAAGTTTATTCAAGAGGGCAGGTATAAATACATTCCCTATCAAAAGTTATTCAGAAGAACTGAAATGATTTTCATCCCCGGGCATGGGTACTTTGAAGGATATGCAAACCGGGATTCATTGGCCTATTTGGATGTGTACAACCTAAGGGGAATTCAAACACTTTACAGGGGAACTCTGCGAAGACCAGGCTATTGCTCTTCCTGGGATGTTTTTGTTCAGCTTGGAGCTACTGACGACAGTTATGAGATGGAAAATGTGCCTTCAATGACACATCGGCAATTCATTAATTCATTTCTCTCCTATAACCCCCATGACTCCATTGAGTTAAAACTCGCACACTACATCAACCAGCCGATTGACTCTGAGATCATGTTCCGACTGAAATGGCTTGGTTTATTTGATGATGAACCCATCGGCTTAGCAAAAGGTACACCTGCTCAACTATTGGAACATATTCTTAAAAAACGGTGGACGCTCCAGAGGGAGGATCGTGATATGATCGTCATGTGGCATAAATTTAATTTTATTGACGATGGCAAGCCAAGGCAGATAGAGTCAAGCATGGTGGCGCTAGGAGACGATGACCAACAAACTGCAATGGCAAAGACTGTCGGTTTACCATTGGCCATAGCAGCGAAACTAATCTTACAAGAAGAAATAAGTCTGACTGGAGTCCACGTGCCTACTTCAAAGAAAATTTACGAACCTGTGTTGAAAGAGCTTGCTGGTTTGGGCTTTGATTTCAACGAAAGAGAAACAGAAGTAGCTATTTAATTACATGTGCCTTGACCACTGAATCAATTTCAGCCATTACAAAGTCAATTTGAGATAGGTCATCCTCCCAGTGATTTTCTATGATTCGCTGTAAGTGCCCTGCTATACGAATTTCATCTTCTTTCTGTTGCCCCCGAGCAAAACGGATAGAGTTCTGCAAATGATCCATCGCATGATCGATAGTTACTTTGGCCTCCTCATTCTTACCTTCCTTAATAAACTGCTCTGATATTCGCAAAGAGGCAAATGCAAGTGAATTCATTGCATCGGCAAATGCTTCATACATCAAGTCATCATTGATGTCTTCGTCTCGAATATGTCGTTCTACAGCTTCGAGATCATAGATAGCCAATTCAATTGCGCCGACGCTCACGCTATCGCCATCTTTTTCAAGAAGCTTCATCATGCGAATGGCTTCATCCAAATAGCCAATTGCAGCATCACCCTTATCGTCATGAAAACTCTTATCGGCGGTGCCTACCAACAGATCCGGTTCAGTTGCCAAATCAGAAAGGTTGGGGTTTTCAAGTTTCCTATCTCGTTGAATCTTAAAGTAGAGCATCAATGATCCAATGACAACCACGACAAACAGAAAATAATAAAAGCCTTTTTTCATTCTGGTTATTTATACCTCTAAATTAATCGATTTAGGTAGTTCCTTCCTCAAACGCCCGATCAACCTTCAAGTTTGATGACTCAGCTGCTTCCACAGCCAATTGATCACATCGTTCATTTTCTGGATGGCCGGCATGCCCCTTAACCCAAACAAAACGAACCTGATGCGGTGCTGAGGCCGCCAGGTAACGCTCCCATAGATCTCTATTTTTCTTGCCCTTGAAATTCTTAGATACCCAACTTTCCAGCCAACCCTTTGTCACTGCATCCACCACATATTTGCTATCTGAAGTTACCTGAACATTCCATCCAGGTTTTTTTATTGCTTCAAGTCCAGCGATTACTGCCAACAGCTCCATGCGATTGTTGGTGGTCCTTCGAAACCCCTCAGAAAGCTCTTTCTCCTTGTTTCCATACCTCAGGATCGTGCCATATCCCCCTGGACCCGGATTTCCTTTAGCGGCTCCGTCAGTGTAAATCAAAATCATACAAAAAGATGGTTTTTGAAAATCTTAATCGCTATCGACAATAAGACGATTCCAAATACTTTGCGAAGAATATTAAATCCTGCTTTCCCAATTTTTCTTTCAAGCCAACCTGAAGTCTTCAATACAGTGTAGACAAATATCAAGTTTACAATGATCCCGATGAGAATATTTGTGGTGCTGTACTCCGCTTTCAAGGAAATTAAGGTAGTCATTGTTCCAGCTCCCGCTATCAAAGGAAATGCTAGTGGCACAATTGACGCACTGTTTGATTCATCCGTGTCAGTCTGAAATATCTGTAATCCAAGCACCATCTCCATGCCAATAATGAACATGATAATAGCCCCCGCAACTGCAAATGAACTAACATCGATCCCAAAAAGATTGAGAATACTCTCGCCTAGAAATAGGAAGACGATCATCAAAATGCCAGAAACCAGGGTAGCTTTTTCAGATTGGATTTTTCCAAATTTCTTTCTCAAGTTGATAATCACCGGAATGTTGCCGATGATATCAATCACAGAAAAGAGTATCAAGGAAACGCTAATAATTTCTCTGAAATTCACCATTAGAGATTCAATTCAAATATTAACACAAAACTAATGAGTCGGTAGTGCGTAAAGAGATAAATATTCTTTCATTTTGCGGAAACAAAAACGCAACATATTTTTCTACACGGCAGATTTTATTTCACAATTTGCAAAAACTCAAATTGACTAAGGACATGAAAAGATTAATCATCAATACATTGGCGATTTTTGCGGCAATGGCCTCTTTTTCCCAGCAAGGGTGGAATTGGCCGGAAGATGAAGAACTGAAAACCAAAGCAGTTGAAAAACAGGCTTATTACAAGCTTTTGATCGCTCAGAGTGAACATGGAAATGCACTGAGAGAACTCAACTGGCTATACGAAAACAACCCTGCACTACATCAGACGATCTACATCGAAGGTGTAAATTGTATTAAGGAGCTTTTGAAAGGTGATCCCAGTAAGGAAAGACAAGCCCAACTGAAGGATTCTATTTTATGGATGTTTGATCGACGCATTGAGTACTTTGACAATGATGCAAGCACGTTGGATAGAAAAGCGTACGAAGCTTTCCAGCTTTACTACAAGACACCTGCCAAATACAAAATGCTAAGTGAGCTGTATGCCAAGGCATATGAGGCAAATGGGCCGGAAATCTCAGACTTCAACCTGAATTCGTACATGTTGCTAGCCAAACTTTACTATCAACGCAACTCAAATGAGATGCCTGCCGAGAGAGTATTAGATATTCACACTCAAATTTCAGATATCATAGATTCGAAGAGAGCAAATGGCGGCAACGCAGACCGACTTAAGAAAGAACAGGATAAGACAGATGCATGGCTAAGTTCTATCGACGGAATACTGACCTGTGAGTTTATCGAAAATAAGCTTGTTCCTAAGTTTCGGGAAAACCCGTCCGACTTAGCCACAGCTAAAAAGATCTTCAAGTATTCAGTCCAGGCTAAATGCACCAGCCAGGGGTACTTTCTGGAAGCTAGCGAACCTGTATTTAATGAGCAACCCACTTTTGCCCTCGCCAATGCCATTGGTAGCAGATATCTATCCAATGGTGACCTCACGAAAAGTCTGAAGTATTTTGAAGAGGCAGCTTCTCTCGCAACCAATCAGGAGGATAAGTTTTCTGCGCTCATGGGACAGGCTTCTGTCAATAGCAAACGAGGCAATAAAACAAAAGCAAGGTCCCTGGCTTTCAAGGCATTAAGCGAGAAGCCAGGTAGTGCAGACGCGTACAATTTAATTGGTAACTTATATTTTACTAGTTTTGATGACTGTGCAGGAGGGGAAAGTAAGGTAATAGACCGTGGTGTGTTTCTAGCAGCTTATGACATGTATTCCAAAGCCGGCAATACGTCTCAAATGAACGCTTCGAAGCAACAGTTTCCTTCAAAAGAAGAAGTTTTTACGGAAGCTTACGAGTCAGGACAAAATATCACAGTAGGCTGCTGGATCAATGAAACAGTGGCCCTCAGGACAAGAGATTAAAGGGTTAACTAACCAACCTATCTAAGGCCTATCCAGATGGATAGGCTTTTTTATTATGTAGATTTAAGAGATGAAGTTCGTTTTTACTCTTCTCTTCTTTGGGGCAGTTACCCTTGGCATTTCCCAACAGCATGTGATCGTACTTGGAGTTGCGCAAGACGGAGGTTTTCCTCACATTGGCTGTTTCAGGGCTTGTAGACTAGCGCATAGTGATCCAACTCTCTCAAAATATGTTGTATCATTGGCGCTAGTAGATTCCGTCAATAAGAAGTGGTGGCTTTTCGAAGCCACACCAGACATGGATCGTCAACTCCAGTATTTTCAAGATCTAACGAATCAGCAATACCCCTACTTGCCTGAAGGAATCTTTCTCACACATGCTCACATAGGTCATTACACTGGGCTAATGTTCCTAGGTAGAGAAGCCCTTGGAGCCAAAGGAATCAAGGTCTATGCCCTTCCGAAAATGATTGCCTTTCTTCAGAATAATGGACCATGGAATCAGCTTGTGACACTCAACAATATTTCTCTCAAAACTTTGTCGATCAATGACGAAGTCAGGCTATTGAACAGAATGAAAGTCACCCCCTACCTGGTACCACATAGAGATGAGTTTTCGGAGACAGCAGGTTACAAGATTCAGACTGATTCGAATTCATACCTTTTCATTCCTGACATTGACAAGTGGGATCAATGGGACATGAATATCATCTCGGAGGTCAAAGCTGTTGATCACGCATTTCTCGACGCCACTTTTTTGAGAGACGGAGAGATCCCAAACCGGCCCATGAATGAAATACCGCATCCGTTTGTTGAGGAAACGATGAAACTTTTTGAGGGCGAGGCAGCTACCACAAAACAAAAAATTGTTTTTATTCATCTTAATCATACCAATCCACTCCTGTTTGATGAGCAAGAGAAGTCTCTGGTGCAGCAAAAGGGATATCGAATCGCGAAGCAAGGGTCTACTTATTAATTTCTGAGAATTTTATTGCGTAAGTAAATACTTACACTTAAATTCGTAAGCAATCACTTACATAATGACGATTACCAGTAGAAGAGACGTTTTTCAGGCCATCGCCGATCCGACCAGAAGAGCAATCATCGAATCGCTATCTGAAAAGCCTAAAAACTTGAATGCCATTGCAAAGGAATTTTCGATTAGCAGACCGGGTATCTCGCAACAAATCAAGTTTCTGGAGGAATGCGGTATTGTAGAAGTCACGAAACAGGGCCGAGAACGTTATTGCCAAATTCAACCATCAAGTTTGATTCCTGCATTTCTATGGATTGAGCAGTACAAAAAGATGTGGGAAGACAAAATCGACTCGTTTGAAGAGTATCTAATGAAACTGAAAGCAAAAAAACAAAAACAATGAATCGCAATAAAACCATCACCATTGAAAGGACATTAGAAGCTCCGATTGAACTAGTCTGGGAAGCTTGGACCGAAGCGGAACACATTGTTAACTGGTGGGGTCCGGAAGGAATGGAAACCAAAATCATTCAACATGATTTCTCGGAAGGCGGTAACTGGAAATATGTAATGAACATGCCAAATGGAGGTGAATTTATTGCAGAAGGAAAATACATTGAAATTCAGGCGCCAGTTCGACTCGTTACCACCGCAAATTTTCTTCCAATGACTGAAGGGGTCACTCTGGAAGTTATACTCAAAGGAGAAGGTCAAAAAACCTTGTTTACCTTCAATGTGATTCATAAATCGGAGGCTTACAAAATCCAACAAGAGAAGATGGGAATATATCATGGCTGGGGATCTGTATTCGATCGATTAGAAAAGTTATTGATTACATTGATCCACTAATCATGGCATACATAGCCGATGCTATGACAGGTTGAAACTGAGCCTAGGCTGTGATTTCGTTTCTCCAATCTCCAAAAATCCAGTTGCCGGGGGCCTTTTCATCCTTTGCAAAAAAGAACTCTTCAAACGCCTTTACAACTTCTTGTTTACTTAGTTTTCCATCTCCATTCAAATCCAATAGATCAAAAGCTTTCTTTGCTTGCGCGGTATAAAGACCATAAGCTTTGAACATATCGAGATACTCCTTCTCATCAATAAAACCATCACTATCCTGATCAAAGATTGAGAACAAATAGGACGATACATTCGCGATGTAATCTTCCGACCTGGAGAGTATTTGTCGCTCAAAAAACTTAATCCATTCTTCTTTTCTGATTATAGCGGTATCTTTTTGGAGATCTTTCAACACCTGAACAAAAATTCCGTGAGCTTTAATACCCATGTTTAGACGTTCGGTACTGTTTGAGGCAAGTTCTCTGATATCGCAAATAGCATCACTTACAAGTTCAAAATCCTCTTGCTCGAGAATTCCATTTCCATCATGATCTAAAACGTTAAAAAAATGAAGGATCTTCGTTTGCTGAATGTCAGTCATGCCCCAGAGATTTTATTACTCGAAAGTTACTATGCGATTTTAAAAAGAACATCATGATTCGATGATTCTAGCTAACGATTACGTTCAATACCTGCAATTAGCTCATCAATCGCCACCTCATACCCCGTGAGCCCCATTCCGTTAATGGTGCCGACGCATACTTCCTTCAAGTAGCTTACTTGCCTGAAGTCCTCTCTTTCAGCCAAATTAGAAATATGAACCTCGAACACAGGAGATTCAATTGCTGCGACTGCATCCCTTAGCGCAACACTGGTATGGGTGTATCCTCCAGGATTGAAAATAATCCCGTCGTAGTCAAACCCAACTTCGTGGAGCTTGTCGATCAAGGCGCCTTCATGATTTGACTGATAGTAGACTAAATCTATCTGCGTGAGCTTCCGTTTTAACTGCTCGAAGTAACTTTCAAATGTTTGAGAACCATACACTTCAGGCTCACGCTTTCCGAGCAAGTTCAGATTAGGACCATTGAGAATAAGTAGTTTCAAATCGGTGAATTGAATTAAGTAAATTTGAAATTTAATCGAATACATTCGATTGCTACAAATCAAATACATTAATCTTCAAAACAAGTCAATTTGAGTTGGGATACGTATTCCAGGCAATTTAAGAGCTACCTAAAGCTAGAACGTTCACTTGCCGATAATTCAGTGGAGGCGTATTTGTCAGATGTGCAGAAACTTCGCCAGTTCTTTGAAATCAAACAACGGAACATTACTCCTGTCAAAGTACATCAGCAAGACTTGGTTGACTTTCTTGAGTTTATAACAGAATTAGGCATGTCCGCATACACCCAAGCAAGAATCGTATCCGGTCTTAAGTCATTTTATAAATTCTTGGTATATGAGGAATTAATCACTAGGGACCCCTCTGCATTGATTGAAGCTCCAAAAATTGGTCGTAAGCTCCCAGATACACTCGATCTCCCAGAAATTGAGAAACTCTTTGAAGCAATTGACAGATCAACCCCAGAAGGCCAACGGAACAGAGCGATACTTGAAACACTATACAGTTCAGGACTTCGAGTTTCAGAATTGACAGAGCTGAAGATTAGCAACATCCATGAAGACATTGGCTTCCTTAGAATTATCGGTAAAGGAAGTAAAGAACGCCTGGTCCCAATTGGCAGATCCGCGCTAAAGCACATTCGGTTGTTTAAAGATGAGGTCAGAAATCATATCCGTATTCAACATGGCTTTGAAGACCATTTGTTTGTAACAAAAAGAGGAAAGTCCATCAGCCGAGTCATGGTATTTACGATTATCAAGGAACTGGCATCGAAGATCGGATTGAAAAAAAATATAAGCCCTCACACTTTTCGTCATAGCTTTGCTACTCACTTGATCGAGGGTGGTGCAGATTTAAGGGCTGTTCAGGAAATGCTTGGCCATGAATCGATAACAACTACAGAAATCTATACTCATCTTGATCGAGATTATTTAAAGCAAGTGATAACCCAATTTCATCCACGCGCCTGATGTACGGTCTGTTCAAGCCCATCCTTTTTCTTTTACCTCCTGAAAAGGCACATCACTTTACCACCAAGTTGCTACGGTATATTTTGAAGATCCCAGGAGCTGGAAGAATCATTCGAAACCAATACTTGGTCCAAAACATACGACTTGAAAAAGAACTTTTTGGATTGACCTTTAGCAATCCAGTGGGATTGGCTGCAGGATTTGATAAGAATGCTGAACTCATTGATGATTTTTCAAATCTGGGTTTTGGATTCATAGAAATTGGGACCCTTACTCCCAAATCCCAACCTGGAAATCCAAAGCCCAGACTGTTCAGATTGCCAAACGATGAGGCATTAATAAATCGAATGGGTTTTAATAACGATGGGATTGAACCTGCGATTAGGAAGTTAGGACAACGCAAATCAAAAGTTGTCGTGGGTGGTAACATCGGAAAAAATAAGAATACTCCCAATGACCAGGCGCTTCAAGATTATCTGATCTGTTTTCGGGCGCTTTATGACTATGTTGATTATTTTGTAATCAATGTGAGTAGCCCTAATACCCCGGGACTTAGGGAATTGCAAGAAAAAAAACCGTTAACCCAACTGTTATCATCTCTTCAACAAGAAAACAATAAAACGCAAAAACCAAAACCCTTATTATTGAAGATAGCACCGGACCTGAATGAGAGTCAGTTAGATGATATCATCGCAATCACTTCGGAACTTAACCTAGATGGCCTGATCGTTTCTAATACAACCATCGACCGCAACGGGCTAAAAACCAATGCCTCTAAGGTTGAAAAAATAGGGGCGGGTGGATTGAGTGGGGCACCTGTTTTCCATAAGTCAAATTTTGTATTGACTTATATTAAACATCGCCTTCCAGACGTTCCTATCATTGCGGTCGGAGGAATTTTGAGCGCTGAGGACGCCTTGGAAAAAATCAAAGCTGGAGCAGACCTAGTACAAGTTTACACTGGCCTGGTTTACAAAGGACCTGCATTGATAAAAAGTATCAATAAAGCAATCCTAAATCAATCTTGAACAAGCTTCAAAACTCCACTATTTTTGAAGTCTAATCCCTATGGCAAATAACTATAAACAGAAGTCAAGAAGTAAGAAAAAGAAAACGATAAAATTTGATTTTTTGACCGATAGGAAATTTCACCTATTCATCGGTTTTTCATTGCTTCTTTCTTCCATCTTCTTACTGATCTCATTCATTTCTTACTTGACTCACGGGCCTGCCGATCAAAGTGTTGTTGAAGCCTATACAAGCACAAACGTCAAGGAATCAGGACTCGAGGTAAAGAATGCGTTTGGTTTGATGGGAGCAATCGCGGCTCATTATTTCATTTTTCTGTGGTTTGGAATAGCCGCTATGCTGATTCCTATTTTTTTATTTCTTGCCGCCTATCGAATTATTTGGTTCAAGACCATTATACCGATCACCCCAGCGTTCAATTTCACTGTTTTTTACCTAATATGGAGTAGTATGGTCATGGGATACATTCTACTCAGCAAAGAAGAGTCTACATTCTTGGGCTTTATTAGCGGAGGCATTGGATATGAGCTGGCCATCATTTCGCAAAGTCTGATGGGATGGGGTACCATCCTACTTCTCACCTTCTTGTTTGTGGTTTTCAATATGTTTTTTTTCAACATCACACAAATTCCCGCATTGAATGGAATCGGTGGTCGACTGCTTTCTTTGTTAGACAACATTCAACTCACGTTGCCAAAAAAACAAGAAAAGGCACCTGACATCTCCTCCGTTGTAGATCAGATCAGGAGGGAGGTAGAAGATGAAGAAGCAAACAAAGATGAGTCCGAAACGTGGGTGATCAAGAAAATGCCAAACAAGGCAAAGAAGAATATACCACTTCAGCAAGATCCGGAGTTTACAGTTGACCTTCCTGAATTCAAATCAGAGCCGTCAGCCATCTCCAAGGAAGTTGAGGAGAAGATTTTTACACCGAAAGCTTCTCATACCGAGACTTCGTTTGAAGAGACTGTAGAAGAACCCTCTGTTCAAGAAACGGTTCAAAAAGAAGAATTGGATGATCTTTCCTTTGAAGTGGAGCAAAATGACTTCGAAGAAGAAGTAACCGAGGAGGCAGTCAATTATGACCCTACTTTAGACCTGCCCAGATATAAGTTCCCTACCCCATCCCTATTGATCGAATATCCTGATAAGGATGTACAAGTTTCAAAAGATGAACTGGAGGCTAACAAGGATCGCATTATTGAGACCCTAGTGAACTTTAAGATTGGTATCTCAAGTATCAAAGCAACAATTGGTCCTACCGTGACCTTATATGAAATTGTCCCCGAAGCTGGGGTTAAGATTTCCAAAATCAAAAATCTGGAAGACGATATCGCACTGAGCCTCGCTGCCCTGGGTATTAGAATTATCGCACCAATCCCGGGAAAAGGGACGATAGGCATTGAAGTTCCAAATAAGAACCGGGAAATGGTAGATGTCAGATCGGTGATTACGACAAGTAAGTTCATGGAAAGTAAAATGGAACTTCCAGTAGTGCTTGGCAAAACCATTTCAAACGAAGTTTATGTAACCGATCTTGCCAAGATGCCGCACCTATTGATGGCTGGTGCAACCGGCCAAGGTAAATCTGTCGGGTTAAATATCATGCTCACCTCGCTGCTATACAAAAAGCACCCGTCACAGCTCAAGTTGGTTTTGGTAGATCCGAAAAAGGTTGAACTGACCTTGTTTAATAAGATTGAAAGACACTTCCTTGCCAAGCTCCCAGATAGTGAAGAGGCTATTATTACAGATACATCTAAAGTAGTAAACACGCTCAATTCGCTTTGCATTGAAATGGATAATCGATACGACCTCTTGAAAGCAGCATCCTGTCGAAACATCAAGGAATACAATAAGAAGTTTTCAGACCGCAGGCTAAATCCAAATAAAGGACATCGCTTTCTACCCTATATTGTCCTCGTTATAGATGAATTAGCAGATTTGATGATGACCGCCGGAAAAGAAATTGAGACCCCTATCGCAAGGCTGGCCCAACTGGCGAGAGCTATTGGAATCCATTTAATCGTAGCCACACAGAGACCTTCCGTAAATGTGATCACAGGAATCATCAAAGCCAATTTCCCTGCACGGCTTTCATTCAGGGTGACTTCAAAAATTGATTCGAGAACCATCTTAGATGCTGGAGGAGCAGATCAACTAATTGGCATGGGTGACATGCTCTTGTCTTCAGGGTCAGAAATGACAAGATTGCAGTGCGCTTTTGTAGATACTCCCGAAGTTGAACGCATTTGCGATTTTATTGGAGAGCAGCGTGGCTATGACGATGCATACCTGCTTCCAGAATATGTTGGAGAAGGAGAATCCGGAATTGGCGAAGTTGATCTGGCTGACCGAGATGCATTATTTGCAGACGCAGCCAGACTTATTGTCATTCATCAGCAGGGCAGCACATCGCTAATTCAACGTAAAATGAAACTTGGATACAATAGGGCTGGAAGATTGATTGATCAATTAGAGGCTGCTGGGATCGTTGGAGCCTTTGAAGGCAGTAAAGCCAGGGAAGTATTAATTCCTGACGAACATAGTTTGGAACAGTTATTGTCTGAAATCGAAATGAAACATTAAGGAGAAAGAAAATGAAAAACTTTATCACCTACATCCTACTGGTTGTCACTCTATGCTTTGCGCATGGTCAGTATGACAAAGATGCATTGCAGGTGCTGGACGCGATGAGTGCCCAGTACAAATCAGTAGAAGCATTCAAAGCATCCTTTTCACAGCGTTTAACAAACGAAAGTGCCGGAATTGATGAAACACTGTCAGGACAAATATCCGTCAAAGGCGATCAATATGTTCTGAATGTTGCCGGTCAACGCATCTTTAACAACGGAACAGACGTGTATACCTACAATCCAGAAATTAGTGAAGTAACCATTAGCACTTTTGATCCAGAAGAATCTGAAATTACCCTAAGCAATGTTTATGATCTCTATAAAGATGGGTTTAAATATGTACTCACCTCAACTGAGGCGAATGGCGATCGGATCATTGACTTAGACCCTGAAAGTAGAGAAAAATCATATTTTAAAATAAGAATGATCATCAATGCCAAGGACGAGCTCAACGCATTCACTGTTTTTGAGAGAACAGGCAATAAATACCTCTACACCATTGATGCATTTCAAGCT
>CAZQDI010000115.1:0-13326 GCA_964591785.1 uncultured Roseivirgaceae bacterium
TTCCGGATGTGCAACACAATACAACTGGACTCTTGACCTCTTGAGCAATGCCTAGTGCGACGAATCCAGCAGATCTTTCATCTGGAATAATCCATTTTTTGATCCCTTCATTTCGCGAAAATGAGATGGTCAGCGGCGCATTTCGTGAACCAGGAGACAGGACTGCATGCCTGACACCAAGCTGAGCACAGATTTGCGAAGTATTAAAAATAGTGGGATGTAACACTAGATCCGATTAATGATATTCCGTAGAACATTGATCTTTATTTCTGTTTCTTCGAACTCCGAATCTGGATTTGAATCTTCTGTTATTCCAGCCCCTGCGTAATAGGTGACGAATGACCCTTCGAATTTTGCGCAGCGCAAGTTGACATAAAGGTCTGTCGAGTTCTCATAATTGACAGGACCAAGAAAGCCAGCGTATAGTTCGCGATCGTAGTGCTCATGGTCAGCAAGCCAAGGTTTTGCTTCTTCAATAGGCATACCACACACGGCAGAAGTTGGATGCATTAAACGCAGCATTTGCTCCGCAAGGTCGTCAAAGGCAACCTCATCATACTTTACTTCAAAACTGGTTTTTAAATGAGCTAAATGACCCGCCTTTACCGTTTTTGGACCTTGCTCATGGAACTCCCTCAGTCGTAGCTTTTTGAAACAATTGATAATATACCTACTTACAAATGCTTGCTCTTCGATTTCCTTTTGGGTCCAGGCGATCTCGCTGAGTTTTTGATTGGGTTGAAGTTTTTTGGTACCAGCGAGTGCGACCGTCCTAAATCGTTCTTGATTCTGAGAGAGAAGTAATTCTGGCGAAGCACCGACCCAAACTCCCTGACCCGGAAGGTGAATTAGGGAGACAAATGCATTTGGATAAGCTTCACTTATCTGATTGAAACAGCTCCAAAATTGAAAATCTTTAGCTGATTCCTCAATCATACACCTTGATAAAACCACCTTTTCAAATCGATCATTTTTTATTTCCTCAACCGCCTTAACAACCTGCTGTTTGAAATCATTTTCATCGAAATCGATTCCTAACTCAGCTTTACTCGCATTGGCACTTACCTGAGTATTATTGTCCAATAGTGCGGATCTCAAGGCATCTAGTTCTTTATCGCTAACTCTTGGATGAATAGCAAGGTCCTCTGCTTTGACCACAATGTCTGCTTTGAGATAAGTAGGAGATGTCGGATGGCTGTCGTCGAAGCTGTTGACCAGAAAGCCAGGTTCGAGAGAAGCGAAAAGAAAATGTTCAAGACGAGTCGGTTCGTCTAATGAGATGATTAATTGGCTAACCTCATTTGGTTTTCGCCAACACGCAAATGCATATCCGGAATGGATCAGCTGTTGTATCAGTTCATCTTTGTTTGGGAGCTTTAAGGTTGATAGCAGTGTCTCTTTCACTTCCTGTCTAATATCGCCATGGTTATTCTACTAATTGCAACAAGCTGATTATCTTCATTGTTTATCTCAATGCTCCATACCTGTGTGCCCTTTCCTAAGTGTATCGGCATCGCCTTACCCGTAACAACCCCGCTTTTAGCTGATTTTATGTGATTTGTGTTGATTTCTAATCCTACTGCAACCTGTTTGTTCATGTCCAGACAAAGTGTGGCTCCCAGACTACCCATTGTTTCTGCCAGGGCTACAGAGGCCCCACCGTGCAATAATCCAAGCGGCTGTTTTGTACGCTGATCAACCGGCATGGTGGCGACAAGATAATTATGACCAATCTCAGTAAATACAATACCCAGGTGTTCAACCATACAACCATCACCCATGCTATTCAAAGCATCTAACTCAAGGTATTCAGGGAAAATCCGTTCTTTTGTCATTGGAAAGCAAACCAACGCAAACACAATTTGAAAAACAAAACAATTTATTTGCTTAGGCATGGTCAAACTGAACTCAACAAGAAAGGAATGGTCCAGGGAAGAGGAGTGGATGCTTCACTTAACGAAACAGGACAGTGGCAGGCAAACCGAGCGCATCAATTTCTGAAGAATGTTTCATTCGACGTGGTTTTTACTTCGGCCTTGATTCGCACGCATCAAACGGCCAGAGGCTTTATTGAAGACGGGATACCTCATCTAATTCATGACGGTTTTGACGAAATCAGCTGGGGTGATCAGGAGGGTGTAGAAGCAACTCCTGAGGCAAGAAATCTTTATTCAAAAACGGTCAGGAGCTGGCAAGATGGGAAACTAGACCTGAACGTCGGTGGCGGTGAAAGCCCGATTGAAGTGATGAATAGGCAGAAAGAGGCCATGAGTCAAGTACTTGAATATGATGCTTCCACTATCCTGATCTGCATGCATGGTCGGGCGATACGAATACTATTGTGTTGGTTACTTAAGTATCCACTGAACTATATGGATGGTTTCCCACATGATAACTGTGCATTCTATCAATTAAACTATAATGGTTCGTATTCAGTAAGGGAGTTCAACGTGACAGATCATTTGACCTAATTTTTTTGTGTGGCAAAGCAAAAGATACATGCGGAAGTAGGAAAGCGGGTAGTCGAGCTATCTAACCTGGAGAAGGTGTTGTATCCGGAGGATCATGTATTAAAAGCCGAAGTTATTGAATATTATTTGAAGCTTGCCCCGACAATTTTGAACCACCTCAAAGGCAGGGCACTATCCCTTGTTCGTTATCCCGATGGAATATACGGGGAGCAGTTTTTTCAAAAGCATAGGCCGGATTGGACCCCTGATTGGATCGATTATAAGCGACTTGGACAAGAGAGAACAAAGGAATACATCGTAGCCAGGGAGGAAGCTACTTTGGTGTGGCTGGCAAATCTAGCTTGCCTTGAAATTCATCAAATTCACTCCTTTTCTGAGAAAAGTGACCTGCCTGACTACATTGTTTATGATCTTGATCCACCAGAAGACGGATCATTGGAGCTAAAAAAATTGGTTGGAATCGCCTTTGATCTCAAAGAGCACCTAGAACGTTACAATTATCATCCATTTGTTAAGACAACCGGAGGGAAGGGTCTGCATATTGTTACCCCTATTGACGCACGATACAGTTTTGAAGAATGCTTCCAAACAGCTAAGAAAATAGCCAGTGACTTTATCAATAAACATGCTGAGACCACATTACATATCAAGAAGGAGGCAAGGAAAGGTCGGGTGCTGGTAGATATTTATAGAAATAGACCTTCTCAAACCATTATTAGTGCCTACAGCCTTCGAGGTCGCGCTGGTGCGACAACCTCTACCCCGATTACATGGGATGAGCTTGAGACCATGAAATCACTAAGTGATTGGAATTTAAAAACCACACTTAATCGCGTTCTTACTGAGGGAGATGCCTGGGAGCAAATAAGGGGCTGGGCTGTTCCTTTGCATACGGACAAAAGAGTCGTCGTAGCTAAAGCGTTGCCCCAGAATGACCGCCATAAAACTCCTGAGCAGTTATCGGAGTATGAAAAGAAAAGGGACTTCAATAAGACACCTGAACCACTGACCTCTGAGGGAGAGTCCATGGGAAATAGATTTGTTATTCAAAGGCATCATGCGTCCCATTTGCATTACGACCTAAGATTAGAGCAGGATGGCACGTTAAAGTCTTGGGCGATACCACGAGGCATGCCACCAGCTCCAGGAGTTAAGCGACTAGCTGTGCAAACCGAAGATCATCCACTGAAATACTTAAACTTTGAGGGCGAAATTCCCAAGGGGGAATATGGTGGCGGGATGATGTGGGTATATGCTCAAGGCAGATACGAAATTACCAAAGAGAAGAAAAATGGGTTCTATTTTCGTTTGGCTGGAAAAGAGATCAGCGCAGAATATAGAATGCACTTGATGAAGGGCAAGGAATGGCTACTTGAACGTGTAGATCATCCACAGTTAGATTTCTTTAGTAAGCCCTTAAAACCAATGCTTGCTGAATCTTCTAAAAGGGTACCTATCGGAGATTATTATTATGAGCTCAAATGGGACGGGATTCGGGCACTAGTTTACCTTAACGAGGGCCAACTACGCATTTATAGTAGAAACCAAAATGAGATTACCTCACAATTTCCAGAATTGCACTGCCCGGAGGATGCCTTTAGAATCAATAATGCGATTTTTGATGCTGAGATCGTTTGCTTGGACCCGGACGGAAAAGCAAATTTCAAGAAAGTCATTAAACGTTTGATGAGTAAAAAGAACTTTGACTATGAGTCGAAGCGTTCACCAGCCTATTGCTATCTTTTCGATTGCATTTACATGGATGGCAGGTCATTGACAGGGGACCCTCAGGAACGTAGAAAACAGTGGCTAGTAGATTCTGTCAGAAAGGGCGAAACCAACTATCGGGTAAGTGAATCAATAGAGGATGGGAATGAATTTTTTGAGGCCTCAAAATTAATGGGACTGGAAGGAATCATGGCTAAGGAAAAGGAGGGTAGATATGTGATTGGTAAAAGGTCGAGTGCATGGATTAAGGTTAAGGTGAAAGAGACCAAAGACTGTCTGATCATTGGATTTACTCAGGGAGAGGGAGATAGGCAAAGGTATTTTGGCAGTCTTCAAATTGCCGAAAAAGTAGGTGAAGAATTGATCTATCGAGGCAGAGTTGGTACTGGTTTCGATGACAATCAATTGAAATTACTTACTACGCAATTCATTGATCTTGTCACCAACCAAAGGGGCATTGAAGTAGAAGTCCATGAAGAGAAGAAAACGGTCTGGATAAGACTTCATCTACGTTGTGAAGTAGAATATTCCATGATCACTGAAAATGGGACCTTCAGAGACCCGGTGTTCAAAAAACTCCTGGATTCAAAGCTTTAGATTGCTATGATACCACTTTCAATAGTTACCTAACAGTTAACATCCATCGACACAGTAAGTAAATTAAAAGAATTCATCCTTCGGGAGTTTTTATACAAGAAAAAATAGTAGACCTTTGAATTGATCAAACTCGGAATAGGATGAGAAAAGTGGTTCTTATCGATGATGATGAAACAACCAACTATTTAAATAAGTTGATAATTGAAAAATCTGAGCTGGTGGACAAAGTTCTTTCATTTAGCTCAGCCAGTGAGGCGCTTTCTTTTTTTAGATCAAACTCCACTGAGATTGACGGGTCATTGATTTTGCTGGATATCAATATGCCAATAATGAATGGCTGGGAATTCCTGGAAAGCTATGGAAACTTCGAGAAGGTAGGAGGTGAGAAGATCGTACTTCTTACCTCATCCATCAGCCCTTCTGATAAGAAAAAAGCAGAGGGCAACCCACATGTGTCGGATTATAGATCAAAGCCTTTGTCCTTTGAACTACTCCAAGAACTGATCAATACACATTTGAACTAATAACCGGGCAGATTAACAATAAAGGTCGATCCTTTCCCCTCTTCACTCATCCAGGAAATAGACCCGCCAAGGGAAACCACTCGATTTCGTACAATGAATAAGCCGATTCCGCGACCCGCAATGTCAAGATGATATCTTTGATACATCTTAAAGGCCTTTTCACCGAATTTTTCCAGATCGATTCCAAATCCATTGTCTATGAATGAAAGGTTCACATTCCCTTCGCCGTCTAGCTGAGATTTGATCGATATTGTCAATTTCTTGGTGTGGTCGGAAAACTTTAAACTGTTGCTTAGTAGGTGATAGAGTATATCTACAAGAAATGGCTTATACGTAGTAATTTCCGGCTCCGAAAGGTCTAGCGCAAACGCTACTTCCCTCTGATCAAGTTCACTCTTAAAAAGCTCAGACACCTCTGCCACAAGCTTTTCCAGTATAACATTCTGAAACTCCGATTCCGAAGGATCATCCTCATTGAGCACCGTGCTCAATTCCTTGACTACTGTATCAATTTTATTTGCGGCGGAGGTGACATGTTCTGCCAGTTCCTTACTATTCTCAACAATGTTGTCTGAACGAAGTAGGCTACTAAAACCGATGATTTGAGTAAGTGGCTCTCTAAGGTTGTGACTCACAACATTATTGAACTCCTGCAAGCTTTTATTTTTGATCTGAAGTTTGCTGATTAATTCGCCCTTTTCCTTTTCCAGTTTCAAGGCCCTTGACTTTGCAATTGCAATGGTAATTAAGTCATTTAGTGAGCTTACAAAAAGTTCTTCCCTATTATTCCAGCTTCTAATAATGTCGTTTCTCATTGCGAAGGAGATAAAGCCATAGAGTTGCGCATCAATGGTAATGAACGAGTTTAATAATGATTTAATCTTCGCAGGTTTGAAATAATCATTATACAAAATGCTGAATTTTTCATTCTTACTTAAGTCGTCAACCGCACTTGACCGGGCAAACAGTTCTTCCAAAAACTTGTAATCGCTCATTTCGAAACTAAGCGTAGGAACTTCTTCAGTAGCTTTTTCTTCATTGATGGACTTTAGCTCCATTCTGTTCGAATTCGTATTGTGTTGCCAATAGGTGGCTCGATCACAATTCAGGACTCTTCTTGAATTCCGAAGAAGCTGGTTGATAAACTCTTCGAAATCAAAATCAGACCTATTGATAAGGCCGGAAAGGCTAAGTAGCGTTTCTGTGAAGTCCTTATCATTCTTAACTGCTGAGATTTCCTGCTTTCTTCGCGAGTTCAGAAAATAATAGGTGAGCCCACCGATCACTAAAAGCGCCAGCGAAACGATGAGAATAAGCGTTGACCTGGAACTAAGAATCAGACGGGCCTGCTCTTCTCTGAGGGTTTGATTTTCATTTGAGAGTAATTCCGATTTGATCGCAGCTTCAATTTGAAGTACTTTATTGGAGTATTCAGCTCTCATTAAACTATCTCCCAACACTTGGTTTTTCTGCAAATAAAAAGCCGCCTTTGCTACTTCATTCTTCGATAAGTAGAAATTGTAGAAGATCTCGTAGGTATCATTTAGTAAGTCAAACGCCATTGCATTCTCTGCGAGACTCACTGCCTTTTTCCAGTGCAAAACACTGCTATCGGCATTAATTCCTTCATAATATTGCCCCATCCGCATGAAAGACTGGATGAGCCCGCGCTGGTGGTTTGATTCTTTTCTGACCGCGATTGATCGCCGTTGAAAAGCTATGGCAGAATCAAGACGCATTTCTTGCGCATAACATTCTGCCAACCCAAAATAGCCATAACCTACACCTACTTGATGATTTGTAGACATTGAATTGGTGAGACAATCATAAAAGTACCTTCTGGCGGCTGCAACCTCTTTTTGCTTGAGGCTTACTTCACCAAGGTTAGAAAGTATGATCACTGGTTTGACGGACGCAAAATTTTCCCTAACGAGGCCCAGTGCTTTACTAAAGTACTTGAAGCTGGAATCATATAGTTCCTGTCTTCGAAACACTTCCCCTATGTTATTATGCAGCCTTACAAATTCGTATGGAAACTGTTCTGCATCGCTTGATAAAGCGTACAAATAGTGTGATAGTGCCTGATCGGGTAGACCCACATTCAAGTAGCTGTTCCCCATGTTGGTTAGAGCTCTTATCTTCCCTTTCTTGTACCCAATTTTATTTGCCACATCAAACGCAATCTTTGTGTAGTACATCGTTTGGCCCGGCTCAACCAAGATGTAATTAAAGGCAATTTCATTGGCCAAATCAACATAGCTAGAATCAGAAGGATCGATGCCGTTGAGTTCAGAAATAAGGCTATCAAGCATCTTTGATTGGCCGAGGCAATTCATTATGCCTGCTAAGTAGATACTTACAAGAAAATAGAATTTCTTCATTGATAAAGCGGCTTAGCTCTTAATTTTGATTTTCATGGCGACGGAATTTACAGACATATTAAGTGATATAAACAACGATAAGTTTTCAACGGTTTATTTTCTGCAAGGAGAGGAGACTTTTTTTATTGACTCCATTATCAAATCTATTGAGGAGAAGGCACTGGACGAAAGTCAGAAAGGCTTCAATCAACTGGTTCTCTATGGCAAGGATACCTCATTGACAGACGTTGTTGGTGCGGCCAGAAGGTATCCGATGATGGGGGATCGCCAAGTGATCATTTTGAAGGAAGCGCAAGAAAATAAAGACTGGTCTAAAGAAGTTGCGCAGAAGCTTTTGATCAATTACTTAGAGAATCCCCTACAAAGTACCATACTCGTGATTGGGTACAAATACAAAACTTTGGACAAGCGCACAAAACTTGGGAAAGTAATCGAGAAAAACTCCGTCTTTCTGCATGCCAAGAAGTTGTATGATAATCAGGTGCCTGATTGGCTCAGAAACTACTGTCAGTCAAGTAGTATTCGGATTGACTCCGAAGCGTTAATGATGCTCACTGAAAATATTGGCAACAATCTGCAACGATTAGTAAATGAACTAGAAAAACTTAAACTGAATGTAAAAGATGGTGATTCGATCGATTCTGCCATGGTAGAACGATATGTGGGCATCAGTAAGGATTACAATATCTTTGAATTACAGAAGTCGCTGGGTGCCATGAACAAGCAGAAGGTCAATAAAATCGTTAACTATTTCGCTGCCAATCCAGGAAATAACCCATTGGTTCTTACCATTTACAGTCTATTTACCTATTTCAGTAAATTACTATTGGTCCATCAATCAAGAGGGGCTGCAGAAAAGGAGATAGCTTCCAGGATAGGTGTCAATCCATTCTTTGTGAGAGAATACCTGATGGCAGCGAGAAATTACCCGTTGGGAAAAGTGGTGCAGAATATTAAGTACTTACATGAGGCTGATTTGGAGTCAAAAGGTATTGGCAGTGCAACAAAAAAAGAGGGCCCGGTTCTTACCGAATTGGTATATAAATTGATGAGTTAATACAATTTACCTTTTCTTATTCGTTTTCGTTCATGTTTAAAAGCCTACTAGCTTGAGAGTTCTATTTCTACTGTTTGTTTTATTCTTACCGTCGGTGCATTTTGGTCAAAATTCTCTGAGCAGCAAGTCGGAAGAGCTAAATGCTTTTGAGCAATTTCAAAAGGGTTTGTACCATGATGTAATTGGAACACTGAGGGGAAATGAAGACAAATTAAATCCAAGTCAGGAAATCCTCTTTCTTCTCAGCAAGTTGAAAATTGGGAAGCCAGACAATGAAGGGATCAAGAGCTGGATATCCAACAATGATGATCATCCATTCAAATCTCTTGCTCTATTCAATTATGGGCAATTAAGATTCCAATTGGGTGATAGCCTTGCAAGCAAAAAGTTTTTATCAACCATCAGGTCGAGTGAGCTTGCCCAGCGAGATCGAGCTAATTACTTTTTTATGAGGGGAGTCCTTTCACTTAATGATAAGAATTATAGTGCAGCACAGGACTTCTTCAAGAATGCAGCCTCCAATGAGTATGAAGATCAGGATCAACTTATTTATTATCAGGCATTTACCAATTATCATCTAAATGATTACCAGCAGGCGGCTGACGGTTTTACTGTCACAAGGCAACACTCCGCATACAGTATTTCCTCGAACTACTTTCTTGCGAAAATCTACTTGGAGCATGAGGATTTCGATGAGGCTATACAGCTTGCGCAAGGGGAGTTGTCGGAGGAAGAGTCGGTTACTAACTCTGGGCTTTATCAACTATTAGGCGAGGCGTACGCGAGAAAAGATCAAGTTGAGAAGGCAGATGCTTTTTTCGAAAAAGCCATTGAAGTACATCCAGGGCGACCATCCCCTGACCTGTATTATCAGGCAGGTGTTTCTAAGTTTAAAATTGGTAATGAAGACAAAGCATTAGCATATTTGACGGATGCAGGAATTGGAAGAGGTTCCCTTGCCAAGTTGAGTGCTTTTCAGCTTGGAAGACTATACATTAGGAGAAATCAGCCTGAAATGGCATTGAGTGCATATATGGAAGCCTCTTCTGCGGAGGACAGGAGCATTCAGGAAGAATCCATTTATCAATCAGCAAAACTTAATGCCAAACTCCAAAGAATTCCTGAGTCAATTCGATACAGCAAAGATTACCTTGATAGATTTCCAAATGGTAAATGGTCCTTGGAAATAGAAGATTTATTGGCAAGTTCCTATTTGAAAACCTCTGATTACGAGGAAGCGATGAAGCAATTAGAACTTCGCGGCCTGACGAACGAGACTCAAAAAAGGGTCTACCAGAAAGTCAGCTTTCAGCAGGGTCTGCAGTCTTTTAATGACGGCGGGTTCAATGAGGCCATTCCTCTGTTTAAGAAGTCATTGACTTATCCTTTTGAGTCGGATCTTGAGAACGAGGCTCACTACTATTTGGGAGAGATATACCTTCAACGAGAAAGCTACCAAAATGCGATTGCCAGCTATCGAAAGATGGATCCCATCTCAGCAGAAGGAAATTATGGAGTTGGATTTGCTCTGTACAATCAGAGAAAGTATTCCGAGGCCATAAGCTTTCTTCAGAGAGCAACGAAGTCCGAAATATCTGAAATTGCACAAGACGCACAACTAAGGTTGGCAGACTGCTACTACGCAACTAAGCAGTACACCGAAGCATTGAAGCTTTACAGTGGACTTCCTCAGGTGGATTATGTCTTATTTCAGGAGGCAATGGTGCTACGAAACCTTGATCTTAATGTCGAGGCAGCCGCTTCTTTGAATAAAATCGCAGCCGGTTCAAGTTTTGGCGACGACGCCCTGTTTTATCAAGGACAGATATATTTCGAGAATAGCGAATTTGAGAAAGCAGCCGAGACCTATTCTTCACTGCTGAAGAACTTTCCATCTACTACTTATCTATCCAAATTGTACTTGAATAGAGGGATTTCATACAGTAACCTTAGAATGTTTGAACAGGCTAAGGCTGACTATGACTTTCTCTTACAGAATCATCTACAAAGCAATGAAGCTTTTAATGCCATCTTGGGTCTGCAAGACTTGGAGCAAAAAGGGGTTGACCCTGGAAACATCAGTCGATATATAAAAGAATACAAGAAAGCCAATCCAGGAGATGGCAGCTTGGAAATAGTAGAGTTTGAAGAAGCAAAAAACTCCTATTTCGATTTAGACTATGAGCGTGCTGCAGAGGGGATGCAAGGATTTCTAAAGGCGTATCCGGAAAGTAAATTCAGAGCTGAAGCAGTGTACTATCTTGGAGATGCCTACTACAGGACCAAACAATTAGAAGCCTCCAGAAAAGTATTTAATAATCAAAGGTTTATACGAAATGAATATACAGGGAGAATCTTAAATCGGCTAGGGAACATTAACCTGCAACTTGAGAATTTCGATCGTGCCATCGAGGACTTTGAATTGCTCTTGGATTTAAATCTATCCGAAAAGGATAGCTACAATGCAAGGAAGGGAGCGATGCTTGCTTGCGTAGAACTAGAACGATATGAGCAAGTTATCTCGTACGCCGATGAGATCATTTTTGGTGATTGGAAACCATTAAATGCAGTGCCAGCAGCCAAGGTTTTCAAGGCCCGGGCCTTATGTGCGACAGGTCAAGCTGATTCATGCACCGACTTATATCAGGAATTGGCACAAGGTGAGGATCAGTATGCTGCCGAATCAGCCTATGCATTGGCTTCATTAGCGTATCAGACTGGAAATTACGACCAATCACTTGATCAACTGTTTGAGATGACCTCCAGGCTTGGGTCCTACACCCAGTGGATTGAAAAAGCTTATTTGTTAATTGCTGATAACTACATAAGCAAGGATGAACTCTTTCAAGCAAAGGCGACACTTAGGTCGATTATCCAGCACAGCCAAAATCCGGACACGAGGACTATCGCGATCGTTAAGCTGGAATCCATCGAACAGTCTGATCTGCTGGATTCACTAAATCAGGGTAATAGATGAAAAATTTTGTATTAGGTCTTTGTGTATTTGCCTTATCCAACGTTTTGCTGGCTCAATCTGATTCAACAAGGACTCAACAGGGCGAGGTAGTTTCAGGAGAAGTGATCATTGAGAAAAACAAGGCGATTGTATTGCCAAAAGCAGATAAGTACTATCAAAAAGGTAAATTAAGATCATTTGATCAGGATCCTTTGTCCATCAAAATAACCTCTTTGGAACCTGACCTCGAGTGGCCTCCTTACAAATCTGACGTTCCATTTGTAACATCAAAACTTGATCCTTCGCTGAGCAGCCATCCCAATTACCTGAAACTTGGATACGGCAACTATGGATCGCCGTTGGCACAACTTGGCGTCTTCCAAACCATTGGTTCTTTCGATATCAGTAATAAGATGTTTTTCGAAAGCTTCAACTCAGGTCCCGTCAATGGTTCAAATAGTGGCAATTCAGTTGGCCAAGTTGATTTAACAGCAAAATATAGTACCAAAGCAATCGAAATAATTCCATACATCAAGTTGGATAGGAGTTCCTATCGTTTTTATGGGAATACTGACAGAGCGAATCCTGGGTTTGAATTTGGTGAGCTTTCTAAAGTCAGGTGGACGAACATCTCCATTGGATCACGGATTGCTGGCAAAACAGAAAGTATTACCTACTCCATTGTTCCGGATTTAGTGACGACAAAGCAACGGCCAGAAGATAGGACTGCCTTGAATCAGGAAATCACCATGAGTGTAACAGGGCAACTTGAATATGACATTGACGACCGTTTTAGTACTGGCTTTGACATCGACTCAAAAGCTGGAAGTTACGATGGAGGACTAGATTACAACAGATCGTTATTCCAGGCTAAACCCTGGGTTAGCTGGAAATCAGACTCCTATTCGGTAACAGCTGGATTTAGCGTAGCTTCAGGAAAAACTGCAGAAGAGCGAATCTCAGGATTCTATCCAAAGGTGAGAGGAGAATTCCATGTTGATGATGATTGGGAACTCTTTGCTTATTTAGATGGTGGGGTTGAGTGGATATCATTAAATGAGATATTGTCAGAGAATGCCTTCATGGACGATTCATTACAATTGCTAAATGCTGAAAATTTGCTGGTTTTTGGTGGCGGGCTTAAAGGAAACTTATTACCCAATTTATCAGTGAAGATTGATCTTTCAGTTGCGGATATTCAAAATCTTCCGTTGTATTTGCCGTCTGAAAGTGATTCTTCCAGGTATACTGTACAATATGACAACGAATCAGTGCAGCGTGTAACCTTAGCCTCTAGCTTAATATTTGCCCCCACGAACAACTCTGTGATTGGTGCCTCCCTGGAAGTAAACAGTTATTCGGTTACCAATTTCGATCGTCCATGGCATCTACCAGCCTACATTATTGAGGCCTATACCAGTCACAATCTAAAACAGAAAGTGATCTTTTCAGGAAGTTTATCAGTGATGGGAGGAATTCGAGCACCCACTACCGTTGATTTCGGAATTGAGAATCTAAACACGATACTGGACCTTTCCTTTGGAGCTGATTACCATATCAATAAACGACTTTTAAATTCTTTTTTTAGCAAATGAGTGTAATCTGTAAATAC
>CAZQDI010000116.1:0-13195 GCA_964591785.1 uncultured Roseivirgaceae bacterium
TAATCAGATGTCATTTCAAAGATATGCGAAAGAAGGGCCTTGTCCTCTTCAGTAAGCACTTCCCCTCTGCGTTGCATGACTAACTCTGCCGTCTCAAATGCCTTTTTTGTTTGATACGTCGAAAACCCGGAGGCCCCACCCCAAGCGAAGGAGGGAATGATATTTCTAGGAAAACCTTCCCCAAAAATATTTGCGGATACTCCGACACTTGTTCCGGTATTGAACATTGTGTTGATCCCACATTTAGAATGATCCCCCATGACTAATCCACAAAACTGAAGACCCGTATCAAGAAAGCGACCTTGCTGATAGTCCCACATCTTTACATTAGCGTAATTGTTCTTCAGGTTGGAATTGTTGGTGTCTGCGCCGAGATTACACCATTCACCAATTACAGAATTTCCAAGAAACCCATCATGACCTTTATTAGAATACCCTTGAAGTATCGAATTCGATATTTCTCCTCCCGCTTTTGAAAACGGACCTATGGTGGTATCACCTCGTACTTTTGCTCCCATATTGATCACTGCATGATCACCCAAAGCGAATGGCCCTCTGATCATGGCTCCCTCTTGTATATCCGAATGCTTGCCGAGGTAGATTGGACCATTCTCGGCATTAAGCACAGCATTTTTCACCGAAGCTCCTTCTTCAAGGAAAATTTGATGACCATACGTGACCGTATGCTGGTCCATTATCTTGATTGAACTTCGATTCGAAGTTAAAAGGTCATAATCCGATCTGATTTCATCACCATTCATCCTGAACAGATCCCAGGGATATTGAACCATCCGGATATCACCTATCTTGATTTCCTTCCGATTCCCAAGGGCAATCTCTTCCTCCGGATCAAAAAATCCTGCAATTACAATTCCTTGGTATGTGAGTAATTCCGAGACGTCTAAGGCCTTGACTCTAACTACTAACTCCTGATCTGGCAAAACACCTCCACGGATCGTCAACGATTTTGATGCCGGCCCGCCAAATTTCGTATTGAGGTAAGACACGGTCCGATGGCCTACTTGATCGGCGTTTAAGCATCGTGACCACTTTTCGTGAATTTTGAGAATGCCGACCCTTAAATCCGCAATGGGTCGGGTATAAGAAAGCGGGAGCATTCTTAGCCAGGACTCATTGTCATCATAAAATGTAAGGTGCATAGTTCAAACTTAGAGGCTTTAAAAAGAAGCACAAAAAAAGCCTTCAGAATTATTCTGAAGGCTTCCACAAAATCTTTGGTCCAATTTACTTCTTCTTGTACTTCTTGTTGAATTTTTCAACTCTACCTGCAGTGTCCAAAAAGATTTTCTTACCAGTGTAAAATGGATGAGAGGCTGAACTTACCTCGACCTTGATCAAGGGATATTCGTTTCCGTCTTCCCATTTTATTGTCTCTTTTGAAGTCATTGTAGATTTTGTCAAGAATTTAAAGTCACTTGATGTATCTAGGAACACGACTTCGTTGTATTGTGGATGGATTTCTTTTTTCATTTTATCCGCTCTTTTTCAAAAAGGATGGCAAAAGTAGCAATTATTTGTTCAGCTTCAAAAGATCGACTGAAGATTATTTCCAGTCAAATCTTTTCGTCTCTTGGCCCTTAAATAGTCTTGCGCTTTTGACAGAATCAAAAGCTCTGAAATGAACAAGATTTTCCTGATCAGCCCAGACTTCATGCAAAATCTTGTTGGAGACAGTAGCAGACTGCAGCTTCCTTACCTTCTCAATTTCCAGGTAGCACCACATCACATCATCTTCCATTTCAGCACCTATGTAGTTTATTTCGTAGGCTCGTCCTTTTTCGTCCGTCACTGAGATCTTATCCAACAAGTACTTTTTCAGTGACTGATCGATAAAGCTCCACTTGGTCTGGTCCATGATATCAAGCTTAGTATCACCTGAATACTCCCTAAGCGCTAATTCAAGATCATCCAAGAAAATTCGGGTGCTGATCTGAATTGCTTTCTGATCTTCTTTGAATTTAATATCGGAAACTGACACATGAAACGGGTGAATCAAAAAGCTCAGAAAGACGATAGTAGAAATCATGCTGCAAATTTAGGCAAATGCTGTGCCTGAAATTGATACCGCTTATCAAACAATTTTCAGGGAGATTGCTTCAACCTATATATTCGCAGTCCCATGGGTGAATTTCAACTGTATTATGGCCTAGGTCTTGATCATATTCTCGACATCAACGGATATGATCACATCCTCTTTGTACTTGCATTATGCGCCCTGTATCAATCTTCAGATTGGAAGAAGGTGCTTGTATTGGTTACAGCTTTCACGCTAGGCCATTCAATCACGCTTGCGCTTGCAACACTTAGAATTGTTTCGATTGATTCTGAACTTATTGAGTTTCTGATTCCCGTAACAATCTTGTTTACGGCGATCTCAAACTTACTCACCAAAGACCGCAAAATTGCTGAGGGGAAAATTTGGAGAAATTACCTTTATGCTGGATTTTTTGGTCTGATTCACGGACTGGGATTCTCGAACTATCTGAGAGCGCTGTTGGGTCAGGATGAAACCATCATTCTTCAATTATTCGCCTTTAACATTGGATTAGAGGTCGGTCAAATAATTATTGTTGCGATGTTCCTGTTGGTTAGTTTTATTTTCGTTACAGTCATCGGAGTGACCAGAAGAGACTGGAAGCTGATAATTTCCTCAGCGATTGGCGGAATTTCACTGATGCTTATGTTAGAAACATCCTATATATAAATGATACTATTACATAAACTTACTCATATGAAGAGAAATGGATTATTAATCGCCACCCTGTTACTTTGTACCATGGTGGTTGCTCAGGATCGAAAACAGAAAGATACTGAGTGGGAAAAAAAGTTTGAGCAACTAGGCACGATGCTGCCAACACCCAATACCTATAGAACAGCATCCGGAGCTCCTGGTCATGAATACTGGCAGCAAAAAGCTGACTACAAGATGGACATCACATTGAATGATGAAAATCAATCAATCACAGGCAGTGAAACCATCACTTACTATAATAATTCTCCTGACAACTTGGAATACTTATGGGTCCAGTTGGATCAAAATGTACGGGCACAAGATTCAAATACTCCACTCATCAGAAGAAGTTCAATGCGCGACACCTTAAGCGCAGTTTCAGTTTTTAGTTTAACCGGAGACGATAGTTATGATGGCGGATTTAAAATAAAATCCGTTAAAAGCAATGGATCGAATATGAACTACATCATTAACAAAACGATGATGCGCATCGACTTAAAAAGTCCATTAAAATCTGGAGAAAATGTCACGTTCAGCATCGATTGGAGCTATAACATCAACAATCGGATGACGGACGGCGGAAGATCGGGCTTGGAGTATTTTGTTGAAGAAGACAATTACTTATATACCATTGCTCAATTCTTCCCTAGAATGGCGGTTTATGTTGACAATGAAGGTTGGCAGAATAAGCAGTTTCTTGGAAGAGGCGAATTTGCACTCACGTTCGGTGACTATGAAGTAAACCTGACAGTACCCTCCGATTTTATTGTGGGAGCTACCGGAGTTCTTCAAAATCCAAAAGAGGTTCTTTCGAAAGACCAGCTCAAACGCTTCGAATTAGCAAAGAAAACATACGACAAACCGGTCATCATCGTCACCGAAGAAGAAGCTAGAGAAAACGAGCAGACCAAGGCCAGCGGATCAAAGACATGGAAGTTTACAGCAGAAAACGTCAGAGACTATGGTTTCTGTGCCTCGAGGAAATTCATATGGGATGCCATGGCAGTAAAGCTGAGTGATGGAAATGAACCATTAGCCATGTCTTACTACCCCAAAGAAGGAAATCCGCTTTGGGAAGAATTCTCCACATATGCAGTGGCTCAAACACTTGAAACCTATTCAAAATTTACTACCGAGTATCCATACCCTGTCGCAATTTCAGTGCACACGGCTTCCATAGGAATGGAATATCCAATGATCTGTTTCAATTATGGACGTCCCGATGCGGATGGTACTTACACTGATCGGAAGAAGCATGGGATGATCTCCGTGATCATTCACGAAGTCGGCCATAACTTTTTCCCAATGATCATCAACTCTGACGAACGGCAGTGGACCTGGATGGATGAAGGACTTAATACCTTCGTGCAATATCTTACAGAGCAAGAATTTGCAGAAAACTACCTGGATTATGATTATCCTTCTCGGAGGGGCCCTGCAGCAAATATTGTCCCTTACATGAGTGGTGAGCGTGGTCTCGTTCGCCCTATCATGACCAATTCTGAACAAATCCGACAGTTTGGAAGCAATGCTTATGCAAAGCCTGCAACTGCATTGAATTTATTGAGAACGACTGTGATGGGCCCCGAACTATTTGATAAGGCCTTTAAGACCTACTCCGAAAGATGGGCGTTTAAACATCCAACACCAGCAGATCTTTTCAGAACACTGGAAGATGCCTCAGCAGTCGATTTAGATTGGTTTTGGAGAGGTTGGTTTTATGGAACAGATTACGTAGATGTTGATCTTGCGGATGTGAAATGGTATCAAATGCAAACCGAAGAAAACGGTCTAGAAACCAGAAACATTAAAGGGTCGGAGCAGGCAATTGATGGAGAAAGCGATGGGAAAAAGGACTTCGGAGCTAATCCCGAGCCGTTTGTCTTTAGCAATTTTGACAGAAGCTATGGCGAATTTGATCAAATGGTCAATAATGAAGCAATCAAACGATCGGCAGAGGGTAAGCATTTTTATGAGCTAACACTTAAAAACCAAGGGGGACTGGTTACTCCAGTCATCATTGAATGGACCTATACAGATGGAACTAAAGAGCTTCAAAAAATTCCGGCTGAAATTTGGAAAATCAATGAAAGAGAGGTTAAGAAAGTTTTCGTCAAGGACAAAGAAGTGAGTCAAATTGTTATTGATCCGGATCAGATGACTGCCGATGCCTATACAGATAACAACGTCTTTCCTCGAATGGAGGAAAAAGATCGATTTGATAAATTCAAAGAAGGAAAATAATATCTAGATACCTTAACCGAAGGGAGACTAAAGTCTCCCTTTTTTATTTATATCTTTAAATTCTAAAGCAGTTACAATGCAGAAACTACCGACCCTAACCGTATTCATTGCCATTGTCTTTTATTCCTGTTCCACAACTACCACGAAAAGTGAAGACTCATTTGGAGAACCAATCGAAAGTGATGGCGGAGAATTTGTTGAGTACAACAACCCACCTGCTGAAGGATTCAATCTTGAAGGTTCAGATTTATTAGCCACACTTCTGGCGGACAAGTGCATGTTAGCGATGGGTGGAAGGCAAGCCTGGGACAATACCAGGTACCTATCATGGAATTTTTTTGGTAGAAGGAATCACTTATGGGACAAAGAAAGCGGGGATGTAAGGATCGAAGACACGTCAAATAAAATCACCATTTTGATGAATATCCACACCATGGAAGGTGCCGTCTACAAAGAAGACGCTCCGGTAACCGACTCCCTTGATCACTTCCTTCAAAAAGGTTATGGCTGGTGGGTCAATGATTCCTATTGGTTAGTTATGCCCTACAAATTGAAGGACAGTGGTGTTACACTAACGTATTTGGGAGAAGATACGACGGTGAGTGGCAGCCCTGCCGACGTTATTCAGTTAACATTCGAAAATGTGGGGCTCACACCTCAAAACGTTTACAAGGTTTGGATCGATACCGATTCCAAGTTGGTAAACCAATGGGCTTACTTCCCTAATGACGAAACCACCGAGCCAAATTTCATCACCCCCTGGAGTGACTACCAGACCTACGGTGGAATACTGTTAGCTGGTAATAGAGGAGACTACAACTTGGAAGGGATCAATGTTTACCAGACAGTTCCAGAGAACATCTTCAAAGATCACAATGTCACCATTGAGTCTTTGCAATGACATTTGATTTTATCGTACTAACATCTTGCCTATTGTAGTCGTTATCTGGGCATGAAAGCAATTTGGAACAACGAGGTAATCGCCGAGAGCAACGAAACAGTAGTCGTAGAAGGAAATCATTATTTCCCGCCGTCATCAATTAAGAAAGAGTTTTTTGAGGATTCAAGCAATCATTCTGTGTGCCCATGGAAGGGGACAGCAAGCTACTTTTCAATAAAAGTCAATGGAGAAGAAAATGTCGACGCTGCCTGGTATTATCCTGAGACCAGCGAGCTTGCTAAAAATATCAAAGGATATATTGCTTTCTGGAAAGGAGTGAAAGTAGAAGATTAGCTTTTTCCTACTAAAGGACCTTTTAGTGAATAACTAATATAGAAGGACCTTAAAATGAGTGTTAGCACGAAAGGCACAAGGGATTGATGTAATGGTTGAGGCAATATCGCCCAAGCGATCAAGAGCAAACTATACCAGACCCCGACAACTTTGAAGTAGCGTCGGAAGAATAGTTTATACTTTTCTTTTCCTGACAAGAGAGCTAACGGAAGATGTACGGGGATGGCCCAAAGCACATTCAAATTCCACTTGGATAGATGCTCCGTTCCAAACCAGAGAAAGATCACCCACCAGCCAACAAATCCCGCCATAGCAAACAAGATGTAGTCTATCCATTTGGTCCGCTTTGCGAATTTCAAATTACGATGCGTAATCAGGCCAACTATGAAGAACAGGATTATAAAGAAGTTAAGTGGTGTAAGTAGACGATTTTCGAATAGCTCATCAGATGGAGAATAAGCTAACTCTCTACGGCTGATCAATGGCTCTACCACCCCTCTACGACTTATAGTAGCCTTATCAAAGGCACGATATATGTAATCTGGCAAAAACATGTACACCTCTGCAGGGGCTTCATGGTCTATTTGTGTACCAAGACCTAAGTCAATACCAAGATCTCCCCATGGCTGGTAGTCCAGGTAATCCTGCATCAAATCTCTGATGGTTTTGCCCTCTTCTTTGTAACTCAGATCGTACGTGATCTGATTGGGGAAAAGTTCATCACAAACGTCTCTGAGTTTAGTAGCACAGTTATCATAGACGTAATTGTAGAGGTACTCTGCATTTTCGGGCCTGACATTGTTTTGCAGATAATTGAATAATAGTTGTTTCTCTCGTTGAGTAAGATTTAAATATTGGAGTTTGATTGAACGGTTTAATGACTTTTGGTACCTAAAAGATCGTTCCCATTCTCTAACTCCGACTCGGTACTTAAGCAGTCCTTTTGCAAAATTCAGAAAGAAGTTTTCTTGCTGAAAATCATAGAGCCCATAGTCGTAAAACCAATCTACGTTGTATTCCGGATCAATAACCCTAAACCCACTGTGCCCAAAGGCAGACCAAACTTCGCCTTGATAGGGCCCTAAAGTAACAATGGCGATTTCTGCCTGATTAGATAGTCTAAATTGTGATGAAACACTGATGGCAACCGAAATAAAAAGTGAGAAAAGAAGATATCTCATCTTTCAGTCGTTTACTTTGTTGAGAATGGTAGTCAATTTAACTGATGGTATATCCATTGCCTCAAAGCTAACGCCAAAAAAAATAGCAAACGCAGCTAAGATCTGGCGCAGTTACCACGCTTCGAAAAGGAAGGGGCAATCGCAAATTCATGGGTTGCCAATTAGCATGGCCATTGAACCAACCACGGCTTGCAACCTTCGATGCCCAGAGTGTCCAAGTGGACTTAGGTCTTTCACCCGGCCGACTGGAAAACTCAGTAAAGAGCTATTTGGTAAAACCATTCAGGAGGTAGCCGATCATCTGGTCTACCTGACCTTTTACTTTCAAGGTGAGCCCTTCTTGAATCCCCAATTTTTAGAAATGGTTCAACTCGCCAATCGACATAAAATATATACAACCACTTCAACCAACGCACATTTTCTTGATTCCAACAATGCACGGAAAACAGTAGAGTCCGGTCTGGACCGATTGATTATTTCAATCGATGGAGCATCGCAGCAAACGTATGAGTCTTATCGGAAAGAGGGTGAACTAAGCAAAGTGCTGGAAGGGACAGAAAATATTGCTTACTGGAAGAAAAAGTTGAAATCCACTACTCCTAGATTGGTTTGGCAATTCCTGGTGGTTAAACCAAATGAACATGAGATTCCGGCTATCAAGAAGCTATCACATCAATATAAAGTAGACAGACTGGTATTTAAGACAGCACAGATTTACGATTACCAAAATGGTTCCGAATTGATACCTAGTTTGACTAAATACTCACGCTATAAGCGAACAGCAAAAGGTCTCTGGGAAATAAAGAACCCGTTAGAAGATAAATGCTGGAAAATGTGGCAATCGTGCGTTATCACGTGGGATGGAAGGGTGATTCCATGCTGCTTTGATAAGGATGCTTCTCATGAAATGGGTAACCTGACCCAGTCCAGTTTAGAAGAAATCTGGAACTCAAGACCCTACCAGGCCTTCAGAAATTCGATCTTGAGATCCCGCTCAGAAATAGAAATCTGCAAAAACTGCACCGAAGGGTTAAAGGTTTGGGCATGATCTAATTACTTTCGCTTTCAACATTAACCTCATGATTTTCGATCGCAAATCCCGCACCGACGAAGAGCTACTTGCCATCTACAAGGCAATCGTCACACCTCGACTCATTGAAGAAAAAATGCTGATCCTGTTGAGGCAGGGGAAAATAAGTAAATGGTTTTCTGGTATTGGCCAGGAAGCGATCTCTGTCGCCGCAGCGTTGGCACTTAAGCAGGACGAATACATTTTACCAATGCATCGAAATCTAGGCGTCTTCACAACAAGAGGAGTCCCTTTCGATCGCCTGTTTTCACAATTTCAAGGCAAAATGAATGGCTTTACTAAAGGTCGGGACCGGAGCTTCCACTTTGGCACTAAGGATTTCAATATCGTAGGAATGATCTCGCATCTCGGACCGCAAATGGGTATTGCTGACGGAATCGCACTTTCTCACCAACTACACAATGAAAACAAGGTATGCTTGGTATTTACTGGAGATGGAGGAACAAGTGAGGGAGACTTCCACGAAGCAGTCAACGTGGCTTCCGTTTGGAACCTCCCTGTCATTTTCGTGATCGAGAATAATGGATACGGTCTTTCAACACCCAGTAGAGAGCAATTTAACTTTGACTCTTTTGTTGTGAAGGGGCCTGCCTATGGCATAGAGGCATTTAGTGTTGAAGGGAACTCCATTCTGGAGGTACTAAATGAGTTGGGACCCCTAGCTGAAGATATTCGAAAAAATCCGAGGCCAGTCATTTTCGAAGCCAAGACCTTCCGGATGAGAGGACATGAAGAGGCTTCCGGCACCAAATATGTTCCAAAAGAACTCATGGATCACTGGGCAGCAAAAGATCCGATTGCTAACTATGAGGGATTTCTCAAAAAAGAGAAGGTCGCTGACGAGGTGACGCTAGATGACCTGAAAAAGGGGATCAGAAAAGAAATCAACAAAGCAGTAAAGGTTGCATTTGAAGAAAAGTCCATCGCCGCTGAGTTCGATGTAGAAGTTTCGGATGTCTATCACCCATTTGCTCAAAGTATTATTCATCCTGAAAGTGATTCCTCAACGGAAAAACGATTCATTGATGCAATCTCTGATGGCCTCAAACAAAGCCTCGAAAAGTATCCAGAATTGGTATTAATGGGGCAAGATGTAGCAGATTATGGTGGCGTGTTTAAGATCACGGAAGGATTTGTGGAAAAATTTGGTAAGAAAAGAATTATCAATACCCCTCTATGCGAATCTGCAATTATCGGCACAGGATTAGGCCTTAGCATCTCAGGTATGAAGGCGATAGTAGAAATGCAGTTTGCAGATTTTGTTACTGAGGGCTTTAATCAAATCGTCAATAATCTTGCAAAAATTCATTATCGATGGGGTCAAAATGCCGACGTTGTTGTGAGAATGCCTACCGGAGCAGGAGTAGGGGCTGGCCCATTTCATTCTCAATCAAATGAAGCTTGGTTTTTTCATACCCCTGGGTTAAAAATTGTGTATCCATCTAATCCTTATGATGCCAAAGGACTATTAATGGCTTCCGTCGAGGATCCAAATCCATTTCTCTTCTTTGAGCACAAAGCCCTTTACCGAGCAATCTCAGACGAGATCCCAGATGAGCCGTACACGGTTGAGGTAGGCAAAGCCCGCATCACATGTGAAGGAAGTGACCTCAGCATCATTACCTACGGAATGGGCGTACTTTGGGCTCAGCAAGCTATAGAGGAGATGGATCACTCAATTGAAATCATTGATCTAAGAACGCTCTTACCCTGGGATCAAGAATCGGTTCGCCAGTCGGTAGAAAAAACCGGTCGAGTCATCGTTTTACATGAGGACTGTCTGACTGGTGGGGTTGGAGGAGATATCTCCGCCTGGATTTCCGAACATTGCTTTGAGTATCTGGACGCACCTGTGTTTAGAGAGGCGAGTATGGACACGCCCGTCCCATTTGCCGCAAACTTAGAGAAGCAGTTTCTTGCCAACTTCAGACTGAAAGACACCATAAAAAAAGCACTTGAATATTAGTCAAGTGCTTTTTCCATGTCTTTGTGCAGGACTACCTCCTGACGATGATTCGATAACTAACCACATTGGAGTCCCTACTGTCTTTGTCGTAAATCTGTAGCAGATAGATCCCTTCCTCGTACTCAGAAACGTTTATCTCTTCATAACCGTCGTACCCACTTCGAATGTCCTTGGACCAGAGTTCATTTCCCCTAAGGTCCAGCATTCTTGCAGCTACATTCTTTGCCTTCAAATGTCGATACATCACCTTGACCTGATCTCTTGCCGGGTTGGGATACACCCTTAGGTCTTTGAAATACTCAAAGATGACTCCCAGTACTCGCTCAATTGCTACCTCTACTCCGTTCTCGGTAGCAAAAGCACTCAGCGAAAATTCAGTATCTGAAATACCTTGCTCACCCACAATAAATTGAACGAACGAGCTTTCATCCAGTGGAATACCTGGATATTCCACAAAGAAGCGATACTCTCCCTCGGGAAGGAAGCCGAACTTGAATTCACCATTATCGTCAGTTTCTCCATAGGCAAATAGTTCAAACTCATCCTCCTCCTGGTCCACTCTCCCACCTGATCTTTTCCTTCTTAGTCCACACTTTCTCTTCTTTGCTCTCCGTCGGGCATCAATTCTTGCTCCCTCATCATCACCAAAGTCTTCTTCAATAACTACACTCAAAACTCCAGGGTCCTCCTCATTTGGTGGCGGTGGAATGACCGTAATGTTCACAAAGACGGTATCATTGTTTCTAAATTCAATGGTATCTGCTTCTATCCATTCGAATGCGTCAGAAAAATAGGTGGGTATGTACTTCTCTCTATCTGAGTCAACCGAAACGAGGTAATCGCCCAGTATTACGGAGTCGATGGTAAAGGGGCTAATTTGGTTGAGAGCCCTGGATAGTGTGTCGAATCCAGCACCTCGTTGTTCTGTTAGTAACAAATAGCCGTCTACCTCATCCGGGATTGAGGTTTCGTCTGTACCTAAAACATTGACCGTAAAGGGGGCGATGGCCAAAACAAACATCGAATCAACCTCTAACGTAAGTGCAGAAAGACTGTCATTCGTCACACGTGCACTGAACTTACCCATTTTATCAAAGTCTATTGACTGAATACTTAAAATCGAATCATTTATGATAAAGTCATTGTCAGTGGCAAGCACGTCTCCTTCCCTAAACCAGGTATACTTATCATATTCCCCATTAGTCGTCAGTGAGAGAGCGGAATTATTGAATACGAATATCTTAAGTGAATCTAGGTCCGATTTTTCGCCAGAACCACCATTTGCAGAATCATCAAACTCATTGAAGGTGAGTCTGACCCTTTGAGGGCTGTACAGCAATGTGCTGATACTCCTCAAAGGCTCTAGGTCTCCAAAGTCTAGTAAGTTATCACTCGCATCAAGATGCTCGATTGATCTCAAGGTGGTCAGATCTTCAGTCGCAACCAATGAATTACCGGAAATATTCAATTCTCTCAGTTCGGTTAGTGATCTTTCCACCGGAAACGTGCTTTCCATGGTGTTGTTGGAGAGGTCGATATTGACAATTCTTTCATCTTCTAACTGAATAAATTGCCAATCTTGTTTCCTCAAATCGAGATCCCAATTAGTCGTAGCATTTGTCGCCTGTTCAATCGCTAGCAGCGCATCAAAATCAGCAATTGTTTCTAGCGTGATCAATGTCTTGAGGCTGATGGTATCACTCGTGATTGGGTCGTCCACTCCGTTACTGAAAGTAACCCGGTAAAAGTAATCCGTTTCAAAGTCCAGGGCTTCAATTTCAAAACTGGTGGAAAGCGTATCGATAGATGCTACAATATTTGTAAATTCTACATCTCTCGAAATCTCTAAGTTATAGTTTACTGCGTCTAGCACTGAACTCCAGTTTGCTCTAAATGAATTGGTCGTTATCCTCGATGCTTCTAATGCCACTATTGAATTGGAAATGACTAGCTCACCGCTGTCAATACTCACATTAAATAGGGAATCTTGCGCCGTTGCCACAATAATTATTGGATTGTCAGCTTCGCTAAAAGCCGGAGTAATCGTTCCCTGGGGAATCGTCCAGGTGCTGTCGCTCGTATTGATATCAGGAGTAAAGTCACCCCTGCCTTCTACATTGACCGTGAAAGAGGCAGAAAAATCGTCGATGAATCCCGTTAAGGCGGGACTGGTAATTGAGGTACCAATGTTATCAACAAACACGGTGGGAGCCGTTCCGTCAATACTGAGCTCATTAGTAGTGATGTCTGTAGAATCTCCAAAAATGTTTCTTCCAGTGACAATTACATCATACGTTCCATCTTCCAAAGGTGGATCAATGATGCCCTCTGCGAGGGTCCAGGTACTATCCAGATTGTTGGTAGCAAGGTAGATTCCCTTATCAATCTCTACAAGTACGTCTGCCTCAATATCATTAACTGTTCCGGTCAATTCTGGACTACGCACATTCGTGATTAATGTATCAATCGAAACCAATGGAGCTCGCTGATCGATCACCAAAATAGCGGTATCTAATCCGATTCCGGCTGCATTCGTAGCCCTGGCTATTACCTCGTATTCTCCATTGAACAGTGAATCAACAATTCCACCTGGCAGCACCCAGGTGCTATCTCCATTATTAATGGCATTGTAGGTGGATCCCTCAAGGATTACTTCAATTAGAGCGGTAAGGTCGGTCACCTTTCCTGTAACTTCGGGCTGAAAATCTTCCGTTACAATCGAGTCGAT
>CAZQDI010000117.1:0-13189 GCA_964591785.1 uncultured Roseivirgaceae bacterium
CATTTTGCAGAATCCAGCTTCTGCTTGATAAAAGTTACTGTTTCTTTCAGCTTCTTATCTCTTTTATCGCTCTTGTCGTACGCGCTTAGCATCTCTGAGTAGGATCTGGATACTTTCAACTGGGGAGCATTGCGTGAATTCAGTGAAAGTTCGAGCTTATCATTGTTGTTTACCAGAATGAAATCGGGGATCAGGTATTGGGTCTTGACTTGTTCTTCCCCGGTTCCTCCGGGCTTCGGGTTGAGTTTAGTGATCAGATAAATTGCCTCTCGCAACAATTCTTCGTCTTCAATGCCCAGTTTCCTTGAAATTTTGTCGTAATGTTTCTTGGAGAATTCATTGAAGCAGTTGTCGATAATTCTTCTGGCGATCTGCACTTCCTCACTTTCGTCGTCTTTTCTTTCCAATTGGAGTGAAAGGCACTCCTGTAGGTTTCTAGCTCCGATGCCTGCCGGGTCAAAATTCTGAATTTTGAAAAGGATATCTTCCAACTCTTCTTCATCGGTGGTCAGTCCCTGGGAAAATGCGAGATCGTTGACGATCGCCGCAAGATCTCTTCGAATGTACCCGTCCGTATCAATACTGCCAATGAGTTGCTTTCCGATTACTTCTTCTCGTTCGTCAAGCTTCAGATAACCCAGCTGAGAAATTAACTGCTCGTGCAGTGTTTTGCCAACTGACAATGGGGACTCTTTATCCTCTTCATCGGGATTACGCCCGTCACCCTGCATTTTATAGCCGGCATAGTCGTCTTGCAGATAGTCTTCGATCCCTTCCGTCTCATTGGATTCAAAATCCTCTTCATATTCGTCAGCTGGTTCCTCAGCTTCTTTTTCTTCTTTGCCTTCTTCTAAAGCAGGATTGATTTCCAACTCTTCCTCAATTCTTGTTTCAAGCTCAGCGGTGGGCACTTGCAATAGCTTGATGAACTGTATCTGCTGTGGAGACAGTTTTTGTTGTAGAGATTGTGAAAGTGTGAGTTTCTGCATGAGTTATTAATCCTTCAAAATTATCACATTCGTTAGTTTTGCGACCCAAATATTTTAAGACTGTGCATAAAATTAGAAGAACAAAAATCAAGCAAGTTTTAACTGCCGGCAAAGCTGGACAGGAAATTGTTGTCAAAGGTTGGGTGCGAACCAAGCGTGGGAGTAAAAATGTGGCCTTTGTGGCGCTAAATGATGGGTCTACAATCAACAATCTTCAGCTTGTTTTTGATGTTGCTTCTTTTGATGAATCTGAATTGAGAAAGATTACGACTGGTTCGAGCATTTCGGCGACGGGAAAGCTGGAGGCGTCGCAGGGTTCGGGTCAGGCTGTGGAGCTATTGGTGCAACATGTGGAGGTGCTGGGAGAGGCTGATCCCGAGCAATATCCGCTACAGCCTAAAAAGCACTCCATGGAATTTCTGAGGGAAATCGCCCATTTGAGACCAAGGACAAACACATTTGGCGCAGTCTTCAGAGTTCGGCATGAAATGGCGTATGCGATTCATTCCTTTTTCCATGAGAAAGGATTTCTCTACATCAATACTCCCATATTGACTGCCTCGGATGCAGAGGGAGCAGGGGAGACTTTCAGGGTCACGACGTTCGATTTGGGTCATGTGCCAAAAAATGAAGCGGGCGAGGTGGATTTCAAGCAAGACTTCTTCGAGAAAGAAACGAATCTGACGGTTTCAGGTCAGTTGGAAGGAGAGTTGGCAGCGATGGCAGTTTCTGAGATTTATACGTTCGGCCCTACTTTCCGAGCAGAAAACAGTAACACCACACGTCATTTGGCAGAATTCTGGATGATGGAACCGGAAATGGCCTTCTACGATCTTGACGATAACATGGATCTTGCGGAAGAAATGCTGCAGCACCTGGCGAAGCACGCGTTGACTCATTGTCAGGATGATCTTGAGTTTTTGAGCAAAAGGCTGCAAGATGAGGAAAAAAGTAAGCCACAACATGAACGAAGCGAAATGACTATTTTGGAACGTCTCGCTTTCGTTGCAGAGAGTGATTTTGAGCGAGTTTCCTATTCAGAGGCCATTGAAATTCTACGACGATCTAAGCCTAATCAGAAGAAAAAATTTCAATATCTGATTGAAGAGTGGGGAGCCGACCTACAATCCGAACATGAGCGATTTTTAGTTGAAAAACACTTTAAGAAGCCTGTGATCCTATTTGATTATCCAAAGGACATTAAAGCCTTTTACATGCGTCAAAATGACGATGGCAAAACGGTTGCCGCCATGGATGTGCTATTTCCTGGAATCGGTGAAATAGCCGGGGGGTCTCAACGGGAAGAACGTCTAGATAAGCTGGAGCAGCGAATGAAAGAAATGGACATTCCGGCAGAAGAATTATCATGGTATCTGGATACAAGAAGGTTTGGCACAGTTCCTCACAGCGGTTACGGACTTGGGTTTGAGCGACTGGTTCAATTTGTGACGGGCATGAGTAATATCAGGGATGTCATTCCATTCCCTAGAACTCCTGGAAACTGCGAATTTTAGTCTGGCAACTTTTCGATCATTACTTGAAACTCTTTTGTAGATCGGATACTTTCCAGATCCGGTTCATTCAGTAGCTGATTTTTGTCTGCGAATCCAAGTTCAATGGATTTTTCGAGTTGCTCAAGTGCTTTTTCCAAGTTCATTTCCAATGCGTAGGTCCGGGCCAACATCCAGGTCACAAACTGATTATCTGGAGAAACGCCTTGCAGTATCGTAAGCGCCAGAATGGCTTTGTGGTGGTTCTTGTCGCTCAGGAAGAAAAAGGCACTTTCATAGCAATAGCCATGAAGGAGTGCCAGTAGCCGCTCATTCATAAGGCGTTCCTCGAGAGCTTTGGCTCTCTCCTTTCTTTTTGTCAGCTCTGAACTTTCTTTTTCTACCCAGCGCAGCGTGCTCCCTTTGCTGAAGGGATTATGGATCACATCATTAATAGAGTCCATCAATGTCTTCCTTAGGGTACTTTCACTAGCTGCTAGCTTTGCCTCTTTCTTTAGGGCTTTCTTAGCATCGCTTTCATTGAAGTCAGTTGGAATGGTTGAAGCAAGTCCATGCAAGTAGTTCTTGTCGGGAATGGAGAGTGAATCGCCCTCTTCTCCTAATTTGTTTTGTATCCCTTCTTTGAGGCGCTGATCCGATCTTAGCCAAAGCAATGCTAATCTGAGGTCCTTTTCCGAAGCCCATTCATGGGGTTTACTGCTTATGAGCAACAGGTTGTCCATTTCCAATCCATTGAGAAATGCATGAAAGGACTTGTGTTCTTGATAATTCATATCTCGATTGCCAACCAGGCCGACATAAGCAAAGCCTCGTTTTTCCATCAACATATATTCTGGTGTAGTCGGCTGGGTAGCTCCAATACCAATGACAGCATGGGCAATTTCGTTTTGAGTGGCAATGGTTAGTGCCAGTCTGGAACCACCGGAGAATCCACTCAGAATTATTCTTTTTGTATCAAGAGAGAAGCGAGTTTTTACATCATTGATCATGGCCTGACCTGCTTCAAATCCAATTTCGTAGCTTCCGTTTCTAGAATTGTTAGAACAAACCATCAGGTATCCCAATTCTTCAGCCACTGACTGATACAGGGTAATAGGTAGCGATCCTCTGGCTGCTGGCTCAAAGAAGAAAATCACCGGCCATTTTTGAGATGGATCATATTCAGTAGGTAAGTAGAGTGCATAAGATTGTGAGGGGTCATTTTCACACCGTATGGTATCGATGACTTGTCCCTTTAATTGGGATTGGGAAGTCAAACCAAGGCCAACCAATAGACTAAACAGAATTTCCCGTGTGCTCATTTATGACTTCAATCTACGGAAAAGGTGGGATTTTCAAACAGAACGATCATGGATTAGTTTTGTATGCTATGGAAGAGTTTCTGAATTATTTCGCGGCTTTGACAACCGTTCAAAAGATTACGTGGGTCGGCTTTTGTCTATTGTTCTTTTTCATTCTTGAGCAGATCATCCCGCTCGTAAGGCATGACTACAATCGATTAAAGCACGATGGAATGAACTTACTGCTTTTGGTCATGCTGATGATCATCAATGTTGGGTTCGGAGCCTTGTTGGTAAGAGTGACACTATGGACCTCGAATGCAGGATTTGGAATACTCAATTGGGTGGAACTTCCTACCTGGGCTGCTTTATTGATCTCCTTTGTAGCGTTGGACCTGGTATCTCAGTATTTTGCCCATTATTTATTACACCGGGTAAAGTGGATGTGGAAGCTACACCTCGTTCATCACAGCGACACCAAAGTGGATCTTACTACTGGGGTTCGCCAACATCCGATCGAATTTGTCCTTCGGGAAGGTCTGGCGCTCATCACGTTCATTCTATTCGGAATGCCGGTTTCATTTTACTTATTCTATCGGATCATCACCATTTTCTTTACCTATTGGACCCATGCAAACATTGGTCTACCCAAAGGAGTAGATAAGGTGTTGAGCTATGTCATCATTACACCCAACACCCATAAATTTCATCATCATTTCGAAAGACCTTGGACGGATACCAATTTCGGAAATGTTCTTTCTATCTGGGATAGAATGTTCGGGACATTTACCTATGGGGATACGTCTGAGATTCAATATGGACTGGATGTTACAGATGGGTCCAGAGATGAAGACATCAAATATCAACTAGGGCTCCCCTTTAATAAGTCGATCAAAACGGACTACTAGTTAGTGCCGCTTTTTCTGGTAAACATCTTATGAATGATGGTCCACTTGTTGTCTGTTTTCAGCAACATGAAATAGTCAACATAGGTGCGATTGTTTTTTGGATTGAAGATCTCTACTTTGGCCATTGCAGCATTGTTTTCAAAGTCGATTGAAATGATCTTTCCGGTCTCGCCGGTTGGCTGCCCTTCTTTGGTATCCAGAATGTAGTCTTTGCCACTCCATATTTTTACTTCTTCATCCTTTACGTAGTAGAGGTTTAAGTCCGGATGAAACGCTTTTTCCAAGCGTTTGGGCTGACCGTTGGTAGATCCCTGGATGTAATCATTTAGTGTCGCTTCTATCAGTGCTTTATCTGATTGAGCGCTTAACGTCTGAATGGAAATAATGGTAAGAAATAGGAATAAGTAAATGCTTTTCATGGAGACAGATTGTGAATTCAAGAGAGCTTAACGGAAACTTCTTTAATTAGTTTCCTAATTGTATATCTAATTTGGGTTGGTTGTTTAGTTTTGACTTTGATCAGTCGTGACGGACGGGGAGGAGAATTGCTCTGGAAGTTTCATTCGCTCCTCAAGTCCCTGGATTAAGAGCTCGTCCCGTGGATGGAGCTTCAATACGTTATAATCTTTCCAAAATTCAGGGTTGTAAGAGAAGTTTTGTTTTTCAATGATTTCGTCAGGGTTCATTTGATCTGGCTTCATCGGTTTTTCCTCTGGGTTGAAATTAATATCTGTGACCATATATTCTTGGAGTAGATAGGAGGTGAACAAAATAGAGTCAGAGGCTGGTTCGAAAGCAATCAAATCAGCAATAAAGTGGAAGTACTTCGGATAGTATTTATCATCAATCTGTTGAAAGTCCAGAATTACTTTTGCAGCTGTCTGCTTGTATCGAATGGTATCTCCAAGTATCCATTCATTTTCAGCGATATCGTCGATCCAAGTGTAATCCATTTCAATTCTGGGAATTGCATAGGTTGAGATGTCCACATAAATGAAGAATGTCCAGGTCTCGACAGCCTTAATCTTGTACATTAAACGGTCGTTGATAATTTCATATCCCACGAGTTCGTAGTTGTAGTCGTTCCTCTTATCGAGTGCTCGCGACTGGTAGCGAACATCGTTCAACTTCAATAACTCTTTGATCACGTTTACTCGTCTAAAGGTGTGAGTTTTGTACTTAACCTCCAGACTTTTTCGTACCTGTTCTAACACTACCTTTTCCTTAAATGAATTTTTGTTGGGGACGCGAGCGTAGCCTTTGTCATAGACGGAGATTGCGGCTTCAAATAAGCCAATGCACTTGTCATTTTCGAGTTTGTAATCGCGATAAAATGCTTTCAATTTAAAAGGTTTTTCAGGATAGTTTGCCTTCAAATTATTAATAGCTAGCTTCAGAATTTGCCATGGTGTTAATTCTTTATTGGTGATGACCACTTCGGAAAGCATCACCTCCTGTTTTACTAGTTCTATGTTAAGATCTTGTCTGTTTTTCAAAGCCTGCACAAGTACACGTTCTCTCTCGTAACCGGTAAATGAAAAAATGAGGGTGTCTTTCAAATGTGTTTTGCTGAACGTGAAATCAAAAGCACCTTCTTCATTTGCAACTACGCCTTTTGGGGTATTTTGTATGTTGATGGTGGCAAAAGCAAGCGGTTCCTTGGTTTCGACATCCACTATTTTTCCAGAGATAGTGATCATTTCCTGGGTATAACTCCAGGAGGCAAAAGTCAGAAATAGGATCGACCAAACAGATTTCATTAGCTTTTCTTTATCCGTTGTTTTTTGGTTCTAAACTGTCGGCTTAAGGTTTTCTCGGATTCCAGATCTTGAATTTGCTTTTCGGTGAGCGGCACCAGTTTGACATTGATCGGGTCAGCCCAAAAATCTTCTTCGTATTCTAACTGCGTTGTTAATGGTTTATTTCGGTTCATTTTTTGCCCCTCGGGCTTAATGGTTTTGTTGGATATCACCTCGGTGACGATGAATGTAAATTGATAGGCCATGTCAAGGTGGATTTGACTATTTTTTTCGTCGACGATGTCGAATGCATAGCTTACGTCATGGTACTTGAGGTATAATTTTCCCTCGTATTCCTCAAACTCGATCAACTGATTCCACCCTTTCTTACTGTAGTAGAGTGAATCGCCAATATAGGGTCGTTCAATACCCACATATTTACCTTCTATTGGCTCCTCTAAGTGCTCGACTTTCAGAATGGCAAAAGTTTCTGCATTTACATAGTACTTATGGATAAGGCGGTATTTCATGTCTTTGTACTTTTCAGCAAGGTCTGGCTTTGAAGAAAATTGTTCGGTTTTTACTACATATAGTTGCTTGTCGGCATCAGACAGGATTTGATCTATGGTGTATTCATTTGTGGCAAGGCTATGTCTAAGTCGGTTTAGCCAGTAGTTATGTTCCAGGTTTACGGTGAGGGAATTCCCTGAATTAAGAAGGGATCCTCTAAGAAGTGAATTAACTCTCGAGTCGCTTGCCCTAACGCCTCTGAGGTAGAACTTTTTGGGCAATTGCTTATTTACTGAGACTCCGGGGTCACGGATGTCTACTGCGGCCTCGGACAAATAAACGGTTTTATTGTTCTGATCTCTGATATCTCTGAAGAATCCTTTCAAAATAAAGGGGTCAGATTGAAAATTGTCCTTGATCCGATCAAGTGCCTTTTCCATGATTTGCTTGGCGGTAAGCTGTTCTCCACTTACCTCGATCTCCTCCAGTTCTATGATACTTTCCTGCAAGTAGACATGAATTGGAGAGTCGTCTAGCAGTTGGATTGGGATGCTGGTCCTTTTGAAGCCAACATAACTAATAGAAATGGTATCGTCCTTCAAGTAATCTGGAACAAAGAAGGTGAATTCACCATCCGCATTGGATACGGTTCCGTGTGGGCTTGCAGGAATGCCAATGGTAGCGAATGCTAAGGGCTGCTTCGTCTGTTGATCATATACAACTCCAGAGATGGATCGTTGATGCTGTCCGCTTAGTTGAAGCAAACAAAGAACAAGAAATAGTGAGGTGATTGGTTTCATTTGGTCTTGGCGTTTTGAGCGAACTGTGTTGCTAAGGGAGTGTCAACTTCAAGGTCTTTCCGTTGCTTTTCAGAGAGAGGAGTAAGTTGTACTTGCTCATAGTCTTCCCAGAACCGCGGATCATAGACAAAAGCTTGTTCCTTGATATTCAACTTGGGATCCATAATACCTTGTTTTGGAAAGTCTACTCCCTGAGTGATGATTTCGGTGACTACCAACAAGTTTTCATCAGAAATGTATCTTTCGACCTTTCCGCTTTTTTTGTCAATAATTCCTACGGTATTTGTTGAATTACATGCTTGCAAATAGGACCTTTCCTTGTATTGCCTGAATTGGTATTCCTGGGTAGCATCTTTGATCCCCACTTGCTTGGATCTGTCTGCTTGCAAGGGAGAGATACCAAGGAACTCACCCGGTTTGGCATGGTTTTCATTTTTAATCCTAATGAAATTGAATTCATCTGCGTCAATATGCATTGTGAACCGATTGGTCAATCTGTCTCCCTCATATAAACTACTTATCTGGTAGATCAGTCGACCATCCTGATACAGGATACTATCTATCTGATAGTTTTCTCGTTCCATTACATATTGGTTCTCGTATCGGGTGTAATTCCAATTAAGAAGTAGTTTAACGGTATTGACTCTGTCGAAGAAATTAAGGTTCCTTACCTTGAAGAGGCTATTGCTGGATCTGACCTGTTTGACAAGTACCCGTTCCTTTAGGTCGAATTGTTTTTGAAGCCTGTACTTCATATCGTATATGTGTAATGCTGCTTCAACCAGCAGTACATATTGCCCTTCTTCGAGGCTTGCTTGTCTGAAGAACCCTTTTAACAGATATGGATCTTGAGAAAAGTTTTTCTTCAGCCGATCAAAAGCTGTGTCAACAATTTCTCTGGCTGTTAAGGGCCGTGCCTGTACGGTGATTTCAGAAAGTTCTACCCAATGTGGCACCAGTTCAATCGTCGGATTAGGCAGTGAACTTGCCGGTTTCTTAACAGCAGTGTAACCTAAATGTGATACAATAATGGTATCCATTTTTTGACTAGCTAAGATTTGAAGTTCAAAGACCCCTTCTGAATTGCTTATTGTACCTACGGGCGTTTTCTTGAAGGAGATCGTTGCAGATTCAATAGGTTCGTTCGTCTGTGCGTCGATGATCCTGCCGCGAATCTCAATGAAGTCTTGCGCCTGCATCACACAGAAGAAACAAGTGAATGGAAGTGAGAAAAGTAGTCGATTCATCACTTGTGAGATTGAGATTCAAACTGTTCTTCTAGTGGACCACTCTTTTCAAGGTCCCTGACAATTTGCGGGCTTACCGGAAAAGTTTTGATTGGTGGGTATTCTTGCCAAAATAAAGGATCATAAGGAGTGGGGGATGGATCTTTCTTCGATTTTGGATTCATCCATTTTTCCTTAGAGGGCTTTTCGATGTTCTCTGTTTGTACTTTATGGTACATTGTTTCAAACCGAAATCCCCAATCGCAGAATTCTGAATCTGTATCACGGAGGTACAGCTTTCCTTCAACCAGCCAGTCCATGTATTTGGAGAAGTACCTACTTTGAGTTTTCTCAAACTGAATGGTTTTAGAAATTCGTGTTACCTTGAAATCAAGCGAGTCGCTCGATGGCCCCTTATTCAACAATGGATTCCATTCCTCATCTTCAGGGGTGTTCATTTCCATCACTACTTTGAGCAAGGCATAATCGTCAGCATTGATGTACATTGTATGCTCTACATACTTTGAATGGTTGGTTTTGATTACATAGATCAGTTGATCATTCTCTATTGTGTAGTTTGCTATTTCATAGGTGTTGTGGCTTTTTTGGAGTGAATAAGATCTGAAGAGGACATCGTTGATGTGTCGCATTGAGATAAAAAGATTCCGATTATTTCTTAATACCCTGCTGTGATGATAGGGAACATACGAACTCTGTCTTGATGCATTCACATAGATTTTTTCGGGAATCTTTTTGTGATATCCTTGACCGTAGAGGCTAAAATCAGCCTCGTATAATGTTACGTAGGCCCCACATTCCTGTTTGTGAGATCGCGTAAACCCCTCTAAAAGGTAGGGTTGATAGGGATAGTTTTCGGAAATCTTATCGAGGACCCGATCGACAATTTCCGATGCTGTAAGTTTCTTCTCATTTATTTCTACTTCTTCGAGCAAAACAATGCGTTCTCGGAGGATAAAAATTTGCTTCTGGTCCAGATCCAAACTTTTAGTTGCGACTCTCACTGGTTCATAACCTAACATAGAGACGTAAAGCGTATCCTCCAGCTGACTTTTGTCAATCTCCATTTCAAATTCCCTAAGGAAATTGGTAACGACTCCTGCTGATGATCCAAGTAGACTTACAGTAGAAAATGCAAGTGGCTCGCGGGAAGGATCTACTACCTTCCCTTCAATTCGAAAATGTTGTTGAGAATAGGTAGAACTCAGAGCTGTCATTAGCAAAACTAAGTATGTACCTATCGAATGGATTTTTGTCAATCGAATTCTACTCATGCTTCAGACTTTCTACTGTATTAACCTGATATGCCTTATTTGCCTGAAAGAAGATCACCAGGCTTGCTGAGATGACTACCAGCAAAGCAATCAGTAAAAAATACGTGGGATTTAGTGAAATTCGAATGGGGTACTGGGCCAACCATTTCTGGAGAGTTGTCCATGCAATCGGGATGGAAATCAGGAGTGAAGCCAATAAGATTAGGATGAATTCTCTTGCATATAATTTGAATAGGTCGATAGGTTGAGCGCCATTCACCTTTCTAATGCCCAATTCTTTTTCTCTTGCCTTGGAAAGCATTTTCAATATGGCGTACATGCCTAGTAGAGACAGCACGATGACAAGGCTTGCAACTAGACCAAGGACGTTAATGGTCGACTGTTCTTCTTTGAATTGGATGTCATAATCTGACTTAACAAAAGAAAAATTAAAAGGTAAGTCTGGGAGGTGATTGAACCACGTCAACTCAAGTCTTTCGATAGCAGCAGCCAAATCTATGTTTTCGGAGAGTCTTGCTAGTGCAAAAGATCCACGAGGCGCATAATTGATGATAAGTGGTTGAATCAGCTCATGAGGAGAATTGAAATAGAAATTCTTTGTAACTCCAATAATCGGTGCACTATGTCCATAGACATTTAATTTTTTTCCAATCACTTCCTCAGAACTCCACCCAAGGTGATTTAAGAATGCTTCATTGACCACAAATGCGCGATGAGGTCGATGTTTCTGACTTGTGAAGAATTCACCTGAAACTATTCTTAGTTTTAGTGTTTCGTCATAATGTTCATCTACTCCTAATTCTTGAAAAAGCTTAGTTTGGTCCAATTCGGGGACATAATACTCTTCTACCCAGGCATCCATTCCCGGGACTGCTTTACTTTCGATTTGGGCAAGCGACTCTACAAAACTCAGGGCGGACAGGTCCCTTTTGATTGCTTCTACTTTGCTCTGATCGATGTAATCGGGAAATTGAAAGCGGATTGTCTGGTCGGGATTGAAACCCAGAGGTTGATTTTGAATGTGAGCAGTTTGTAAATAAATGATGAAAGTGCCGGAAATCACCAAAAAGGACAAGGCAAACTGCAATCCAATCAGGAATTTTCTCAGAGGTGCCTTTATTGTCTTTGCCTCAAATAGTTGGTTGCTAGATTTTCTGGTTGTGATGACCAAAGAATACAGTGAAAGTATGAGAACACTGCCGAGGAAGCAAAGAAGCAGTAGTGCATATGAAATTGTTGGAATGGGCGCAGTAAAGAATGGGAAATCTGCAAATTGGCTAAGAAGATCGGCGGAAATAAGCGTGATACCCAACCCGATAAGTAAAGAGAGGCCAACATAGATCAACGTTTCTGTAACAAATTCCAGGAAAAGTTGCTTTTTGGAAGCTCCAATTACCATCTGAACGTTAATGTTCCTTACCCTTTGTAGGAGTAGGGTAGTGTAAAGATTGATGTAGTTAACAAAAGCTGTTATGAGAATGATCCATGCAACAAGGGTGAATAATTGGATACGCTGTTTGTCCATTTTTGGCAAGTCATACAGTTTGGGCTCACTGTAATGGATTTCGGTAATATTCTCAAAATCATAGACCAACGAAATTCCCTGATCAGTATAGTGATCGTTGTATTCTGGTATGATTTGAGCAAGAGTGGAGGCGACTTCATCAATGTTACTTCCTGATTCTAACAAGACATAAACAAACATCCAGTCCTCTAAGGCACTGTATGTAAGTGGGACCAGCAAATCAAATTTGAAATCACTGTTTTCCGGTACGTCTTCTACAACTCCGGTAACTTTATACGGTGCTTCGTCAATGTTCAATATTTCTCCAATCAGCCCATAGGCTGAGTTAAAGTATTTTTTTGCCGCGCTTTCTGTAATGATCACAGAACTGGGATCCATCAAGGCAGTAGCTGGATTTCCTTCTAGCCATTGATAGCTAAATACTTGAGAAAGTTCTGGGTCTGCATAGTATATTTCACTCTCCTTGAATTGCTTCTTTCCAGTATTTATGATGGCAGCTTCTTCAAATTTTAATAGCCTGACTACGTGCTCTATTCCTGTAAGTTCATCTGCAATATCTCTTATGTAGGCATGAGACCATGCAGTCACATCCTGGAGGTCAGGGGATGTAACCGTAGTTACAATGCGGTAGATTCTGTCTTTTTTCTCGTGAAACTGATCAAAGTTGTTATGAAATCTGACGTAATCTGTTGTAAATAAAAAGGCAGCGATTGCGATACTCAGCCCTAAAATTTTCAGGGCATTAATAAATGGATTTTTTCGTAAATGTCTAAGGGCAATGTTGATTTGATTTCTGAAATTGAATTGGTATGATTCACCTAACCAAGTAGAACGTTTTTTTTGCTTTGAAAAGGGATTTAGTAGTTTGAGAGTATCCAGTGCAAATAACCAATTGGCTTTAATTGGGGAATCCTCCATTCGATCGTAGTAAACTTCATAGAAGTCTCCTTGAATATCCTCAAGGTCGGTATGAACGCAATACCACCTCAGAAGGCGATCAAAGATTTTTGGTGGTTTTTTCATTGGTCTTTAGTTGGTGTCCATCTCACCGCAAATGCTTCCTGAGGAATTGCCTCCCATAATTGTTGTCTTTTTGCCATCAGATCCTTGACTTCCTTCTGGCCAAAGAGTGTCACCGAGTAAAAGCGTTTCCTCTTACCCCCTCTAATTTTAGTTGCTTCACCCAATTTGGACTTCACAAAGTCCTTTTCTTCAAGCCTGTTCAGTGCCGCATGGAGTGCTCCCATGCTAACGCTTCTACCTGTTAGTTCTTCGATTTTGTTCTTTACCGAGATGCCATAGGCTTCATTTCCCAGAACCCCTACAGCTAGTAAAACCATTTCTTCGAACTCTCCTAGGTGCTTCCCCTTTATTCCCATTCTGAAATTTTTATCCAAATGTATATAATA
>CAZQDI010000118.1:0-2839 GCA_964591785.1 uncultured Roseivirgaceae bacterium
CTGATTTCCATGTTAGGACCAACTGCACCACATTTCCCTCCCCTCTTTTGCAGGGGTGCAGGTCTGCTAAACCCTAGTTACTCCCGGTACCATCGCTGGTCTAAGCTCTGCATTAATTCCCGAGGTTTGCACTACTTTTAGTCAACTTTCATTGATGAGCAAATGAATCGATCCGTTGCTATCCTCTTCCTTTATCTTGTTTGCTCGGCAGCTTTTGCTCAGCAATTCTCCTATTCCGTCAGAGGTGACATCTTCCGTACGGTATTTAAGCAAGACAAGAATTCGATCATCAACCGCGATGGCGCATTCAATTATTCAACTTCATTCGTTGTATCCTACAGTCGACCCTCCATCAAGTACAACCTTGGAATTGGAATCTCTACGCTCAACTTTTTTTATGAATTTGATCTCGATGTAATCTCTTTGGAAGACCCCGTTTTTGGAAGCTTTGAAACTAGAATTAAGACCAAAGGAAACCGATTTATCATGGTGCCCATGGGGATCGAATATTCCATCAATCAAATAATCTACCTGCCGGCAGCGCTGACAGTACACCTTGAAACAGGGTCCAGTGAAGAGCAATACAAGAAACTCTTTTGCGCATTCTCCACAGGTCTGGGATTTTACTGGTCTGTTGGGGAAAAAGTAAGTATTCTTTTCGAACCGACCGTCGCCTTGTTTCCGTATTCCACTCCGGAATCTGCTCCTTTCCCGGATGTCCCCCCCTTTCGCAATGATATATTATTCGACTTAAACGACAAAGAACTACTGCTTTCCTATGGATTAGGAATCACGTTCCGGTTCAACAACTGACGTGATATGATCATTTTGTTAAGCCGCAAGACTTATGTATTCGTATATGCGATTATGCACAAATAATCTAAAGCTTAAAAAATCCATCTAAAATCTTCGGATCCTATCTTCATGCCCTTCCCAGGCCAATCACATGCGCATGATCCACTCGCACGATGCGCATGTTGATCCACCATGAAAGGCATCTTCTGCGTTCATGAAGCGCATCAAAGTTGCATGAAACTAGCATCCTATGACTCAGACCACCTGGCAATAAAGAGAAAAGGCTGCCGTTTGGCAGCCTTTTCTCAACTGAATCTATTCTTGATTATTCTCTAATGAACTTGTATCGTATGGACTCTTCTCTATTTTGAATTTCCAACAGATACGTGCCGGCTGCTAAACCACGTACATCCACACTTACAATTCCACCAGCAGTTCTCAGACTGAAATCGTTCTCTACAGACCGACCATTGATGTCAAGTATTCGAAGACGTACTTCACCGTCTATACCGACAAAATTGAGGTTAAGGAAGTCAGCTGTTGGATTCGGATAGGGTTGCAACTGCTCAAACTGATCTCCAAGACCAAGGACTTGAGGATTTACGGTCAGAAACTGGAACACATCTTCTGCTGCATTGTAGTTGTCATCACCATCTTGTGATGCCGTGATTGCCACTAACCCACTACCCACCAGGGTCACGGTCTCACCGACAATGGTGACCACAGATGCATCCGAACTCTCATAAGAGATTGGTAATCCAGACGAAGCAATACCAATTCCTGTTAGCTCAAAAGTTTCTATCTCACCAATGGTTACGTCATTGATCTCATTGAATGTGATCGTTTGATCGGCTTTATTCACCAACAGACTTCGATCGACTGTCACAGTAGCAAGCGTCTCTGTTCCTGCTTGTGTAGCACTGATGACGGATTCCCCGGCACCGACGATGGAAAGCGTTATCCCATCAATGGTGGCAACCTCTGTATTAGAACTTGTGAACACAATATCCAAACCAGACGAGGCATTGCCGACCAAAGTGATGTCAGCGTCTCCAAACGTAAATTCCCCTAATTCACCAAATGTCACTTCCTGAGGGAGCTTATTCACTGTGAAAATAAATTCATCCATCACCTCAGGCCCAATTCCGTCAGCAGCCGTCAGCATGATATTCGTACTCCCTGGATTCACCTCAGTAAATGTCAATTCTGAGCCCTCCAAGCTTATCGTGGCTGCAGTATCTGCCGAACTTGTTACCGTGAACGTTAAATCATTCAGACCATCCGGATCATCAAATACATCTCCCAGGTCTAGAGTGAAGGACTCGAAACCAATAATCACATCAATATCATCCACGGGTTCAGCCAGAGTGGTGAATCCATTCACTCGAACAGTAAAAGTTTGTGAGCCCACATTGTTCGAAGGATCTTCTGCAAAAACCGTAATTCGTGAACTTCCGATACCTGCTTCCGTAACTACCAGATCAGTGCCATTGATAATTTCTACAGTGGCGACCCCCTCATTATCACTTTCCGCACTGTAAACCAAAGCGTCTCCCTGTGCATCTGTAAATGTGCTGCTAATGTCAATCGTCACTGAAGTGAAACCCTCATTTTCGACGACGTCATCAATGGGCTCTGCAGTCACAATGGAAGCAACGGACATGAATAGTGGAATGTCATACTCGATATTAGCAGGATCATTGGTAAGGATCTGCAACGGAATGTCAAAGTTCCCGGTATAGGTGGTCAGCGGATTGAATGTCACCGTCACGGTAACAGACTCTCCCGGAGGTACGACACCTGAAGTTTGTGTAAAGTCGATGGCTTCCTGATACGGTCCGAACACCGGAGTTCGATAATAACTCATCCCCCCTCCCTGGGCGTTACCAGTCCAACTTTGGAAATCAAACTCGTAGAATAAATCGTCCTCTACCAAGTAAGCTAAAAGTGCTACACTGGCCAGTTGATTCATATCTATCGAGTCCCGGACTGCATCCCGCCAATCCTGCAAATTAGACAGGTCTTCGGTGAAGGGGCCGAACGT
>CAZQDI010000118.1:2849-13184 GCA_964591785.1 uncultured Roseivirgaceae bacterium
GGTCCATCGTCGGCACTGCGATCGTAAGAGTTCTCAAGCACTGCATTGAAAATTCCTGCCTGATTTCCCCGAGTAAGCCAAACATTGTTGGTGATTCGATCCTGATTGGCAGGAAGTGTTTGATCCGCAAAATCATCTTTCTGGAAAAACACCATCTCGTCCCTGCTTAGGGCAAGCTCCCACTCCAGGTTGTCTTGTCCATTATTGGTGATTACAAAGGATTCGGTGGTCACCTCTCCGAGGAATAAGCTTTGAGAAAGCTCGGACTTATCTACGGATAGCACCGGCCCTAAGATTCCGACCCCTAATAGGTCGATTGAAACGCTTGGATTCAGTTCATCATTGGTATTGAAGGTTAATGCACCCTGATATACCTGACCGTCGGTTGGGGTAAACGTGATTTCGATGACCTCAGAAGAACCAGCGTCAATCGACAACGATGCTGCACTTAACTCAAATACGTCTAAACTGCTAGCAATCTCAGTAATGTCAAGTACATCAGACCCAATATTTTCTACCTCGAGCAGGTAAGTCTGTTCAAACCCTACCTCGAGGGTATCAAAGGCTATGGCGTTGTTATCCACTGCCAACTCTGGCAAGCCCAGCACAGTTAATTTGACAGGTACCTGCGCTTCATTCAATCCAAAATTCAGGGAAATCACGATACTGTTGGTATAGGTACCTGCACTAAAACGATCCGTATCGATGAGGAAATCGAGTTCAATGGAATCATTTGGAGCGATGGTAAAGAAAGGATCTGGAGTTTCGTAGGACAAAAACCTCAATACACGTGTTCGATTGTAAGAGAAGGCTCCTCCGTCGGCATCATCTCCGCTCCCCCAGGTCAGTATGTCCAGATCATAGTATTCGTCCTCTACCAGTGTATGAAGGGAAAGGGTATTCCCCGGAAGTCCTTTTGCATTATTCGGTAACTGACGTGCAATGTCACTGATGAAATTATCACTGTAGTCAGTAGGCTCGGCCTCAGCTGTAGGTCCAAGGGCCCACTCAATCGTGGAAGAGTTACGTTCGAACTGAGGGCGTTCGAAGAAGTTGTACAATCCCCCCTGATTTCCACCAAACTCCCGGGTAATCCATACGATGTCAGAAATTCGATCCTGATTCTCCTCCAATGCTTCATCGGTACTTCCTTCTTTCTCAAAAAAGACCGACTGTCCAATCTCAGCATTGATGCTTTCAAAAGCGGCGTTCAAATCAAACGTACCATTATTTTTGATCGGAATTTGAATGTCCTTGATCCCACCAGCCAACAAAGTCACCTCGATGGTATCCGTATCGATCACAAAATCAGCACCTGCACTACCACCATCCACTGTAATATCAACCTCAATGGTCTGTTGCGGATCAACGGGATCATTTGAATATAAAATAATGGAAGGGCTAAAGGTTCCCGCATTGACATCCCTCGCATCGATCGTAAACTCAAGCTGTAGCGTCTCACCTGGTGCAACCGTATAATCGTTCCCACTATTGCTTTCGGTTAACGTATCATTTGGAAACAACAGGCTAACTATCTCTTGTCTTAGGTAGCTGAATCCTCCTCCGTTGTTTCCACTGGTCCAGTTCAACCACATCAAGTCAAAATAGCGATCCTCGTCCAGGGTATGCAAAGAGCTGGTACCACCAACAATTCCTGTCGACCGTCCGTTCGGAGAGTTGTTCCTGAACTGCCTCCAGTCACTTTCGTAGTCGTCTTCATCGACATCAGCCGTTGCTCCCCAGGCCATTTCAATTGAGCTCCACCCCTGTCTCCTTGTCTGAGTGGAATCTTCTAACCAATTGAACAGTTGCCAACTATCCTGTCTTGCCAAACTAACCATTGGAGAAATGCTGTCTCTATTTGCCGGAACGGTCCAGTCTGCATTGTCTTCTTTGACGAACAGGACCGTCTCCCCAAATCCAAAGTCATTATCCAGTTCGAAGGAAAGGTTCAGGTCGCTTGCACCGTCATTGAGTACTTCCACGACAAACCCGGTAGAATCGCTGGAAGCAAGGTCAAAAGTGAATTCGTTCGCAGCAATATCAATCACAGGTGCTCCCAGTACATCTGCAGTGACAGCGAAAGAGATGGTATCATTGGCGCCCATAGAAGTGGTATCATTGCTGACCACATAGACGGTAGCGGAAATGCTACCAAGCATATCTGCAGCCAGGAATGTGATGATTTCTTCAGAAGACTGAGGCGCGATGATCAACTCCGTCTGATCGAAAGATAACTCGGTCGAATCTGAAAAAATATCCAGTATAGTCAATGCACCGGTACCTTCATTTTCAATATCAAAGGTGGCCGAGTAGTTGGTTCCTGAGAATGCAGTACCAAAATCTACATCAGCAATGGAGGCAATCTCAGGGACTCCTGCCACCTCAAATATGATGTCTAATACAACTTCCGAATTCATGGGATCATTGGATGCGATGGTCAGTGGCCATGGATACGTTCCATCCGGCGTGTCTCCCGGATTAAATGTGACGCCAATCTCCAGGGTGTCGCCCGCATCAATGGTACTTCCATACGTATCTAATTCAACATCGATACCGGCTGGCCGGTCATCGGTGGTGGCTTCCCATGTCAGGCTTGATGAACCCTTATTAATGATTTCGAAAGTTTGTGTGGAGTCCGGAGCTCCGGTGGTAAGCATGTTAAATAGCTCAGTCTCCGAAACAACAATCTCAGCAAACGGGAGAATTTCTGTTTCAATCACCACCACTGTAGTATCTTCGTCTGCATCATCGCTGAGTACAAGGATATTGGTGTAGTAAGTCCCTGCTGCTATATTGGTAGCATCGACGGTCAGGGCTAGGTTTGAGCTACTGCTGGCTCCCGCCACGCCTGAGTTGTCTCCATCAAAATCAACATATTCATATTGTTCAACACGCTTGTATCCAAAACCACCACCAGGTCCACCTCCGCTCCAGGCAGTAAAGTCTACATTGAAGATTCGTTCTGACTCTTCCAGGAAAAGCGTGACCGTTTCTCCAATCAGTCCCGGAGGGTTTCCATCATGCATCGTAATGAAGGGAACAAGATCTCCATCTTCTAAATCATTGGCTGGCTTTCGAGCCCATAACGTCCCCGCAGGAGATTGACTGTCCGAATCTACCTCTTGCTTGGCATTGAAAATACTTCGGGTATCATTTCTGGCAATCCAAACCAAATCAGATATGCGATCCTGATTAGGGGCCAATAGCCAGTTGGCAAAGTCCTCCTTCAGGAAATCAACGGTATCTCCTGGTGCAAGAAAGTCATCCAGAATTGCAGACCAGGTAAGGTCATTGACAGCATCTTCGTTGACGATGTCAAAATCAATGGTTTCTGAGGTTGCTGCTTCCAACGTAATGGAAATGGTGTCAGAAGCTATGTTAATCTCTTGAGATCTGACTGTGTTGATCAAACAAAAGACTACAATTCCTCCGCTAAGTAAAATCTTCTTCATATACAAAAGGTTAGTTGATTTATTTTCAGATAATCTCCCTAAAAATAGTCAGAATAGATGGTTTCTCTCCCACTTCTAACACTGCTTGAGTAGTTAATTAGTCCAATCGCTTCTTTCTTACGACAAAAGGAAAGGCAAGGAATAACGCGAGTTTTGGCGCTTAAAGCATCGGCATTAAATGGTTCCAGACCGTTTCCATCACGATTTTGTGGCCTTCAGGCGTGGGATGAATCCCATCACTAAGATTAAGCTCGGGAATACCTGCAACACCGTCCAACAGAAAAGGGATCAATTCCGCTTGGTTCTCATCGGCAAGGTTCGAAAAAACCTGCTGAAACTGATCAGTGTACTCTTTTCCAAGGTTGGGGGGCACCATCATTCCGGCAATGAGCAGCTTAACCTCCGGATTTACCTTTTTTACTTCATCTATGATGGCCTGTAGGTTCTTCGGGGTTTCTTCCAATGGGAGACCTCGTAAGCCGTCATTGGCTCCCAGTTCGAGGAAGAAAATGTCCGGTACCGTCCGCAAAACCCAGTTGATCCGACTCTTCCCTCCTGCGGTCGTTTCCCCACTCAATCCCGCATTGATCGCGGTGTAGTCTAGGCCTAGGGAATCTATCCTCTTTTGGATCAGTGCCGGAAAAGCGTTTTCCATATCCAACTGATACCCGGCAGTAATGCTGTCGCCAAAGAATAAAATGATCTTCTTTTTTTCCTTCTTTGAGGATGTTTCTGCCGCTGGGTCCTCAGACTTCCTCTCAGCAGTTTCCTCCGTAGATTTCTGAGTTGAACAGGCTGTCAAGACAATGGACAGTGCAATTAACTTAATTTGATCAATCATCTTCATGTGGGTGTAACTATTCATTCCAGCTATTCATCAGCAACAGATTAACGAAGTTACAAACATGGCGTTTTGATTTTCGTTATAATAGCTTCTAAAAATATTTGCATGAGTAAGGATTCGTCCGCCTTAACCGTTTCTTCGGTTTCAAAAACATTCAAGAGTGGCTCGAGGGAAGTCAACGTACTAGATGACATTGCTTTTACGGTTGAGGAGGGATCTTCCGTCGCCATTGTGGGTCCGTCCGGAAGTGGGAAAACCACCCTATTGGGGCTTTGCGCCGGACTAGATCGGCCTTCTTCGGGCTCTATCACCCTGAATCACATCTTATTGGATCGCATGTCGGAAGATGAATTGGCTCAGATTAGGAATCAGTATGTGGGATTTGTATTTCAGAACTTTCAACTGATCCAAACCCTGACCGCCTTGGAAAATGTAATGATCCCACTTGAATTGCAGGGCATAAAAAATGCTCGGACTACCGCTTCCGATCTTCTGGACCGGGTCGGACTTCAAGAACGGATGAGTCACTACCCGTCCCAGCTTTCCGGTGGTGAACAACAACGGGTAGCGATTGCACGTGCCTTTTCCAATCAACCCAAAATTCTGTTTGCAGATGAACCCACTGGAAATTTGGATGAGGATACAGGACAATCTGTGGAATCACTCCTATTTGAGATCAATAAGGAGGAAGGAACCACACTGATTTTGGTAACTCATGACCTGGAACTTGCAGAAAAAACCAACAAGATCATTCGACTAAAAGGCGGAAGGGTTCAGGACATCATTGAGTCTGCAAATCGATTGAAAGTTGAATCAAACGCCTCGTAGGTACCATGGATAAGCGAATTTCTATTGATCGTCCTCGGTACAGTCGTTCTTGGGTTTGGCGGATGGCATGGCGTGACAGTCGTAAGAGTCGGGGCAAACTTTTTTTATTCATTGCATCCATATCGCTTGGCATAGCCGCAATGGTTGGGATCACTTCCTTCAGAGAGAACCTCCTGGGTGAAATTGATGCCCAGGCCAAATTACTGGTGGGTTCTGATTTCAGGATTTCCAGTAACCGGGATCTCCCAGATAGTTTACTGACCAAATTCCAGAGCATCGCCAGCGATTATTCCAGGGAGAATTTCTTCTCTTCGATGGTCTTGTTTCCAAAGTCAGGAGGAACCAGGTTGACACAGGTTCGGGCATTACAAGGAGACTATCCTTACTATGGAAGTATAGAGACTGAACCTGTAGCGGCTTCTTCCGACTTCAAAAGTGGACCATTTGCATTAGTGGATGAGAAGCTGATGATTCAATACGATGTTCAGCTAGGTGACAGCATTCGAGTAGGGTCTTTGGCTTTTGAAATACTTGGTGTGATCAAGCAAGTTCCGGGTCAATCCGATGTGTCGGCATCCATTGCCCCGGTCGTGTACATCCCTTACCAATACGTAGATGCCACAGGCTTAATCCAAAAAGGTAGCCGAATCAATTACGTGCATTATTTTCAGTTTCAACCGGAACCAGACACCGTTGGCAAATGGAGCGACTGGGTGGCAATCACGGAAAGCAAAGGATACGATGTGGAGACCATCGAAGAAGAAAAAGGAGAAACCGGCAATGACTTTGACAACCTTTCGAATTTCCTGGAATTAGTGGCATTCACAGCATTACTTCTTGGATGCCTGGGAGTGGCAAGCTCCATTTATGTATATGCAAAAAGTAAGGTTCAAACGGTAGCAGTGCTTCGATGTCTTGGAATGAAAGCGAAACAGGCGGTTGGAGTCTTTCTTGTGCAAGTCACCATGTTCGGGCTGATTGGTTCACTGGTTGGGAGTTTATTGGGAATCGTTATCCACCTTTACTTGCCTGCCATTGTGAAAGATTTTCTCCCCATTGATCTCGTCCCGGTACCTTACTGGCCAGCACTGGGTGTGGGGGTCTTGATCGGACTAGTGATTTCATTGCTTTTTGGACTGGTTTCCTTGATTGGTTTAAGAAGAGTGAGTCCACTCGCTGCCATACGAATTGGTGAGGGAAGCAAAAGCTCTTTTGACCGGGCATTGATTCCGATCTCGGTGGGCATCATTTTGTTCATTTTCCTGACGGTCTATTGGCAAATCCAGTCTTTTTCCCAAAGTCTGACCTTTTCCGGCATTTTGATCGGCTCCATTGTTTTCCTGGGACTGATCGGCCGTGGCATGAGTTGGCTTGTTCGCAAGTTGATTCCGGAAAGACTCTCGTATGTTTGGAGGCAAGGTTTTTCCAACCTTTATCGACCCAATAATCAGACAGTCATACTCATTACAGCACTGGGTCTCGGCACCTCCTTTTTAGGCACGCTCTACTTCATGCAGGATCTGCTTATTCAACGCGTCTCCTTATCTGCTGCCGGCGAAAGGCCAAACACCATTCTTTTTGACATTCAATCTCCCCAGAAAGATGCGGTCGTATCGCTAACAAAAAGTTATGGCTTACCAGTGATGCAAGATGTCCCTGTCGTTACGATGAGGCTTCTGGAAGTCAATGGGTACACAAAAGACGAGGCCTTCAATGATACAACTGTCACCTACCCTGACTGGGGCTACAACCGTGAATACCGGGTTACCTATCGGGATGAACTCATTGATTCGGAAGAAATTATCGAAGGTGCATGGCGCGGGCAAGTGGAGGAAAGTGACAGCATCTTTGTCAGTATTTCGAAAGGTTACATGGGCCTGGAGCTCGGAGATGAACTGCTATTCAATGTGCAGGGCGCACTTTTGAAAACCTATGTGGGTAGCTTTCGCGAAATCGACTGGAGAAGGGTTCAAACCAATTTCCTGGTCTTGTTCCCACAAGGTGTACTGGAACAAGCACCGCAGTTTCATGTGGTGGTGACACGGGTAGATGATACGATGACTGGCGCCCGTTTTCAACAAGAGATTGTAAGAAAATATCCAAACATCTCCGTCATTGACCTGGAGCTTATCTTAAAGACACTGGAAGACGTGCTTGGCAAAGTCGCTTTTGTCATCCAATTCATGGCATTTTTTAGTATTGGAACGGGCATCATTGTGATGATCAGTTCCATCATTCTGAGCAAATTCCAACGTGTTCAAGAGAATGTACTGCTCCGAACGTTGGGAGCCACCAAAAGACAGCTATGGTCCATCACCATTGCAGAATACTTCTTCATTGGAAGCCTTGCTTCGTTGAGCGGGATCTTCCTGGCTGGGATCTTCTCTACCCTGCTAGGTACATTTGTGTTTGAATTTACTTTCATTCCAAACCCGGTACAGATTGGAATTGTCTATGTAATGGTTACCAGCTTAAGCGTGTTGATCGGACTACTCAACAGTAGAAATGTGGTACGTCAGTCCCCGATGGAAGTGCTTCGTCGGGAGGCTTAACTCTTATCGGCCCGCCTTGGCTTTGAAAAGCAATGCAGTGTTGCTGGAACGAATTTCATAGCTACAATTGGCTGAAACTCCAAGCACCTCACCTCTACTCAAACAGATGGTTACCTCGTCAGAGATCACCTCCACAGAACCCGTCATCACGATCATGATTTCGAGCGTCTCCGATGTAACTTTATAGTTTGTTTTGTCAGCTAAGGAGATTTTACTTAGTTCAAAATCCTTCGCAGAACTTTTGAAGACCATTTCGGGGGCACCTTCCCCTTGGAGAATGTTTGGGATGGTGGCCTCAAATTTGGTATGTTTTAACAACTCAGGCACATCAATGTGCTTTGGGGTAAGTCCTCCTCTGAGTACATTGTCCGAATTTGCCATCAGCTCCATGTTCTGTCCCTCCATGTATGCATGCGGGACCCCGGCATCCTGAAAGATGCCCTCTCCTTTCACCAGATGAACGATATTGAAGAAAAAGATGGAATAGATCCCTTTATCGATGAACCCATCCTTGCAAAACGTTTCGTAAGCTCGTGCACTCCAAAACTCAGGAGTCTCTTTATCAAGATCACCCGCCTGATAGCGGGGCAAAATGCGATCGATCAATGGCCGAAGTGTCTGTTTGGTCAAGTTCGCATCTTCTTCCATCACGGACTGATATAAGCCTTGATAGCCAGATTTCTCAAAGATGGGAAGCAACCTCTTTAGCTCAGGCGTACTTCCCAGGGTGTTTTTCAATTCAGGCGCTGCCTTGAACCCATGCAACAACCAAAAGTCCCCCAAAGCCACCATGATTTCAGGTTTGTGGTTATCGTCTTTATAGTTTCGGTTGGAGGCACTCAAGGGAATCCTAAGTTCATTTTCTCTTTGAAATCCAATCTCAGCCTCTTTTTTTGACGGGTGAACCTGAATGGAGAGCATGTCCTTGACATCCAGCACTTTGAACAAAAACGGCAACTTTCCGAAGGTTGCATTCACACGCTTACCTAACGTCTCATCTGGGTTTGATGCGACGAAGCTGTTCAGCATTTGCTCACTAGCTATCATTTTGGAAGGGGCTTTCTCATGAGCTCCCATCCAATATTCTGCACATGGTCCGTTTGAGGCCGGCATTCCGATCAAATCAGGAATGAAAGTAGCTCCACCCCAGGCATACGGCTGCACAACCCCTTCTAATTTGAATAATTTCACTGGATACGCTAAATCTTACACAAGACTACCCACTATTTTCTTTCCATGATAATAGTTCGATCCCAATTTTTCATGGATTGAAGCAATGTTCTCCTGCGTCACTTTCCCGCAGACGATAATGTCCAGCCGATCTGCTGCTACCTTGATCATTTCTCGCAAGACCGGCATACCTCTTTCCGCAGTAGACGCACTACCCGAGGTCAAAACCGCGTCGATCTCGGAGATATCTCGTAGTCGCCAAAGTTCTACCAAAGGATCGTTGCAAGCATCTAGCGCCTTGTGGATGGTTACTTTGAGCGGAGCCGCATGGCTTGCTAACTCTTGAGTGAGGTCTACGTCCAACGTGCTCCCATCGGGACTTGTCACACCAAAGACCACACCTTCAATCCGATGTGCTTTACAAAAAGTGATGGATTGCTTCATACGTCTCAGATCTTCTTCACTATAGAAAAAACCCTTTGAATGAGGACGAATCATGACCCTGACCGGTATTTCCAGTTTCTCCGAGACGCTCTTGATTAGGTGATGGTCTGGTGTAAGTCCGTCCTGATCCAGGTGCTCACAAAGCTCCACACGATCCGCACCCCTTTTCTCCGCCGAACGACATTGGTCCAGCGTTTCAACGCATGCCTCTAACTTATACGGTTTCAAAACAATGGTAAGGTATCACCCAATCCCAATAAAAAACAACCAGACCACCCCAAGGAAATGCCAAAACAGGAATACGTTGTAGGCATAATGTTTAGACCGGGAGTGAACTCGATACTCTCGAATCTTCCTAAAAACACTCATCAGTAGAATCAAGCCTACCGAGACGTGGACAAAATGAACGAGTGAGAAGGGAAAAAGAATGTTACGAAATGACAGGTTAGATCCGATGAGCTCATTCCAACCAACTACCTGTAGAACGGAAAAGAGTAGCCCAAAAAACAAACCCAAGGCGGTGTATTTGAATGCCTTCTCAATTTCGTCCTCTCTGATTTTGAGTTGACTCATAATCAACAAGCCACTGCTTACCAATATGAAAAGGGTAGCAACCTGGTACACCTCCGGAATAATAATCTGAGGCAGTTTTTGGAACAGCCAAACCACGATAAAAGTGACGAAAATGAGCGAGCTGGTGGCAATGAATAGTTTGGTCATGTGACGGCCTGCATTGCGCATCCGCTCTTTTTCTTTGATTCTTTCTAGTATGATTTCTTTTTCGCTCACTCGGGTCAATTTAACCTAGAGTTTGGCAACAATGTTTCATTATTCTCACTCAAATAGCGTTATAAGTAGGACAGTTTTCGAACAAAAGTCCCTGAGACCAGTCAGAAACAAATGCTTCATCTTTAATTTTTTCAAAGTCATCTATGCTGAGAAGCCATTAAACGATAATTGAAGTTCACGCAGGGGAATGGTAGTTACTTAGTAAAAAAACAGAGAAAGACATGACACTTCTAACACTATCCAGCAAACAAAA
>CAZQDI010000119.1:0-13015 GCA_964591785.1 uncultured Roseivirgaceae bacterium
CATGTGGTTATGAACTGAAACTCAATGACGTACCCATGTTCCTGACCTGCAGAGGGGTGTTGGTAATTGATAGCACCGATCAGCAGCGCAGCAAACACCTGGGAAGGAAAAGAGAGTTTGTAGAGACCATCAGGTATGGGAGGTTCGAAAATTCCTTTGAGCGGATTGGTTTATACAGCAACTGGCCCGCCACTGGTCTTGAAACCCTACACTACGATTCGACCAAACGATTCATGACTATCAGGGGGCAATTAAGGGTTCAAAACAACATGCTAGAGCGCTATGTGGATACGTATCAATTCAACGAGGATTTCACCTATGCCGAACGTGTGAATGTTGCAAATTTCTCAGATATGCCTTTAACAACATACAACCTCACCTTAAAAGCGACCTACCGGAAACTGAAAGAGTAACCAATGGCATTGGTAGAATTTGGCATCAAATTTGGCAAAGTACCTGTAACTTATGATGTCAAACTCTACCTACTATGAAAAAAACACTGCTTACCTTATCACTACTATTGATGATTTACTCGGTGAAAGCTCAAATTGGCAGTTTGAGCTTATCACTGGGATTACCTCAGAATGAATTTAGAGAAAACACGGATGCAACAGGTTTCGGAGGAGATCTTTCCTTAGCATTTCCTTTTCAAAAAGGAGTTCCGATCTTCCTGGGAGTGGATCTGAATTACATGATCTACGGGCTCAATTCTCAGGACGAAGTTTTGTCTGCGCAAATCACAACATCCAGCGGACAAGCCATTGGCAATCGAATTGATATACCTCTGAGAATAACAAATACCAACAGCCTGTTCGGGACACATGCTTTTATTAGAGCTCAGGCTCCGTTCAGCGGAATCCAGCCCTACGCGGAAGCATTATTTGGTTTCAGATACATCTCCACCAACGTGAAGATTAGAGATTTGGATGGAAGATGGACTAATGATCAAGATGATGACATTCTTGTGAGGGAAACGGTGCTGGACGACTGGATATTAAGCTACGGGTTTGGGGGAGGTTTCTTCATCAAAATTGGTCCGGCTATCTACCTAGATCTTAGGGCAAATTTCTTTCGGGGACAAAGAGCCAAGTATTTTGATGGAACGGACACTGAGTCCTGGAACATCGAATTTAGTGGTGACCCTACGGATTTCAACCCCACAAACCCAGATGGTGATCAACTTTCTTTTGAGACGGAAGCGAGAGAATCAACCACTGATTTATTGGTCTTGAAATTTGGTGTAGGCTTTAAGTTCTAATATCCGTACTTATCCTTCCACCTATTCTTAAGGAACTTTCTGAGTTCCTCTTCTCGTGCATTTTGACCTGGCTCGTACAGGGTTGTTCCCTTTATTTCATCAGGAAGAAATTCCATTTCTGCGAAGTTGCCCGGATGGTCATGCGCATACTTGTACCCTTTTCCAAACCCTGAATCTTTCATCAATTTTGTCGGGGCATTTCGAATGGACATCGGGACCGGTAGATCGCCTGTCTGCTGCACTAGCGCTTGCGCTTTGCCAATCGCCCTATAACTCGCATTACTCTTGGGTGAGGAGGCCAGATAAGTCACACATTGAGATAAGATGATCCTTGATTCCGGGTAGCCGATCATATTGACCGCCTGGAAAGCATTCGTCGCAATAACCAAAGCTGTGGGATTGGCATTTCCTATGTCTTCTGATGCTAAAATCACCAACCTTCTGGCGATAAACTTGACATCCTCTCCTCCTTCGATCATCCGTGCCAGGTAGTAAACTGCTGCATTGGGATCACTCCCTCGAATCGATTTAATGAAAGCTGAAATGACATCATAGTGCATTTCACCCTTCTTGTCATAGAGTACCGTCTTTCGCTGTGCAGCTTCAATGACCTTCTCATCCGTAATTGCCCTTTTATCACCACTGTCACTTTTAATGACTAACTCCAACAAATTGAGCAATTTCCGCCCGTCTCCTCCAGATAAATTAAACAGTGCCTGCGTTTCCTGCAGCACGATATCCAATTCTTTTAACTCGACATCTTCTGCAATTGCTTTTTCAATCAATTGTTGTAAATGCTCTTTTTGCAGCGCATTTAAGGTATAGACTTGCGACCTTGAAATAAGCGCTGAGTTTACCTCGAAACTGGGGTTTTCTGTGGTGGCGCCAATCAAAGTGACCACACCCTTTTCAACAGCACCTAACAAGGCATCTTGCTGGGCCTTATTGAACCGATGGATCTCGTCGATGAACAAGATGGCCTTATTGCCCCGGCTTGCGATCTGTATGACCTCCCTTACCTCCTTCACTCCTGCGCTGATGGCGCTTAAGGTATGGAATGGTCGCTTGACCTCGTTAGCGATGATGTTTGCAATGGTCGTCTTACCGGTCCCGGGAGGCCCCCATAAAATCATGGAGGGTACCTGACCTGACCTGATTGCTCGACGGAGCACTCCATTCTCTCCAACCAGATGCTCCTGCCCTACCAAGTCAGAAAGTCTGGAGGGACGCATTCGTTCTGCTAGTGGAGAATTGTCTTGAAACATAAGATAAATTTATGCTAATTTTTTTAGCATTCTAACAGTTGATTTTTACTTTTTCTTGCGAAGTACCACGATATTTCCGGCCAGGATCAGGACAATTCCTGCGATAACTTCCCATCCAAATGGATAATCTTCAAAGAAGATTGAAAGAGACACTGCAATGATTGGTATCATGATTAGGACGTAGGCAGCTTTGTCAGCTCCAATCTTGCCAATGAGTGTCAAGTAAGCCCCAAAGGCCAAAATCGACCCAAAAATGGATAGGTATGCCAGTGAGCCAAGGTAGGCGCTACTTAAATCAATTGAAATAGGGGTACCGGAAATCACGGCAATGAGCGCAACGGCAAGGCCTCCATAAAGCATTCCAAAGGCATTGGTCTGAATGACCGGAAGTCCCTGCTCCTGATTCCTTGCAGAACTAATGTTTCCCAGGGATGCCACCACCACCGAGATGAAACAAACACTCAAATGAAACACCGGGAGATCTTCGTACGACAACCGAGAGAGGTCGTTCCAAAACAGGACATACGTTCCAATAAACCCCATAATTGCCCCCACATAAACTTTAGGTTCTGACTTACGCTTCAAAAAAATAGCACCGAAGAGGATATTGAGAAAAATGATAATTGAAAATGCTACTGCTGCCAATGCGCTTACCAACACTTGTTCGGCGATGTAAACCAGCCAATAATTGATCCCGAACAAAAAGATCCCCTGTAGAAATATGAACTGATGTTGAGCACTACTAAAAGCAAGAGGTAAACCTCGAACTTTGCAGTACATCAACAGGATCAGGCCTGCCAGGATGAAGCGGTAACTGACAGACCAGGTAGGGTCTACCACTCCCAGCTGGAACTTGATTACAAAAAACGTTGACCCCCAAATCAGAGCGGGGATCGCAAAGAGCGAAGCGGAATTAAATTTCATACAAGAAGTTTAGTTACAATCTTTGAGCGCTTTTTCAGCAAGCACCAACTGCTCCTTCGCCAATGACGCTTGTCTTTCAGCCTCCTCCTGTGCTTCCCTGGCCTGCATGGCTGCCTCTTCGGCGAGTGTTCTAAGCTCATTGGTCTCACCCTTTAGTGCTTCAATCTCTGCTTTCAGTGCCTCATTTTCTGCCTTAAGCTGTGGGTTTGAGCACGAAGCCAGTACCATACCCAGAAGAATTGGTAAGAATCGTTTCATGTTTTTTGTTTCTAAGGTAATCAACCATCCGCCTACTTTTGTCGGGTGAATTTAGAGAACATCAAAATATATGGAACACTGACGTTGGTAAGTCTACTGTATGGAGTCAATTACAGCATCTTAAAGATCGTCGTGCCTGACTATGTGGGTCCCTACGGACTTATCGTATATCGGGTCGTGGTTTCAGCTGGAGTTTTCTGGATTCTCTATGGCTTTCAGAGAGAACCAATTGACTGGAAGTCAGACGGGCTGAGGCTCTTCCTTTCGGCCCTGACCGGAGCAGCGGTAAACATGCTTTTATTCTTCAAAGGGATTAGTCTAACCACTGCAATCAATGGCTCCATTATCATGACCCTGACACCGGTACTCGTTTTGATCTGGGCCTCCCTGTTGATTAAGGAAAAAATCACGCGCACTAAGATCATTGGCATCTTCATTGGCATGATTGGCGCCCTGATCATCTTTTATCAACCCGATTCGCTGATCAGTAGCGGAAACTGGGTGGGAGATGTATTGGTTTTTCTGAATGGCATTAGCTACGCCTGCTATCTCGTCATCATCAAGCCATTGATGAAAAAATACAAACCGATTACGGTAGCTACCTGGGTCTTTACTTTTGCGATCATCATGGTGCTTCCGGTTGGCTTTCGGGAGGCGATTGAGGTAGATTTTGGACAGCTTCCGATGAAGGTGTGGATGAGCATGACCTACTCTATTTTATTCGTGACCGTCATGGTATACTTTCTCAATATCTGGACCTTAGTGCGAGTTGAGTCTTCAGTGGTAGGAGCATTCATTTACCTACAACCTGTCTTTGCAACCCTCACAGCGATTCTTTTTTTTGGTGAGATTTTCAGCTTAAAACATTTGGTTGCGGCCGTCTTTGTCTTTACAGGTGTGTGGTTGGTGACTAAGAAATCTGCTTAATCTGCTGTTCAAAAAGGTCGAGCTCATCTGAAGAGAAGTCAAGGTGGGTCACAAACCGAACCAATCCTTTCCCAAAACCCACCGCAAGAATCCCCTGAGCTTCCAGGTGATCAAGAAATTCTTTTTCGTTACTTCCAGGTGTTAATTGAGCGATCACAATATTGGTATTGACGGGGTACACCCGATCAACCCACGTGTGCCTTTGCAGGATGTCTCCAATTTTTTGTGCATTTTGGTGATCCTCGTGGAGTCGGTCGACGTGATGATCCAGCGCATAGGTACAGGCAGCTGCCAGGTAACCAGCCTGTCGCATGGCTCCACCCAGTGCTTTGCGAACTCTTCGGGCATGGCCGATCTGTTCGGTGCTTCCCATTAAGACTGAGCCGACAGGTGCCCCCAGTCCCTTCGAGAAACACAAAGAAATGGTATCAAAATGTTTCCCATAAAAGGATGGCAGCTCATCATTTTTCACAATTGCATTAAACAGGCGGGCTCCATCCAGGTGAAGTCTTAAATCATTGGCTTTACATAAGCGACTGATTCTTTCAATTTCACCATGATCATACGTGCTTCCTCCTCCTTTATTCATGGTGTTTTCAAGGACGACCAACCGGCTTTTGGGGAAGTGAATGTCATCCGGGTTGATGCTGCCTTCAATGCTTTCAGCGGTGATTCTGCCAAGATCGCCTTCCAGAAGTTTAGGGGAAAGCATGGAGTTGTACATCATTCCACCTCCTTCGTACAGGTAGACATGAGAATGTCGATGACAGATGACCTCATCTTGAGGGTGGGTGTGTATACGCATTGCAATTTGATTGGTCATCGTTCCGGAAGGGCAGTAAAGCGCCGCCTCCATCCCAAACAACTCGGCGACCTTCTCTTGAAGAGAATTTACGGAAGGGTCGTTTCCAAAAACGTCATCGCCTACCTCCGCCGACATCATGGCATTGAGCATCCCCTGGGTAGGCTTGGTGATCGTGTCACTTCTCAGATCTATCATACTGGAAAGATAGAGCAAAAAGAAAGGGAGTCCTTTGACTCCCTTGCTAACCTAAGTAAAATATGAAGAGGATTATTACTTATATGTAGATTCAAACGACCATCTGGTTAAACAGTTTCCCGGATTAACGTTCTTTAACTAGCAATACAAGGGCTTGGTCGAACTCCTTGATAAGAAGCCATAATCGTGCCACTAATTGAGAATCTTCCGTCGGTCTTCTACCTGCTTCCTAATTCTCCAAACATTCTTGATTTACTGATGTTAGAAGACTTTCTTCCATCCCAATTGGAAGACACCATTATTCAACTATTTTTGCGGAAAATCCAATCTAAATGAGTGTTCTTGTAAATAAAGATTCTAAAATTATTGTTCAGGGTTTCACAGGCTCTGAAGGTACCTTTCATGCAGGTCAAATGATCGAATACGGCTCCAATGTGGTCGGCGGCGTCACACCTGGTAAGGGAGGTCAAACCCACTTGGACAAACCCGTCTTTGACACGGTCAAAGATGCAGTGGACACCACCGGTGCCGATGTTTCCATCATCTTTGTTCCTCCTGCCTTTGCAGCCGATGCCATTATGGAGGCCGCTGATGCAGGCATCAAAGTCATCGTCACAATTACTGAAGGTATTCCGGTCAAGGACATGATGAACGCAAAGCCTTATGCGAAATCAAGAGGGGCTGTGCTGGTAGGTCCTAACTGCCCCGGGGTCATCACCCCAGAAGAAGCCAAGGTTGGAATTATGCCGGGCTTCGTTTTTAAGAAAGGAAAAATTGGAATCGTCTCCAAGTCAGGAACACTTACTTACGAAGCGGCTGACCAGGTAGTAAAAGCTGGGTTGGGAATTTCAACGGCCATCGGTATTGGCGGGGATCCAATCATTGGTACTTCTACGAAAGAGGCCGTTCAAATGCTGATGAACGACCCCGAAACGGACGGCATTGTCATGATTGGAGAAATTGGCGGACAGTATGAAGCAGATGCGGCTAAGTGGATTCAGGAAGACGGCAACAGAAAACCTGTCGTTGGATTCATCGCAGGACAGACCGCGCCTCCAGGAAGAAGAATGGGACATGCAGGAGCGATCATCGGAGGTAAGGACGATACAGCAGAAGCCAAAATGAGAATCATGGGCGAGTGCGGATTGCATGTGGTTGCTTCACCTGCAGACATCGGGGAAGTGATGAAAAACGCCCTCGGATAAGGAACCGTAGAAATCAAATCAAGAAGGCCTCAAATGAGGCCTTTTTTATTACTCAAAGTGATACCAGAACGTCACCACGGCGGTGAAGGCAGGTTTCTTCTCACCCTTGATTTCAAGTAGTGCTTCCACCTCGGCCTTTGAAATGCCTCGGAGGTTTGCCAGCGATTTTAGGGTGGCCGTGAGCTTGATTTCATCATTCACTTTGACCGCCTGTCCAAACTTCAGCTTGTCCATGCCGTAATTCACAAGCATCTTCACATTATTGAACTCTGTAATCTGATCCCATAGGTATGGAATCAAGGAAAGTGTAAGGTACCCATGCGCAATCGTGGTCCCAAAAGGTCCCGACTTTGCCTTCTCTTCGTCGATATGGATCCACTGAAAATCAAGGGTTGCGTCCGCAAACTTGTTGATCTGCTCCTGAGTAATCTGATGGTAATCCGACTCCCCGATGACCTTTTCTAAGTGCTGCTCAAACTCAGCATGACTGTTGATGACGACTTTGCCCATATCTCAAAATTTTCGTGAAGTTAGCTTAACTAGCTTTCGAACCCAAACGCCTCAAACTCCTGGTCAAACGCTCTCTTGATCTGGTCATTGGCCAGGTTTCCAATGCTACCGATGTGCGTATGATCGACCGACCGATCTGCATGATATTCTCCGGAATTCACACGCTCTCCCACCTGCTTATATGCATCTCGGAAAGGCACTCCTGACAGTACCAGCCGATTCACCTCCTCCACTGTGAACAGGAGCTCATACTTATCCTTACTCACCAATTCCGGTCGCACCTCAAGGTTGGTAATCATAGCGGTGAGAATGTCCAGGCAATCTTTGATCGTGGAAAATCCACCCACCAAACTTTCTTTTAGTACCTGTAGGTCCCGATGATAGCCGGTGGTCAGATTGGTGAGAATCAGGTTGATTTCATTGGGCAAGGCTTGCAGCTGATTGCATTTGCCACGCACCAACTCAAACCCGTCCGGATTGTGCTTGTGTGGCATGATACTCGAACCCGTGGTGTATTTCGTATCCAGCTTGAAAAAGCTAAAATCCTGGCCTGAATAGGTGCACACATCCATGGAGAACTTACCCATGGTCGCGGCAAGGTTCCCAATGGCCATGGCGCAGGCGCGTTCCAGTTTCCCACGAGTCATCTGGGCATAAATGACATTGTAGTTTAAGGAAGCAAAACCCAACTCATTCGTGGTCATCTCGCGGTCAAGCGGAAAAGAAGAACCGTAGCCTGCCGCTGAACCCAGTGGGTTCTTGTCGGCAATTTGAAAAGCCGACTTTAATAAAATGAGATCATCCACCAAACTTTCCGCATAGGCCCCAAACCACAAACCAAAGGAAGATGGCATGGCCACCTGCATGTGGGTGTAGCCTGGCATCAGGACTTCTTTTGCGCCCTCACTTTTTGCCTGCAACAATTCGAAGAGTGACTTTACTCTGTTCGCGACCAATTGAAGTTCTGATTTGGCATACAGCTTCAGCGCTACCAATACCTGGTCGTTTCGAGACCGACCACTATGCACCTTTTTTCCAACCTCTCCTAGTTCCCTGGTCAGTAATAGTTCGATCTGACTATGGCAATCCTCGATTCCATCCTCGATCGCAAACTTCCCTTGCCCAATGGCGGTCAAGATTTCTTCAAGACCGCCGACCAATTGCTTACGTTCCGTTTCTTCAAGGAGTCCGATGGAGGCCAACATGTTGACATGTGCCCTGGAGGCCAACACATCATAGGCTGCAAGCTCAAGGTCCAGAATGGGATCTTTCCCGATGGTAAACTTCTCAAACAGTTGATCGATGTTGGTTGCTTCTTTTTGCCAGAGTTTCATAATGATTTTATTGAAGTCATGTTGGGTTTCATTCGGTGATCCAAACGTGCCGTTGGCTAAGGTAAGATGACAGTTTACTACTTATCCCAAGCGTTTGTATCATTTTTATTAGCGTTTCTGCTGTTTTCGTTAGCGTTTCTATTGTTTTTGTTACCCGTTCTGCTGTTTTTATTAGCGTTTGTGCCGTTTTCTGCACCATTTGTATTGTTTCCGATATCGTTTCTGTTGTTCCATCAACTCCTTCTATTGTTTTTCCAACCCTATCCAGCACTTCCTGAGGCACTTCGCTGATCTGCAAACGAGCCTTTGTACTTTTCAGCTCCGTTTTGATGACTGCATTCGGTACTGGCCTTTGTCTTGTTCGAACAGCGCCGTTAAAAGTGCGATGTACCCTGCAATTCCCATCTTCAACTCTTCCAGGTAAATGAATTCATCCGCAGTGTGTGAGCGTTCAGACCTGCCCGGACCCATTTTGAAAGTTGGAAAGTCCATCACGGCCTGATCGGAGCAAGTAGGTGAGCCAAACTTTTGAATGGCTAACTCTTCTGCAACCACTGAAATGGGAAGGTCGGAAGGCAAATGCGAAGAATTTAACCTGAAAGAACGAGCCTTCACTTCGCTCTTGACGTTGGATTTTACAATCTCGAAAACTTCCTCATTGGAATAGGCATCCGTCGTCCGGATGTCTACCACATAATCACAACTATCCGGAATCACGTTGTGCTGATAGCCAGCATTGACCATCGTTACCGTCATTTTTATCGGTCCAAGGTACTGGGACTCTTTTTCAAATTTGAATGTCCTAAACCATTCCATGTCAGGAATGGCTTCGTAGATCGCGTTGACCCCCACCTCCCGGGCCGCATGGCCGGAAGCACCCTTCGCCTTACAGTCCAAAACCAATAGTCCCTTCTCAGCCACTGCCATCTGCATTTCTGTTGGCTCACCCACAAGACCAAAAGCAATGGGTTTGACCTCGCCAAGGATGCTTTCCACTCCCTGTTTACCAGAGTTTTCTTCCTCTGCCGTTGTTGCTAATACCAAATTGTAAGGAAGCTCCTGGTGGTAGAAATGGACAAAAGTCTGAATCAGCGCAACCAGGCATCCACCGGCATCGTTGCTCCCCAGTCCAAACAGTTTTTCCTCGGCTATTACCGCCTGAAAGGGATCCTTGGTGTAGCCGGAATTAGCCTTTACCGTATCATGGTGAGAATTGAGCAAAATCGTCGGTTTCTTTGGATCAAATGAGGCATTCCGTGCCCAAAGATTATTTCCTTTTCGCTCATAGAGGATGCCTTTATCTTCCAGGAAAGATTCCAGGATGGCCGCTGTGCCTTCTTCTTCACCACTCATGCTTGGCATCTCAATCAGTTTAGAAAGCAGCTCCAAGGCTTCCTCATAGTACGCATCAACGTAAGGTGGTGTACTCATGATCATTCTGGTTATCTAGTTTATTCAATGCATTCATATTTAAGATGTTGACTTTGGAGACACCCTTTTGAATGGCCTCGAAAGCATTGTCAAGTTTAGGTATCATTCCAGCTGAAACGATGCCCTGCTCCTTGAGCTGTTGATACGACTCATAATCTATGTTTGGAATCAAGGACCCTGGGTCATCCAAGTCTCGCATGACCCCACTGTGCTCAAAGCAATAGTTCAGGGCCACTTCATAAAACTCAGATAGCGCAATGGCTACCTCATTCGCAATGGTATCCGCATTGGTATTCAATAGGTTTCCTTTTCTATCATGCGTGAGGGCACACAGCACCGGAGTGTGTTGCGTAGACAGCAAAGTACGAAGTAAGGAGGCATTTACATGCTCTACATCCCCAACCCAGCCGTAGTCGATCCCGTTTCTGACGGGTCTTCGTGAAGCCTGAATTGCATTTCCATCCGCACCGGTCAGCCCAATGGCTGAGGTACCTTCATGCTGCAACAGCGCCACGATTTTCTTATTGACCAATCCTGCATAGGTCATCACAACCACATCAATCATTTCATCGCCAGTAATCCTCCGCCCCTCGATAAGTTCTGACTTCACACCCAATTTGGCTGCCAATTTTGTCGCCACTTTGCCACCGCCATGAACCAGCACTTTGGGCCCATTGATCCGATTGAAGATCGAAACAAACTGCTGCAATGCAGTTTCGTCTTCGATCAGATTACCTCCGACTTTTACAAGGGTCAGCCCGGGTTTCATGGTGTGGTGATCAGTTCCTTTAACACTGCCTGCGCTGCAAACAACCGATTGTGAGCCTGATGTTGCACGATCGCATGCGAACTGTCGAGAGCGTCATCCGAAATGACCACGTTTCTTCGCACCGGAAGGCAATGCATCAGTTTTGCGTCGTTGGTCAGTGCAAGCTTCTCTTTCGTGATCATCCATTCCGGGTTGTTCTCAAACCGTCCATAGTCTGAAAATGAAGACCAGTTTTTGACATAGATAAAATCTGCTCCTTCAAAAGCTCGTTCCTGGTTATGATCGATTGGCGCCAGACCTGTGAACTCTACCGAAAGGTCCATGCCGGGTGGATGGGTAATCGTCAAGTCCACTTCCGCTGCCATCATCCATTCGGCAAATGAATTCGCAACTGACTGGGGCAGTGGCTTTACATGTGGCGCCCAGGTCAAAACCACCTTTGGCTTTTCCGTCTTTTGAAACTCCCGGATGGTGAGTAAATCAGTGAGAGACTGCAAAGGATGCAGGGTTGCTGACTCCAGGTTAATCACTGGAATCCCCGCCAGATCTACGAAGGATTGCATCAGGCGATCTTTGTAGTCCTTTTCACGGTCCTTGAGACCAGGGAAGGATCGCACCGCAAGAACATCACAGTAGGAGGCCATCACTGGAATGGCTTCCCGGATGTGCTCAGCGGTACCTTTATTCATGACCGTTCCATCCTCCATTTCCAGTTGCCATGAATCCTGGGAAACATTCAAGGTCATCACCTGCATGCCCAGGTTGTAAGCTGCCCTTGTCGTACTCATCCGGGTTCGCAAACTGGAATTGAAAAAAATCAGTCCCAATACTTTGTTCTTCCCAAGGTCTTGGGTGGCATACGGATTCTGCTTTATTTCCATGGCCTGCTTCACAAGCAGGTCCGGCGCAGGAGCATCTTTTACGGAAATAAAATGCTTCATGACAGTATTTTTTTAAATGAATGAATGAATTGATCTGCGTCGCTGGTTGTGAAAGTCAAAGGAGGCAGCAACCTTAATGTCTTAGGGTTGGAAGAAGAGCCCGTAAATACCTGCTCTTCAAAAAGCAGACGAGAACGAATGGCCTTCACATCATCCTCAAGGTCTACTCCAACCATCAACCCTTTTCCCCTGACATCTTTTACTTCCTTGAGCTGGTTCAGTTGGTCCATCAGGTACCCACCAACATCCGCTGCATTTGGAATCAACTGTTCCTCACGGATGACGTCCAACACCGCGATGCCTGCAGCACAAGCCAGGTGATTGCCTCCAAACGTCGTTCCCAATAGCCCGGCTTTGGATTCAAAATGGGGGGCAATGAGAATGCCTCCAATCGGAAAGCCATTGCCCATGCCCTTCGCCATCGAGATAATATCTGCCTGAATCTCATGGTGTTGGAAGGCGAAAAATTTTCCACTCCGACCGAAACCAGATTGAATTTCATCCAAAATCAGCACCGCCCCAAACTGATCGCATAATTGCCTTGCTTTACTTAGGAACTCTTTATTTGGAAGGTAGATCCCGCCAATTCCCTGAATTCCTTCGATGAGGATCGCTGCTACGGAATCGTCCATAGCTTCTTCCAATGCATGCAGATCATTTAATGGCAACCGGACCATATTGCCCGTTACATTGACAGGAGCGACAATTTTCGAATTATCCGTGGCTTCCACGGCCAGGGATGTGCGTCCATGAAATGCCTTATCAAAAACAATGACCTTCTTTCGTTCGGTATGAAAAGAGGCCAACTTCAGTGCATTCTCATTGGACTCTGCTCCGGAGTTGGTCAAAAACAGGGAATAGTTTGACAAACCAGCAAGCTCACCTAGCTTCTCGGCCAGTTCCTCCTGGACAGGCATCTTGACGGAGTTGGAATAGAACCCTAACTTCTCTACCTGATCCTTGATCGCACGAACATACCTGGGGTGCGAATGACCAATTGAAATCACTGCATGGCCGCCGTAGCAATCGAGGTATTTGGTGCCGCCTTTATCCCAGACATGGCAGCCCTCACCTTTGACCGGCTCTATATCATACCTTGGATAGACGTCAAATGTCGACATCATGATTCCGTCCCTTTCTTCCTTCAAACGAATCACTCAAATGAAGAAAGGGACGGAATCATGATGTCGACA
>CAZQDI010000120.1:0-12909 GCA_964591785.1 uncultured Roseivirgaceae bacterium
ATTTTTTTAACTATAAATAAATAAATGTTATGGGAGCAATTGGAGCAGGTTTAGCAGTACTTGGAGCAGGTCTTGGAATCGGATTAATCGGTAAAGGAGCCACTGAAAGTATTGCACGTCAGCCCGAAGCAGCTGGTAAAGTTCAAACTGCAATGATTATTGCTGCAGCCTTGATTGAAGGTGCGGCACTTTTTGGTGTTGTAGTTGGCTTGTTAGCTTCTCAAGGATAATATTCCTAACAAGGTTGGCCGTGTCCACATTAGGTGGCACTGCCAGCTTTACATTTATTTCAAAACAAAACAATTTAAATCGTGTCATTAGTAACCCCCGACATTGGTCTAATAATCTGGCAAACGGTCGTATTTGTTGCCATTTTGTTCATCCTTAGAACTTTTGTGTGGATTCCAATCCTTAGCGCACTTAAAACCAGAGAGTTTCAGATTGAAGATTCACTAAGAGCTGCTGAAAATGCGAAGAACGAAATGGAGCAGATCAAAGCTGATAACGAATATTTGATGCAGGAAGCCAGAATCGAGAGAGACGCTGTTTTAAAGGAAGCAAGAGAGGAAGCATCCAACATCATTGAAAAGGCGAAAGGCGAAACATCGGAGATTACCTCCAAAATGGTTCAGGATGCCCGCGATGCGATTGAAGTAGAAAAGAAAGCTGCCTTGAATGAAGTAAAGGATTTGGTTTCGTCACTTTCTATTGAGATAGCCGAGAAGGTCCTCAGAGAAAATCTTGCAGACGACAAGTCTCAAAAAGCACTGGTCGATAAGTTCATAAAAGACGTCAAGATTAACTAAGCATGTCGGCGGAGAGAATAGCGATAAGATACGCAAAACCCATTCTGGAACTAGCAGAAGAAAAAAACCTACTAGATCCTGTCAAGGAGGATATGGAATCTTTTGCTCTTCTATGCAAAGAGAATAGAGACTTCTCTTTAATGTTGAAGAGCCCAATTATTCCGCATAAGAAGAAAGCAGATATTCTTTCCAGAGCATTTTCAGGAAAATACAACGACCTCACCATTCAGGCATTTGACCTGATGACAAGAAAAAATCGAGAGAGCCTGCTTGAGTCTGTGGCTAACGAATTTGTGACACTATACAACAAGAAAAAAGGGATCTCTCACGTATCAGTCACTACCACCATCAAGTTGGACGCTGGTCAGAAGAAGTCTTTTGAGCAACTAGCGAGCTCGATCACTGGAAACAAGCCAGTGATTGAGGAAAAGATAGATAAAGATATTCTCGGCGGATTCATTATGAAGTTTGAAGACAAACAAATTGATGACAGCGTTCGCGGAAGATTAAACGAGTTAAAACTGAAGTTTTCGAATCAATAACATTAAAGCTGATTAGCTAAAAGAATAACGAATATGGCACAAGTAAGACCTGACGAGGTTTCAGCAATTTTAAGAGAGCAACTCTCGAATTTTAAAACAGAAAGTGAATTAGAAGAAGTAGGAACCACCCTTCAAGTCGGTGATGGTGTTGCAAGAATCTATGGATTGAGCAATGCACAGGCAGGTGAGCTACTTGAATTCGAAAACGGACTCAATGCGCTCGTTCTTAATCTGGAAGAAGATAATGTTGGAGCTGTACTGCTTGGAGATTCCAGTGACGTAAAAGAGGGAGATACGGTCAAAAGAACAGGCAAGATTGGTTCGATTCAAGTGGGAGACGGAATGTGTGGCAGAGTTGTGGACACACTTGGTAACCCGATTGACGGAAAAGGTGCCATCGAAGGTGAAACCTTTGAAATGCCTCTTGAAAGAAAAGCACCCGGAGTTATCTATCGAGAGCCTGTAAGTGAGCCTTTGCAGACGGGTATTGTTTCCATTGACTCAATGATTCCCGTAGGAAGAGGTCAACGAGAATTGGTCATTGGTGACAGACAGACTGGTAAGACTGCCGTGGTGATTGATACCATTATCAATCAGAAAGAATTTTATGAAAAGGGTGAGCCAGTCTACTGCATCTATGTAGCCATCGGGCAAAAAGCATCTACGGTCGCTGGTATCGTTGCTCAACTTGAGAAAGCCGGAGCGATGGACTACACCGTGATCGTGAGTGCCTCTGCGTCTGACCCAGCTCCGATGCAGTTCTTTGCGCCATTCACTGGTGCGGCTATTGGTGAATTTTTCAGAGACACAGGTCGTCCCGCTTTAGTGGTCTATGATGATCTGTCAAAGCAAGCGGTTTCGTATCGTGAGGTATCACTGCTTTTGAGAAGACCTCCGGGGCGTGAAGCTTATCCTGGAGACGTATTCTACCTTCACTCCAGACTTTTGGAAAGAGCAGCTAAGGTGATTGGTGATGATTCGATTGCGGAGCAAATGAATGACCTTCCACCTTCCTTGAAAGGAAAAGTCAAAGGTGGCGGATCACTCACTGCCCTTCCGATCATTGAAACACAAGCTGGTGACGTTTCTGCCTATATTCCTACCAATGTGATTTCCATTACCGACGGGCAGATATTCCTTGAAACTAATCTATTTAACTCAGGTATTCGGCCTGCAATCAACGTAGGTATCTCCGTATCTCGAGTAGGGGGTTCTGCGCAGATCAAATCAATGAAAAAGGTATCCGGTACTTTGAAGTTGGATCAGGCACAGTTCCGCGAGCTGGAAGCATTTGCAAAGTTTGGCTCTGACCTGGACGCGGCTACGAAGCGAACCATTGATAGAGGACGTAAGAATCAGGAAATACTTAAGCAGCCACAGTTTTCTCCAATTCCAGTTGAAGAGCAAGTGGCCATCATCTATGCCTCCACCAAAGGATTCCTTGATCCGGTTCCAGTGAATAAGGCGAAAGAATTCCAAACAGCCTTTGTAGAAGCCATGAGAGGTACGGGCAAAGAGGCTTTGGCTGATTTTAAATCAGGGAAATTAACGGACGAGGCAGTTGCAAAAACAGAAGAGATCGCAAAAGATATTGCATCTAGATTTTCTAACTAAGAATAGGACGAAGTAAATGGCCAATCTTAAAGAGGTAAAAGGAAGGATTCAGTCAGTTGTTTCAACACAACAGATTACCAAAGCCATGAAGATGGTTGCTGCTGCCAAATTGCGTAGGGCACAGGAAAGAATCACTCAGATGCGGCCATACTCTCAAAAGCTATCTGAGATCATTCAGAACGTTTCAGGTAGCCAGTCTGAGGAGACAAACAGCCCATACGCTGAGGTAAGATCCATCGAAAAAGTGCTATTGGTAGTGGTCTCATCAGATAGAGGGCTGTGTGGAGCGTTTAATAGTAGTGCATTCAAGTATACTCGTCACCTGATTGAGACGCAGTATTCATCTCAAGAAGCTGCTGGTAATGTGTTTATTCTGCCCATTGGAAAGAAGTCAAGTGAGTTTTTCAAGAAAAGAAACTACAATACCATCGATGATTTCTCTCATTTGATGGATAAGCTTGATTTCTCCGGTGCTCGAGAAGCTGCTGAAATGGTCATGAACCAATTTGTGGACGGAGAGTTCGATCAGGTGGAGATCGTTTACAACGAGTTTAAAAACGTCGCCACCCAAATTGTTAGAAACGAGCAGTTTCTTCCGATTAAAGAAGTGGAGAGTGAAGGTGTACAAGAGTCGAATGTAGACTACCTCTACGAACCGTCGCAGGATTTCATTTTCGATGAACTATTGCCAAAATCTCTTAAGATTCAGTTTTATAAAACACTGTTGGAATCGAATGCTTCTGAACACGGCGCAAGGATGACAGCAATGGATAAAGCAACAGAGAACGCAGACGAGCTGCTTAAGGACCTGCGCTTAACTTACAACAGAACTCGTCAGGCCGCCATCACCAAAGAAATTTTAGAAATTGTAGGTGGTGCCGAAGCATTGGCTCAAGGCTAAGGATGCTTTCTTCTAGTTTCAGGAAAGCCCAATATTTATCGTTAGACATTGTACTTGGAGCAGTCATACTGCTCCATTTTTTTTCAAAGCAATCTAAGGTTTATCCAGACCTTTATACTTATGTCCTGCTGGCAGGCAGCATCTGGATGATCTACACCATAGACCATCTAAGAGATGCAAGAAAAGCGGTAGACGGGAGTCGGAGCAGGTACCAATTTCATAGAAGATATCGCGTGCCCCTTCAGTGGACCTTACTGGTTGTACTGGTGTTATGTCTTGGGTGCCTTACCCAGGTTCATACTCATCTAATTATGGCGGGGAGCATTGTGGGGCTGCTTTCGGGTGTCTATCTCTTGATCCATCCCATTTTGTCGCGTTTTGGAGCAAAAGAACTTTATGTCTCGCTGATTTATTCTACAGGAATATTACTCGCCCCTTTTGCTTTATCCGGCACAGTGAATTTTACCGTATTTTTTGAGCTTTTTCTCTTAAGTCTTGCGAACCTCATTCTGTTTAGTTGGTTTGAAATGGAAGAAGATCGCGCTGATGCTTTTACATCAATTGCTACAGTTTATGATTGGAATGTCACGGAAAAGATCCTATTAGTGATTCTGGCTATGGGAACTTCATTTGCTTGGATCATGAACGAGGGCCTCATTTCTGTCTTTTTTATCATCGCAAATAGTGCTTACATCGTACTTTTCCTCAATCAGACCTGGGCAAGGAAAGGGGACAGATATCGTACCATTGCCGATGGCGTTTTTATTTTGCCGATCTTTATTGAGTGGGTATAAATGATTTTAATGGCATAGCTCCATTCTACGATCGCTGTTCAGCATTAATTTTTGGCGATCGCCTGGTGGCAAGTCAAACTTCTTTTTTTGACGTGTTGGAAGGTGACCACCATGTCCTTATTGCTGGTGGAGGAACAGGGAAGGTCTTGCCGCACCTTCCGAAGGTAAAGTCGATCACTTTTCTGGACAAGTCTGAACGAATGATCGAACTGGCAAGCGAAAAAGCTGTGAAGCAACCAGTGCAGTTTCAATCACAGGATTTGTTCAGTTACAGTCCTAACATTCAATTTGATGCGATTCTTTGTCCATTCTTTCTGGACTGCTTCCATGAGGAGAATCTCAACCGGGCCATCGGTATGCTAAAGCAGCTACTGAAGCCAACAGGACATTTGTTGATCACCGACTTCGAGCTAGGCTCACTAAATGCAACCTTAAGTAGTGCCATGCATCTTTTCTTTAGAATCGTCGCCAACCTCGAAGCCAGGTGTCTCCAACCGATCCATCAACGGGTTTTAGACCATGGCTTTAGGGTGAAAGACCAAAAATTTTTTTATCGAAACATGATTTTTTCACGTGTATATAGAAACCTTTGAAAAAATGTTGTGTCTCTATGCATGAAGTGAGTACTACACATACCATTCATAAGCACCTAATTGTGCAGAGTCAGCAAGGGGATCAGTCGGCCATGTCGTCGCTCTATGGGCTCTATGCTAAAGCCATGTACAATATTTGCAGAAGGATGATGGGGGATGAGGAAGAGGCAAAGGATCTGTTGCAGGAATCTTTTATTGACGCATTTCAGAAGTTACCCTCGCTCCGTGAAGTAAACACTTTTAGTTCATGGATTAAGCGAATTGTTGTGAATAACTGCATCAATGCTATCAGAAAACGAAAGCTCGATGTAGACCAGTTGGAGGAAAATTCAGACTTCATTGAGGAAGAAAACGATGATTTCGAGTATGCAGAATTTCAGGCCTCGCAGATCATGTCAGTAATTGACCGACTGCCAAACGGATGCAAAACCGTGCTGAACCTCTACCTCTTCGAAGGCTATGACCACAAGGAAATTGGTCAGATCCTTGGGGTGACTGAATCTGCCTCTAAGGCACAGTATTGTAAAGCGAAAGCGAAGATCAGGAAGATATTAAGTGAGGAAAAAGATCAGAAAGTTGGATAATCTTAAAGAACATATCGATAAAAATCGTGATGATTTTGAATTGTATCCATTTTCATCAGAAGATGAATGGAAAGCAATCGCGGAAAAAGTAAGCCCCAGCAAACGGTGGTCTGCATGGCAGTTCATTGGTGTAGCAGCTTGTCTGATCCTGGTGTCGATGGGCGTAGTCTATCAGGTCAATACCCCTGTGGTTGGAGAATTGTCAGAGGTAGAGAACTACTATGAAAGTGAAATCAATCATAAGATTTCATTGGTAAAGTCTCAAATTGATGATCCTGAGATTCTGGATGATTTAGAGGCCATGGACCATGCCTTTGCCGAACTGAAGTTAGACCTGAAGGACAATGTTGACAATGAAGAGGTGATTGTGGCAATGATGGAAAATTATCAATTGAAGCTGCAAATACTGGAGGAAATTTTAAGAGAACTAGACAAGGAAAAAAGTGAAAGCAGCCTTTAATACCACATTCTTTCTACTCTTGGTGGCCCCCTTGCTTGGTCAAGTCCGGCAGGAAAGAGATTTCAACAAGGTTTTTGCTTCTGAGGAAAACGATCGGGTAGAAATCGTTAATAAATACGGTGAGGTCATTGTTAGGACCTGGGATTCAGACTCAGTGAGGTTTGATGTTTTGGTGAGAGCTGAAGGTAAAAACAGCGACGTCGTCAACAAATCGATGCAGCGAGTTGATATTCGCTTCCGCAAAGTGGGCAGTCTGATTTCGGCAGTCACTTCAGTGAGTAAGGGGAAAGGATTTTTCGGAGGTGTCATGAGCGAAGTGGAAGGTGTTGTCGGAAACAATAAGCTAAAGATTGATTATCAGATCTGGATCCCAAAGGGAGTACTCCTCAGTGTGGAGAACAAATTTGGGGACGTCTATCTCTCAGATTTAGAGAATGAGACTGAATTGGATGTTTCACATGGAGACATCAAAGCTGGAGATTTAACAGAACCCTTAAATCTGAAACACAGCTTTGGTAAGGCTTCTTTTGGTACTGTCGATGATGCTGTTATTTCACTTCGTGGTTCTGAGATTGATTTTGATCAAGCGAATTCGTTGAATTTTGAGAGTGGAAGTTCTGAAATTCGCGTAGAGGTCGTAAACAGGATTCAATTCAACTCCCGAAACGATAAAATCAGACTGCTGGACGCAACAGAAATCCTTTGCGAGGGCTCGTTTACCGACATTACCATTGATCGACTGAGGGGTACTTCAAGACTTGATTTTAGTTACGGAGATATTTATTTGAGCAGAATTGATAAAGACTTTGATAGCATAGACATTACTGGAAAATCAACAGACATCAATATCATATTGAATCAGGCCTCTTTCATCAAGACGTTTATCAAAGGACCCGAGGATCGAATGATTTTGCCTAATAGCATGTTGGTGATGAAGAAAGACGTTTTTGAAGATGGTAGAATCTCATTGACCGGAGATGTGGGAAACACCAACATTGATCATAGTCAGCTGATCATTGATGCTCAGGGAGGAGAACTTATTGTATCAATTAAAGAAACGTCATTATTCACTGAAAAAGATTGACCCGCTTAACCTAAGGATGAAGTTTTTCCTAATCGCCATGATTGTATTGGCATCGCTTGCTGCAGATGCTCAACAGCTTTATGATAAATCTGCAGGGATCAGGTTAGGTCATACCTCTGGGGTTACTTACAAGAAATTTTTTGTAGAAGATGAGGCCATTGAATTGATGCTGAGCGGACGAAACGACGGGATGCAGTTTACCGCTATCTACCAATTTCATGAACCGATGGACCTTGCCTTCAACGACCGGTTTTATTTTCATTATGGGATTGGTGGCCATATTGGTTACGAGAAGTTCGATGATCTGGCCAAAGTGCTTTCAAATTCGGAAGGAACAGAATTCCTCTATGAGGAACGTAGCTTTTATGTGATGGGTGTTGACGTAGACCTGGGGGTGGAGTACAGGTGGCTTGAAGTTCCGGTTACCTTTGGTTTTGATTTAAAACCCTACTACAACTTCATAGGGATGAGATATTCGAGAACTACCTTTTGGGACGCTGCGATTTCCCTTAAATACGTATTTTAATGAGAAGTGCCCTCGTTGTCATCAGCCTCTTTGCCTCCCTGTGCTTTGCAACTGCACAACAGTATGTCGATACGTACGATCCCAACGATGATCAGGTCAAGTCGCTATTGGGCAAAGAGAATGATCTGAACGGATTCGGGGCCATGGACCTCAAGATCGGAGATTTCGTGGGTGAACGCGCGTTACTAATGGGTGCCTATGGGGGATTCATTATCAATAGAAGGTACTTATTTGGGCTGGCAGGCTATGGGATTGCCACAAATGTAGAATTCGACGGACTTATTCCGGGCGATACAGAGACGAAGTCACTGGACCTTCACGGAGGATATGGAGGTGTAATCATTGGGCTTACCATTGCACCCAGAGAACTGATTCATATTAGTATTCCTGTGGTGTTAGGTGCCGGCTCTATTGAAGTTTCAGATGAAGATTTTTTCACTAACAACCCTGCAGATTCGGAATTTACCATTGAAAATTCGGCATTCTTCATCATCGAGCCTGGGCTCCAGCTGGAATTCAACATCACGAAGTACTTTAGGATAGGTGCCGGCGCCACCTACCGTCATGTTGCAGGAGCTGAACTCGTCAATGTCAGCGACGGCGACTTGCGAGGTTTTTCTGGGCTCTTGAGTTTCCGATTTGGGAGATTCTGACCACTGACTTTATCTTGAAAAATGCTAACTTAACCAGATGAGGTACCCGTCCAAGATAGGGTTATCGATCATCTGTTTTTTTTCATTTTATTGTTTACAGTCTCAAGAGACCAGCGACCTGAAGAGTCAAATCCTTGAACTGGTAGGAAAAAGTGATTTATATATTTACGATGATCCAGCTCGAGCACTCACTTATTCTAATGAAGCTTACGATTTATCGTTGGAATTAAATGATGACTCCGTCATTGCTGTCACATTGAATAACCTCGGCAGGGCACGGTGGTCATTGGGTGCCATTGAAGACGCGCTGCCTGTCTTTCAGTACTCCATTGAGATCTGCCAGAACAATGACTATCAGGCCCTTCTGGCAAAAAACTATGGCAATATGGGCAATGTCTATGCAAGTGCCAACCTCTTCTATGATGCCATCGGCTACTTCAAGAATGAAATCGCTATTCAATCCGAACTGACAAATAATAAGTTCAGAAAGTTTGCGATTAACAGCAACATTGGCAGGGCCTATCAGCAACTCAATGTCTTCGATTCATCGATGCACTATTTTGATCATGCCATGCAGTACATCGACTCCAGCTATGTCAACCTGTTTTCCATCTTCTATTTTAACATTGCAGAAGCTCACTTTCGAAATGGAGATATTGCGACGGCAGATTCTATTCTAGGCCCGGCTCTAGAGAATGCTGAACTTTATAGCAGCAGAAGGGGCATAATTAGAATCAATCAATTACTAGCTGAAATTGAACTCAAGAAAGAAAGTGTGGAAACCGCCTTCGCCTATGCCATGCTGGCCAACGAATTGGCAGAGGAAAGCCAGAAGAAGGAACTCCTATTGCTTACTAATCGAACACTTTCAAAATGTTATGCAGCCAAGGAAGACTATGAGAATGCTTTCAAGCATGAAAAACTCCATGAAAAGTATAAGGAAATTTTGCATGGAAACGATGCGACCAACGAGCTGGAATTGCTCTCATATCAGCAGAGGAATATTCAATTAAAGGTACTAGACGAAGAGAATCAACTCTCACTTGAGAAGGCCAATAAAAGACAAAAGGCCATCTACTTTTTGATCTTAGGCCTCGTAATTTCCTTTTTTCTGATCGCCATGATCATTGACCGGAATAGACAGATTAAGGCGCAATCTGAGGAGCTCGAAGGCTTGAATGATTTTAAGAACCGACTTTTTGCCGTAATCTCGCACGATATCCGTTCACCCATCCAGTCGGTTTCCATGATCGTCGATATGCTGGATGCCAATAAGCTGACTGAAGAGGAGTTGAGGTTTTTACTTCCCGATGTGAGAAAGAAAACGGACCGGCTGAATGACCTGCTTACGAGCCTGTTCCAGTGGGCTCAGGGAAAGTTGTCGGAGAAAACCTTCAACAAAGTGCATTTTGACTTAAAAGCAGTCATATGTGACCTGGAAGAAGAACTGGCAGACCGATTTAAGGATAAGAAGATCGCACTCGAGCGTAATTTTGATGATGCATTTGATGTGTATGGAGACCCAGGAAATATTAAGATTGTCATCCGAAATCTACTTGTCAATGCCATTAAATTCTCCTGGCAGAATTCCACGGTTAAGGTGGCAGCACACCAGACTAAAAAGAAGACCTTTATTGAGGTGATCGATCATGGAACCGGTATCTCAGAGCTGGCGATTGATGGGCTGTTTACCATGGAAATTGGGAGTAAAGACGGGACGACCGGTGAAAAAGGCAGTGGCCTGGGTTTAGTACTTTGTCAGGATTTCATCAGAGGTCAAGGGGGTACCATAGAAGTAGATAGCGAAGTTGGAAAAGGAAGTACATTTCGAATCATTCTACCTAAAGAAGGCGCTTAGCGATGACAAGTTTGGCCTCATTCATATGATTCCTAAAGCCGATCAGGTAGTCATCCCCGCCGTCTTTAAGCTTGAATTTCTTTTTCAATTCGACGGCATTTAGAGGGTAGTTTCTTGTCAACACATTGATCTTTCCCTGATACTTCTCAAGGTGGGATTTTGCATTTGTTACCATGATCTCAAACGCTTTTCCCGGGAACTCTTGCTCCAATTTTTCAGAACTATATAAGTGTGTATTCGCTGCAAGTTTGTTCAACTGGTATTTTGATCCGATGAGCTTAAATGCTCCCGATTTTAGAATAGAAGCGTTGGGCTCGTAAAGAAACCTGGAGTGGTCATGGTATGCTGCGATCGTTTGGTCCTCATCGGCGACCTTAAAGACAAATGGCGCCTGAGAAGACTGCAGATTGACGGCATAGATGGTTGGCACTCCTGCAAAGCCTCGTTCCATCAGAAAAAGCAGCTCTTTACATTCATTTTTGACAGAGACCACATGAACCTCTTTGACATTGGAAAGGAGATTCAGCGTATGGGAAACATCGAGCAAAGGAGAAAGCTTGACCAAAACATGTGTTGCCTTGTCGATGACCCTCGGCAGAAGGTCCAACACGTTAGGTGAACAATCCTCCAATTTAAACACCCGGCTGCGTGCGTCATCACGCCTGGCTGGGTCGATGAACAGCGAACTGTCGTTGGGAATGTTCTGTATGAAGTCTTCTGCATTTTGATTCTTCACCTGAATGGCCTGGCCAAGCAGGGCGGAATTGTGGGCAAAAGTTTGACAGAGCCAAGGGTTTTGCTCGACATAGATTGTGTGTTTGAAAAAATGGCTTAAGGCCAGGCAATCAACGCCAGCCCCGCCTGTGAGATCTACCAGAAGCGGGCCGTTCATTAATCCGGTTTTGTATTGGCTGGTTGCCTCTGAGGAAGCCTGCTCGATAGAGAGCGGTGGTGGGAAGATCAGCTCTTTATTCTGAACCCACGAACGAAGCTTTTCTTTTCCTTTCTGCCGAGCCTGGATTTGATCCGTAATAAGCTTTATGCGCTCCTTGTATTTCTTAGGCGGATTAAGGATCAATTGAGTGACCTCAACTGCCCTGTTTTCGAAAATAAAATCGACAACTTCCCGTTGCTTAAGAAAGTCGATCTCGTTCATTAGTTCAGAAAACCAGGCTGTGTTCAGTCATGTATTCTGCAATCTGGACCGTATTGGTTGCAGCTCCCTTTCGCAAGTTGTCAGAAACGATCCACAGGTTGACCGTGTTGGGTTGAGTTTCATCCCGACGGATTCTCCCGACAAACACTTCGTCCTTGTTGTGTGAATGGATCGGCATTGGGTACGCATTGTTTTTTGGATCGTCTACGACCTCAACCCCAGCGGTGTTGGCAAGAAGTTCTTTGAGTTCCTCAAGGTCATAGTCATTTTCAAACTCCACATTGACTGACTCCGAGTGTCCGCCGACAGCTGGGATCCGTACGCAGGTGGCTGTCACTTCGATGCGATCATCACCCATAATTTTTTTTGTTTCATTGACCATCTTCATCTCCTCTTTTGTGTAGCCATTGTCGAAAAAGACGTCAATGTGCGGCAATGCATTCATGTCGATTGGATGCGGATACACTTTTTGAATGTCTTTGCCTTCTCGCTCGCCGTTCAGTTGATCGACGGCACCTTTTCCCGATCCGGTCACCGATTGGTAGGTGGAAACCACGATGCGTTTGATCCGGTACCGATCATGCAGGGGCTTCAATGCCACCACCATTTGAATGGTAGAGCAGTTGGGGTTGGCGATAATGCGATCGTCAATACGAAGCACGCCACCATTGACTTCCGGAACGATCAGCTTCTTCTTAGGGTCCATTCGCCATGCGGAAGAATTGTCGATCACGATGGTGCCTACCTCAGCGAATTTGGGAGCGAATTCAAGTGAGACCGATCCTCCTGCCGAAAATAATGCAATGTCCGGTTTGGCTGCAATCGCATCATCCATGGAAACAATGGTATAGTCGCTCCCGTTGAACTTGACCTTCTTGCCTACAGACCTTTCCGAAGCTACCGGGATGAGCTCCGTAATTTTGAATTTTCTTTCTTCGAGTACCTCCAGCATTTTCTGCCCTACGAGGCCGCTAGCTCCAACTAATGCTACTTTCATCGCGCTTCCTAAAAAATGAGACGCAAAGCTACTACATTTCGCCACTGACGTTTTGTACTATGAGAATTTTTATTGGTGTTGTAATGCTCTTGTCTGGAATCTCATTGCAGGCACAATTGGCAGATGATTTTGCAGATGGTGATCTTACCAGCAGTCCCAGGTGGGTGGGTGAAACTACACACTATACGGTTTTTGAGAAGCAGTTGAGAAGCAATGGTCCTGAGGCTACCGATGCCGTGTACTTATCCACCTCCAATGCGTTGATCTCCAATGTCGAATGGTCCTTCCTGATCCGCCTCGGATTTTCCCCTTCCGGATCGAACAAGCTGCGGGTGTACCTG
>CAZQDI010000121.1:0-12746 GCA_964591785.1 uncultured Roseivirgaceae bacterium
CCAACCGTCAGCAACAGAATTTCGCAGCTTTTCACGCAAATATTAAGCTATTGCATTTTGGATACAAATTTGAAAATGGTTCGACCATAAGTTTGATGGCCAACGAACGCGTGGAAGCAGATCTGCTTTACTCACGGCAATTGGTGGATTACTTATGGAATGGCAACGAGCAATTTACCGGCAGAGATGTTGATGTTTCAGATGCTGGTTTTATTGGTGCCCACTTTAGAGAGATAGGTATTGGTTATGCCACCCCAGTCAATGAGAGGATCAATTTTGGGATCAGAGGAAAACTACTTGTCGGATTTGCGAACTTTAGTACCCCAAACAATTTCAACTCCACACTCAACTCAAGTGGGGAAGCTTTCCAACTAGACGCTGAATGGAATAATTTTGCTGTACGAACCTCTGGCCAGGATATCTATTCCGGCGAAGAGGGCAACTTAGGTTCCCATTTGTTATTCAATAGCAACTTAGGCGCAGCGGTAGATATTGGAGCTACCGTTCACCTGAACAGATACTACACTGTCACCGCATCTCTTCTAGACGTTGGATTCATTGGTTGGAAAGAAAATATCGTGAGTGAAACGCTCAATGACACTACTTTCCGCTATAGTGGTGTGGACCTTGAAGAACTGGGTAGCATCAGACAAGTTTTAGAAGATTCCCTGGTTGAAGCCTTTCGAACAGATGACAATTTCGACCCATATACCTCTTGGCTGCCAATGAAAGCGTATGGAAGTTGGATCTACCACTACGGAGAGAATACCGACTTTTACATTTCTGGGGGGGCTCGATATGTCCAAAGACAGCTTAAGATGCTATATGGGGCAGGGGTCACACAAAGGATAGGTAGAGTGTTTACAGGGTCCATCAGTGCTACCAAGTTGCCGCAGCAGTTTTTTAACCTTGGCGCTGCTTTTGCAGTACACGGTGGTCCAGTTCAGTTTTACATGGCAGCTGACCAGGTTATTAGTTTCTCCGTCCCAGATGCCAAAGCTTTCGACTTTAGGGTTGGAATGAACTTCATTTTTGGTCGAAATCGTGACTCCGAATCCGGTGGAATAGCAAGAGAACGAATTAAAACGAGAGCTAAAGGAATCGATACAGATGTGTTCCTTGGAAAGAGCGTAAAAACGAAGAAAAGAGAAGGGATTTATTCCATTATCAAAAAGCAAAAAGACGACAAACCCAGCTTAAGCCAGCCTAGTGGGAAGAAAAAAGTAGAGAAAGTAGCCACTGGATCTAATCCATATTTTCCGAAAGATTACAAAAAGCTCAGAAGGAAGGAAAGGAAAAGGAAAGGAAAGACCAACAAGAGAAAGAAGAAGAGAAAAATTGAAATCTAAAACAAAGATTGGAACGCATCACTCAATTTCGAAAACGGTTTCACTTCTATTTCATATTTTGTTAGGTCCTTAGGTTTCAAGTTGTGCTTAGAGATTAGCATTTGTCTAAATCCAAGTTTTTCAGCTTCATTAATTCGTTTCTCAATTTGGTTTATTGGTCTTATCTCCCCACCGAGACCGATCTCGGCTGCAAAGCACGTATCGTCCGGGATGGGAATATCTTCAAATGAAGAAAAAAGTGCACTACAAATTCCTAAGTCAAGGGCAGTGTCTTGTACTTTAAGTCCACCAGCAATGTTCAAAAACACATCCTGACTGCTAAGTCTCACCCCAAGTCTTTTTTCAATTACAGCCAAAAGCATATTGAGCCGCTTATAATCATAGCCAGTGGTACTACGTTGGGGGGTTCCATAACTGGTTGGACTTACCAACGCCTGAGTCTCAAGTATGAGGGGCCTATTTCCTTCTAAAGTAGCCCCCAGTGCGATGCCACTTAGGCCCGGCTCTCTAGGTGAAATTAGGATCTCAGATGGATTGGTAACCTCCCTTAGCCCACTGATATTCATCTCAAACATGCCTAGCTCTGCTGTGGAACCAAATCGATTTTTTATGGTACGAAGGATTCGATAGGACAAATGCCTATCACCTTCAAACTGCAGTACAGTATCGACCATGTGCTCCAAAACCTTTGGGCCTGCAATTGCCCCATCCTTATTGACATGTCCAATTAGAAATGTGGGTATCTGAGATTGTTTGGCAAACTTCATTAATTGGCCAGTACATTCCTTCACCTGCGAAATGGATCCAACTGCTGAATCAATTCTATCCGAGTGTAAAGTCTGAATGGAATCAATGATCAACACATCCGGCCCCAACGTGTCGCTATGCCTTAAAATGTCTGACAGATTTGTTTCAGCGTACAAATAACATAAGTCAGAGATCGAGCCAATTCTGTCAGCTCGTAACTTGATTTGTTCCACGCTCTCCTCTCCTGAAACATACAGGACTTTTTTACCTAGTCTGACTGCCAACTGCAGTAACAATGTAGATTTACCAATTCCTGGTTCCCCTCCGACAAGTACCAAGGAACCGGCTACAATTCCACCACCCAATACCCTATCTAGTTCACCGATCTTGGTCCCAATCCGCTGTTTCTGTGTCCCTATCTCAGAATCATTTAGCTTGACCGGTTGATTTCGCTGGGGTTTAGTATAGGAATCAATTGATGAGTTTCCTGATACTACCTCTTCTACGTACGTATTCCACTCCCCACATGAAGGGCACTTTCCCAACCATTTTGCAGATTCTGCACCACAATTTTGACAATAAAAAATCGTCTTTGTTTTGGCCATATTTAGCGAAGTTAAGTACTCCTAGCATCTCTACATTTAGAGATTCTAAATACATGAATTATTCAGATTATTTTTGCCGGCATGATCACAGACCAAAAAGTATTTGACCTCATAGAAGCTGAAAGGGTGAGACAAGTCGAAGGGATAGAATTAATCGCTTCTGAAAATATTGTTTCCCCTCAAGTCCAAGAAGCAGCCGGAAGTGTATTGACAAACAAGTACGCCGAAGGTCTTCCTGGCAAAAGATATTATGGTGGTTGTAAAGTAGTGGACGAAATAGAAGATCTGGCAAGAGAACGGGTTAAGGAGCTGTTCGGTGCCAGTTGGGCGAATGTGCAACCTCACTCGGGAGCACAGGCCAATGCTGCCGTCATGCTTGCCTGCCTGAATGCAGGAGACACGATTCTTGGGTTTGACTTATCGCACGGAGGTCACCTTTCGCATGGGTCGCCGGTAAATATGTCAGGGAAGTTGTATAAGCCGACATTCTATGGAGTAGAAAAAGAAACTGGCTTGATTGACTATGATCAGCTTGAAAAAACTGCCCGTGAAAGAATGCCTAAGATGATCATTTGTGGTGCTTCGGCGTACAGCCGAGATTGGGATTATTCAAGGTTTAGATCCATCGCTGACGAAGTGGGGGCAATTCTGCTTGCGGATATTTCACATCCATCAGGTCTGATCGCAAGAGGCTTGTTGAATGATCCACTGGAGTATTGCCATATTGTGACAACTACCACCCACAAAACATTAAGAGGACCAAGGGGTGGACTGATTTTGGTGCGAGATGACATAGATAACCCCTGGGGAATCAAAACTCCTAAGGGCCTCATTAGGAAACTTAGTTCCCTGCTTGATTCGGGGGTTTTTCCTGGAACCCAGGGGGGACCCTTAGAACACATCATTGCCGCCAAAGCGGTGGCTTTTGGAGAAGCACTGACAGATGGCTATATGGAATACATTCTTCAAGTTAAGAAAAATGCCGGCGTGATGGCTGAGGAGTTTGTTTCAAGAGGCTATGATCTCATTTCTAACGGAACAGACAATCATCTGATGTTGATTGATTTGAGATCAAAAAATATCACAGGAAAACAAGCCGAAGAGGCACTCGGTAAAGCGGATATAACGGTAAACAAGAATATGGTTCCTTTTGACGATAAAAGCCCTTTTGTGACTTCAGGAATGAGAGTTGGGACCCCGGCAGTTACCACAAGAGGTCTTGGAGAAGAGGACATGAAGAGAGTCGTCAATTTGATTGATCAGGTCATAACCAATCATGAAAATGAAGATAGTATCGCAGCAGTGCGAAAAGAGGTCAATGTTTGGATGTCGGAAATACCATTATTTAAGGGTTAATGCCTATTGATCAACTTCAAGAAGAAGAAAAAGAGATGTCCTTTTTGGACCATCTTGAAGAGCTAAGATGGCATATCATACGCTCTTTAATAGCAATTGTGGTTTTTACTGTAGCTGCGTTTGTTGCCAAAGATTTTGTGATCGACACACTAATCTTAGGCCCCTCACGGGTGGATTTTTGGACATACAAGAAGCTATGTGAACTTGCAGATCTAATCAAAACTCCGGCACTATGTATTGATGAGCTGACTTTTGAGTTAGTGAGCAGAAAACTTAGCAGTCAATTCATGACGCACATTACCGTCTCTTTTGTGGTTGGTTTGGTCATAGGCTTTCCTTATCTATTCTGGGAAATTTGGAGGTTTGTAAAACCTGGCCTTCACCCGAAAGAGAGAAAAGCCTCAAGGGGAGCCACCTTCTCTGTTAGCTTTTTGTTCATGCTAGGTGTCCTTTTCGGATACTTCATCATTGCCCCTATATCTGTGCGATTTTTTGCAAATTATCAGGTTTCGGAAACACTTCAGAACCTATTTGATCTTTCCTCATACATTTCTACGGTGACTATGATCGTCCTTGGTAGCGGCCTTTTGTTTCAATTGCCAGTTGTGGTCTTTTTCCTGACAAAAGCTGGACTAATTAGCTCCTCCCTGATGAGAAAGTATAGAAAGCATGCAATCATAGTAATATTAGTACTTGGAGCGATGATTACACCTCCAGATCCTTTCAGTCAAGTCTTAATAGCACTACCTTTAATGACACTTTATCAGGTAAGTATCTACATAGCAAAAAGGATTGAGAGAAGGCAAGAAAAGGCTGAACGAGCACTAACCCATCAAAAATAAACTCAAATGAATATTGCAATCGGTGGCGATCATGCCGGGTTTCATTACAAGGAACGACTTATTAAATTTTTGAGAAACAGCAAACATAATGTTGTTGACTTTGGACCTGGAAGTGATCAGTCAGTAGATTATCCTGATCACGTACATCCGCTCGCCTCCGCTATAGCCGCCGGAGATCATGAGCTCGGAATATTGATCTGTGGCAGCGGGAATGGAGTGGCTATTACTGCAAACAAGCATGAAAATGTTCGTGCAGCTTTGTGTTGGGACGGCGAGATTGCATCCTTGGCGAGACAACACAACAACGCCAACATCATTTGTATACCTGCAAGATTTATTGCTTACGAATATGCTGAATACTTGGTAAACATCTTTATTGAAACAGCTTTCGAAGGAGGCAGGCACCAACGAAGAGTCGATAAAATCAATTGCTGATTTTGATGTATTCCGTGGGGCTCACTCTTCGGTAGTTATTTTGTATTTCTGGAAATCGATGCATGATCTTTTGCATGGCTCCCAATTGATCAACAATCCGATCTGGGTCTGTAGACTTGAAAATTTCATGGAAGTTTGTTGCGCCCTCATAAGAATCAAGTTCATCAAGAATATCTTTTGAAATACTTCCATTGAAAAACGGGCTTAAAATCGGAGAGCTGAGGTAAAGTTCCAATTTTTCACCAATTACCATGGTTTTACTTTTTGTTCCCTCTACATCAATAAGAATTGAATGCAGTTGATTATTGTAGAAGACTACAGAAAGAACCAGGATTCCAAAAACCAATAAAAATGGCATGAGCGCCTTAAAGAATCTTCGCTTGAGAAGAATAAAATAGTGCGTCCAGAAATAAGCAATTGGTGGAACTAAAAAGAGTAATTCAGTTCCCGCTTTTTCGTTGGACAAAAGTATGATTGCTATTCCACCTAACATAATCAACCAGACAACTTGCTCGACCTTCTGTTGAAAGTTTGTGAGGCGTAACTTGCCTGCTTTGACAATTCCCGAGAGTAAGAGTATAAATGCAAAAGGTGAGATTAGAATCAAAATACTGATCTGGTCCAATAGCACCTTCGGCTGCAGCAAAATGCCATTAAATATTGCACGATCAACAAATTCAAATAAAGAATCATAAAAATAATAGTACAAGGCACAAAAAACGAAGACAAGGAAGAAGCCAAACAAATAAAGAAGTAATCGCCTTGGAATTGCGCTTGAAAATAGAATTAATGAGAACAAAAACACGAGAAGGAAGACACTTGCGGGTAGGAAAATCATGGTTGCCACTCCAACATATATCCCACTACTAAGGAATAATTCGTCTGTAGCCTGGTTATCTATTCTTCTAATTATGTTTCTCAAAGCCAATAGGATAAAGGTAAGACTTATCAGCTGTGGAGAAAGTGTCATGAAATCAGTAACTGAAGCGGATAGGATCGCAAAGAGAAAGGCCGGCAGGTAACTGTTTTCACTATATACCTTGTTTTTTAGTAAAATAGAATTAAAAATCCCCGACTGCAACGTAATAAGTAGTGTACTCAAGGCCCTGTAGGCCAAAACATTTCGACCGAAGACGATATTCAGTCCCTTATAGATGACCGCTGCAATAGGTCCCGTATAGTCATAGGTTTGCCTATACATCATAAAGCCTTCATCCAGCCATTCACCAAGTAGCATCCATTTTAGCTCATAGTAGGAGGTCCCTGGTAGGAAGTAGGCCTGAACAATTCGAACAACGATGAGCACGACAAATATGAATATCAACCGATAAGGATCGTTTATTCTGAAGAATTGTAGCAACTGTCTAGATTGATTGAAGTGTTAATGTTCGAAATTAGATAATCATCTAATTCAGTTCTCCATTTAATTAGGATATTTGTGGATTCAAATGGAAAGCCAACGTCAAATAAAGTATAGCAAGCAACTTCAAAAGGATCTTGCTGAAATATTTCAAAGAGATTCAACCTACTATTTTGGGAACTCACTTGGAACAATTACAAACGTTTCTGTATCACCAGACCTTGGATTAGCCAGAATTTACTTGAGTATTTTTCCCATCGCAGAAGCGCCCCAAGTATTCCGGCACCTAAACGAAATCAAGAGCGAAATTCGATTGAAACTCGGAAGGAAAATAGGAAACAGAGTGAGAATCATCCCTGAGCTAGCTTTTTTTCATGACGACACTGAGGAAAAAGCCTCGAAAATTGATCAGCTAATTGACCAGTTGAATATCCCACCAAAAGAGGAAGAATGAACCTCCCCTTTTTTATTGCCAGGAGATACTTTCTATCAAAGAAAAAGAGGAATTTCATCAATGTGATTTCAATCATCTCAATGGTCGTGGTAGCCATTGGAACTGCTGCCTTGATCATTGCGCTGTCCTTCTTTAACGGCCTTGAGGGCATCCTAAAAAATATGTATGGCAATTTTGATCCTGATATAGTAATTAGCCCTGCACACGGAAAGTCTTTTTTGAACACGGAAGAACACCAGACCATCTTAAGTGGCATAAATGGAATCAAGGGGGTGTCTGAAGTTATTGAAGATAATGTGCTCCTTAGATATAAACAATCTCAGCGAGTCGTGCGCTTAAAAGGAGTTAGCAATGCCTTCAATGAGTACAGTGGGATAAAAAACTCGTTGGTAGCTGGGGAGTTTCCGCTAATCAAAGACAGCATCGGATACGCCTTGATCGGAAGAGGAATACAATATGACCTTTCAGTCAGCCTGCAGAGCGATTTCTACACATTGCAAATTTACTACCCACGAGATATTGGTCCTGGAGTAATCAACCCCGATCGAATGTACCGGGTACTAAGTATCATTCCAGGAGGTGTCTTTGCAATCGAAAAATACTATGATGAAAATTATGTATTTGTTCCAATTCAATTTGCTAGACAATTGCTCAACTACCAAGATAAACTTACCGCGTATGAAATTTACCTAAGCAGCAACTCAAACCCGACACAAATAAAGAATCAGCTAGAACGAGGGTTCGGAAACAATTACAAAGTTCAACTTGGTGAAGAATTACATAGCGACCTATTCAAAATACTAAAGATTGAAAAACTCTTTGTGTTCTTAATTCTAACCTCCATCATTGGTATCGCTTCAATTAACATCTTTTTCTCCCTAACCATGTTGGTCATCGAAAAACAAAAAGATATCGCTGTTCTTATCTCCCAAGGTGCAAGCAAGCTCCTGATCCGCAAAATATTCCTTTTTGAAGGTTGTATTGTCGCTTTTTCTGGTGCGGGATCTGGCCTTTTCTTGGGTCTGATGCTAAGCCTCCTGCAAGAGAAGTTTGGAGTTATTAGCATGGGCATGCAATCCGCTGTCATTGATAGCTATCCAGTCAAAATAGAACTCGGAGATGTTATTCTTAGTGTTTTTGCGATAGTAGTAATCACAATTCTTGCGTCCATACAACCTGCCTTGAAAGCTACTGGTTCCTTCACCACCAAAACATTACAATAAAACAACATCAAGTTTACATTCATAGGTAAATGGTGCTGCATTTTTTCTTTAGTTTAGAAGTTTATTTCTGAAAAAAATTTGTGAAAGTATCTCCAGATCAGCCTTTTCAATTAATCTATTCATTGTATGAGCATGAATATCTTGGCTATTTGTTTGAGTCTTTTGTTGTACAACTGAATGATAAAGGAAATCTCACTTACTCAAATCAAAATATATCGTCTAAAAATGCGAAAGAATTCCATGAGGGTCTAAGCGAAGAGGATTACCGAATCATTAAGCTAATGGATGAAATGCAACAAGACCAGGTTGCAAACAACTTTCAAAAAAAACGTCAAAAGCCAGAAGAATTCTTCTTAAAGACTTTTGATAAATCGGTTGGTGACAAAGTACTTCAAGAAGAAATTCTGTCATATGTAGAAAGAAGAAGATCTCAAATCTTGGCACTGATCGAAGGAAAACGTCTATTCGAAATGGGAAAGGACGGCGAGCCTACCTGGAAGGAGCTTGAAATTGTACAGGAGAAAGCTTCAATTCTTTTTCACTTTAGAAAAAATGAGGATAATACGCACTACTTTCCTACAATCAAGCTTAACGGCGAAAAAGTCGATTTTCTAAACAATGGAAGCTATCTGCTGTGTAAGGAGCCTGCCTGGCTTGTATCGAATGATAGGTTGTTTACTTTCAACAAAACACTAAGTGGAGGAAAAATCAAGCCATTTCTCAAGAAGAAATTTATCTTAATTCCTAAGGAAATGGAAGCTACCTACTATGAAAAATTTGTAGCTCCATTAATCTCCGAATTTGATGTTTACGCCAAGGGATTTGAGATCGTTACTCATAAGCCCAAACCAGTTCCCAAATTCACCATCAGTGAGCTTCAAGTCACTCAACCAAAAACACTTTTCAATGGTGATGGGGCTGCATCGAAACCTTCTCAGAACAGTAAATTACTATTTGAATTAGCTTTTGAGTACGGGAAACACAGCTTCAATGCAGACAAGCTCAGCAAAGTGAGTGTGACACTGGAGCAAATGGATAATAAGTACATTTTCCATCGAGTCACCAGAGACCATAAAGAAGAAAAAAACATCCTTGAGATTCTGAACAATAAAGGTCTTTCACTCAGAAATTCAAGAATTACTCTTTCGAAAGAAAGGGCTTTTGAATGGATCAATAACAATCAAAGTTTCCTGAATGATTTCATCATTAAGCAAAATCAGCTCAGCAAAACATTCTTTATTGGAGAGTCCAGCATTGACCTTGAGGTCAATGAAGGAGTGGATTGGTTCGACCTTAAAGCCAAGATAAAATTTGGTGAATTTGAAATCTCTTTTTCAGAGATTCGAAATTGTATTCTCAAAGGAAAAACGGAGATCAAACTGCCAAATGGTGAAATCGGAGTCATCCCAGAATCATGGATCACCAGATACAAAGACCTATTTGCATTTTCCAACCAGACAGAAGGTGGAATACAATTAAACAAGATACATATATCCCTAGTACAGGAGCTAAAGGAAGGGAACCTCGCAAAGGTCACCATAGATCGAAAACTGGAAAGACTTCTTGCATTCGACAAAATTGAAGAATATAAAACCCCAGAATTGTTTTCCGGCGATTTACGACCCTATCAGCTAGCAGGATATAATTGGCTAAGGTTCCTGGAAGAATACAATTTTGGAGGTTGTCTAGCAGATGATATGGGTCTGGGAAAAACAATCCAGGCGCTAGCATTATTGCAACATCAAAAAGATCAACAACCTGATTCAACAAGTCTGCTCGTTATGCCAACTTCCCTGCTTTATAACTGGGAAATGGAGGCTAAAAAATTTACTCCAGAACTAAAATTCCTTAACTACACCGGAATAAATCGAAAAAAATGTAGTGCCCAATTCGCAAACTACGATGTGGTCATTACAAGTTATGGCACGACCCGAATAGACACGGAAATACTCTCAGACTTCTATTTCAATTATATTATTCTAGACGAATCTCAAGCCATCAAAAACCCTGATTCGTTGATTTCCAAGAAGGTAAGAGAACTGAAATCGAGACGAAAGCTGATTCTAACGGGAACACCAATTGAAAACAGTACACTGGACCTCTGGTCTCAAATGAGCTTTCTGAACCCTGGTCTGCTCGGAAATGAAACGTACTTCAAAAAAGAATATCTGATCCCAATAGAGAAAAAGAAGGATGAGCTTAAAATGAAAAAGCTCCATGCCATCATAAAGCCTTTCCTACTCAGAAGAGAAAAGGGGCAGGTGGCAGAAGATCTTCCGGAAAAAGTCATCAACATTCGGTACTGCACAATGAGTGAAGACCAAAGGGCATCGTACGAAGAAGAAAAGAATGCTTTTAAAAGCAAAATAATGGATGTCATAGAAACTGATGGAGTCACTAAATCTCATATGATCTTGCTGCAGGGGCTCACTCAGTTGCGTCAAATTGCCAACCATCCGAAAATGGTAAAGCCGGAATACCAAGGCCAATCGGGAAAACTAGAAGAAATCACCTACATGATCGAAAACTCTTTCTCCAAAGGGCATAAAGTGCTGGTTTTCTCCCAATTCGTGAAACACCTTAAAATCGTTTCTGAATACTTGGAAGGCAAGCGTATACGATTTGCTTACCTGGATGGCACCACAAAAGACCGTCAGCAACAAGTGGATAAATTTCAAAATGATGACTCTGTTTCGGTATTCCTCATCTCGCTCAAAGCTGGCGGAACTGGACTTAACCTGACAAAAGCGGACTATGTCTTTCTATTGGACCCCTGGTGGAATCCAGCGGTGGAGGCTCAAGCGATTGATCGAGCTCACCGAATTGGACAAAATAAAAAAGTATTTGCATACAAATTTGTTACCAAAGATACCATCGAAGAGAAAATCGTAAAGCTTCAAGAGCACAAACAAAAACTGGCAACAGACTTAATCACCGTCGAAGAAAGTTTTGTAAAAAGCCTTTCACCAGGTGATATTAAGCATCTATTTGATTAAATTCTTATAGGATGTAAGGGTAAGTTTTCCCTCCTGTTGTTAAAATGAGTACAACCAATCTTCGTAAGCTACTTATGAGAAACCCGATATTCAGTCTGGTGGCTTTTATACTCATGATTAATACGTGCTTATGCTCTTCAGCAAATGGTCAACGTGAGTTCGGGTTTAAGCTCCCAGATAACAGAAAAAAAATAGAAATACCCTTTCAACAACACAACAACTTGGTCGTGATCCCCATGACCATAAATCGGTTTCTCACCTTAAAATTTATTTTGGATACGGGTGTTGAAACAGCCATTCTGACAGAAAAACTTTATGCTGATATTCTCGAACTAAATTACTTGAGAGAAATCGCTATTGCAGGGCCTGGTATAGTTGATTCCGTGCAAGCACTTGTGGCAAATCAGGCTACTTTTTCTCTTCCAGGCGGTGTGGTAGGGAGCAACATGAATATGTTAGTCCTAAAAAAGGATTACTTAAAACTATCAGAGAACATTGGGGAGGATGTCCATGGAATTATTGGCTACGACATTTTTAGCAGGTTCGTGGTGGAGATCAATTATGACGAAAGTATCATCACTCTGTATGATCCTAGGAGATACAAAAAGAATAAAAGGTCAGCAGTGGTTCCCATCGAAGTGAAAGGGAGCAAACCTTTCATAAATGCCACCATCAAACAGGGTACGGAAAAAACCAACTTAAATGTAATGGTCGATACTGGGGCTAGTCATGCCGCCCTGCTTGATTATCAATACATCAATGGCATAAGTATGCCTGAAAAGAAAGTTCAGACCAAACTCGGAAGAGGAATTGCTGGGGAGATACCTGGTTACGTAGGGAGGATGGATTCCGTTCAAATTAATGGTTTCGGCTTCCATAAAATGTTGGTCTCTGCACCGTTTGAAGGCGCTTACAATAAAGTGATTAAACGAGGGGCACGTGTGGGAACATTTGGAGGCGAACTTCTAACCAGATTCCATGTGACGTTTGATTACCTCAACGAAAAAGTCTATTTGAGAAAAGGCAAAGAATATAATGATGACTTTGAGTTCGACATGAGTGGACTCACGATCAACTCGGTAGGAGAAAATTTAGACACCTTGAAAATTGTGTCAGTTGATCCGAACACCCCTGCGGCCAATGTAGACATCAGAACAGGCGACGTTATCCAAACGATCAATGGCAGAAGCTTGAGAAGTCACAAGCTTTCCGATATCTTTTTTCTTCTCAGATCGAAGGATGGAAAAAAAATTAAGCTCCGCATTCTTAGGGAAGGGGAAATTCTAAAGAAAAAATTCTACCTAAAGAGAATAATTTGATGGTCTACTTGACCACGACTCGATAGCTAACCACATTTTCGTTTCTGCTCTTGCGGTCAT
>CAZQDI010000122.1:0-12633 GCA_964591785.1 uncultured Roseivirgaceae bacterium
GAATGCATAACGCCTAATATTATTTTAACAAAAAAGCCTGGCTGTAAACCAGGCTTGACGAACTAATTCTCTTAGAATCCCTTACTTCTTTCGAATTATGATATCTCCATCCATGCTCTTGAAGGTATACTCTGACCCACCACCACTGATGGCGCCATACACCCAGGAGTTTAAAGAAACTTTATATTCACTGCCGTCAGTTTTCACTTCAGGCTTCGAGCGATCAATGGCCATATCAAAATCTGTAAATATTTCTCCTCTGTCTGTTCGCATTTTAGCGAGTGCTTTCAGGTCACTTGGAAAGGTGATGTCTACATCTCCATTCAACGTAATGAATGACATTGGCTCCTGAGCATTTACCTGAGAAAAGGTGGCAACGATATCTCCATTTACCGTATTGGAAAGTACCGAACCTCCTACGTTATTCAGTTGAAGTGACCCATTCACAGAGGAGACCTCATGAGTCCCATTGACTCCGGTGGTCTCAACGGCGCCGTTCACTGAGGAGACCTTCAAATCAAAGTTGCTAGGCACCTTTATGTCCAGGTTGATTCGGGTAGACCAGGAGTTGGTTTCAATCTCAACCACATTATTCTTTTCCGAAGCACTTAACTCGATGGGATTGCTGGAGATCTTTTTCATGCCACTGGGAATGGAACGATTTCTATCCCTTTCTCTTCCGTGATCATCACAACTATCGCAATCCTTGTTTTTATCTGCTGAATAGCCAGAGGTAGCTTTTATGATTACTTCATTCCCTTCGTACGCGGTCACAATAATGTTTCCTTTGACCAAGCCTACTTCAAGAGCGCCTCGGCTACCTGGATTGCTTAATGGAACAGCGATCTGCTCATTGAACTCCTGACCCTGCAGGGTCAAAGCCGTCGCTAATAAGAGTAGTATTAATGTGTTTTTCATGGTTAATTCTTTTATAAAATTTTGTATTCCTTATTCTGATTTCTTGAGATAAACATTGCCATTGATGCTTTTGAAGGACAGTTCAGGCCCTGCTGATCCGATTTCAATGCCGGTTTTAGTTCCAATCTTAAATGTTCCATTCTTTTCACTCTTGGTGACTCTGGCCCCCAACTTTTTATAATCAAAAGAGGTATACAGGTCACCGTTCATGCTGTCGAAATACACCTTGGCGTTGAAGTCATTTGGGAGTGTGAATTTAAAATCTCCGTTGACTGTATTGAAAGCAATCGCCTCCTCCGGTGCTTTCAGAAAATTGATGGTCACATCCCCATTCACGGTAGAAGCCTGCTTGATGATCTTGGCATTCTTGACCTCGACGGCCCCATTCACGTTGCAGACTTTTACCGGACCATCCATGTCCTGCACCACAACATCCCCATTGTTGACGGTCTTGGCTTCGAGCGACATTTCCCTGGGTACCTTCACCTTATATTGATACTTAAATGCATACTTGGGATGATTTCTAATATCATATCCCCATCCATTCCCCCAGTGACACTTTTTGATGAAAGGTGCTTTTGTAAAGAGAACAATCGAGTCGTTCGCAACATACTGGCCCAATTCCAGCTCTTTTCTGGCCTTGCTCAATAATTGTTCGTTGTTCGCTTCCATTAAGATCTCCAGGTACACATGTACCAGCCCATCACTGGAGGGTTCCACGCTGACATCGCCATTTAGATTATCGATGATCAACAGAGTTTCTTTCGGACGGTCGATTGGGATCGTCTTGAAGATCACTTTCTTTTCATCTTTGGGTGGGTTGAGGGCCAAGGCCATCAAAATCAATACTAGTTTCATTTTCTTTTATTTTGAGTGTTTATGATTGTCGCAAAGTCAAAATACTTTGCTCGAGTTTTTCTATTACCAATTCGTCCTCTACTGTCTCCTTTAGTTGTTCCATGGCATCCAGTGAGGACTTCTCCTGAATTTGTACCAATAGGTCTGCGATGGCCACCAACACCAATGGAGAGTCTTGCATTTTCAGCGCATCGACCAGGGCTGCACGAACTTCTGCCTGATCGCTGTACCGAAGCAGTGATTCCAACGCTGCAAGACGCACGTTTACATTCTCGTCCTGATTCAGCGTGGCAATAAGGGCACTGATCACCTTTTCATCAGCTCGCGGTAGTTCAGCCGCCAGGTTCACCGCCCGAATCCGTTCCTGCGCCTTGGGCTGTTCGATCAAAGTCAACATCATCATTTCTTTCATGCTTTGGATTTCAGAACTAAGCATGTCGATGTCTTCCGTTTGATTTTGAGAAGGCAGCATCCACCATCCTACCAACAGGCCGATGACCATGGAAGCCAATCCCAGTTGCCAGCTTGATCTAAGCTGATAAAGAATCTTTTCAATGAAAACGGGACGCTTTTGCTGAACCCGGTCAGCGTAGGCAGCCATCATTCCTTCAAAACGCGCATCCATCGTTTCTGATGGCGCTGGTCGCTCAATGTCTTCAAACAGCTGCCAGGTTTGCTCCAGGGCTTCCAGCTCCGTAAGAAGTGACTTATCCTCTTTGAGCATTTCAGACAGTGCTTGCTCCTTTTCCTCGGACAGATCTCCTGCCAATTTATCCTGCCATAATTCAATGATTTCTTCCTTTTTCATAATTAGCTATCCAATCTTAGGTAGGATTCTCGTAGTTCTTTTAAAATTCTATGTACTCGCACCTTAATCGCACTTTCCGACACACCCATCATTTCCGCAACCTTTGCATACTTTACCTTTTGAAACCTGACGAGTTCAATCAGTTCTCTTTTTTCATCTGTCAGACTTTCGAGTGCTCGCTGCAGGTAGTTCAGTTCATCCGCTTTTTCCATCTCTTTTTCTTTATGGGTTGATTCACTCAATCGTTGCTCATAGGGATTCATGTCTTCTTCAAAGGAGTAGCGCCGGTTCTTTCGATAATGATCCTTATGAACATTTCTTGCCAGCTGAAAGGCCCAAACTTCAAAATCTCCATGGTCTTTGTACGTGTGCCTGTACTTAAGAATTCGCATAAAGACGTTTTGCACCAGGTCCTCGCTGGTCGCACCATCACTGGTCATTCCATAAAAGAAGCCAAAGAATCTTCGACTATATCTCTTATAAAGAAGGTTGAGCTTTTCCACCTCTCCCTCTTTTACCCTGAGCATCAAATTGTGGTCTTCTAGTAGGTTCATTTGGCTAAATCTGCCGGGGAAACTTAACTAAGTTCGGAAGGTTACATCGAGATTGAAAATATTATGAAAATCTGTGTTTAGGTTTGACTTATGAATTTGCAGGGGCTCAGGCAATCACTTACTGGGGAGCTTCATTTGGGTGAAGCCATGAAGCGGATCTATGCTACCGATGCTTCGGCCTACCGCGAGGTTCCGCTTGCAGTCGCAATCCCCCGGAATGGGGAGGACATCAGAAAATTGATTGAATTCTCAAAAGCCAACAAAACTTCCATCATACCCAGAACCGCCGGTACGTCCCTGGCTGGGCAGGTGGTAGGCAATGGGATTGTGGTGGATGTGTCCAAACACTTTACGAACATCCTGGAAATCAACGTCGCGGAAGAGTATGTTTGGGTACAGCCGGGGATCGTGAGAGATGAACTGAATCGTGAATTGGCAGCCTACGGCTATTTTTTTGCTCCAGAAACATCTACTGCAAACCGGGCAATGATCGGAGGCATGATCGGGAATAACTCATGCGGTTCTAATTCGGTCGTTTATGGAAGTACGCGGGAGCACCTCCTGGAAACGAAAGCCTTGCTATCTGATGGAACCGAAGTGCATTTCAAAGACCATAGTGGTTTAGAAGCGGCTGTTGGTTTTGAGAAGGTACTACTTGAAAGTATTCACGAAATTTTAGCCGACGATGGAAATCGGAAGCGGATCAGAGAAGATTTCCCGAAGCCCAATATTCCCAGAAGAAACACAGGTTATGCATTGGACCTTTTGGCGCAGATGCGACCCTTTGATCCAGATGGGAAACCACTGAATTTCAGTACGCTAATTGCAGGTTCTGAAGGAACTCTTGCCTTTGTGACCGCTGCAAAGCTGAAGCTAACGAAGCTACCGGGAGTCCATAAAAGACTCGTCTGTATTCATGCAGAAAGTATTAATGACTCGTTGAAGGCTAACCTGGTGGCCTTGCAATTCCAACCACACGCATGTGAATTAATGGATCATTACGTGCTGGAGGCCACTGCACGAAACAGGGAACAATCGGAGAACCGATTTTTCGTTGAAGGGGAGCCTAAAGCGATCTTAGTGGTGGAGCTGATCCGGGAGTCCCGGGCTGAGGTGGAAACAGCGGTTGATTCATTGATTGCTTCTCTCAAGGAACAAAACTTGGGGTATGCATATCCGGTGGTTCAAGGCGATGACGTCAAAAAAGTATGGTCGCTGCGAAAGGCCGGGCTGGGACTGCTGTCCAATATTCCTGGTGATACGAAGCCAGCACCTGTCATTGAAGATACTGCAGTGGACGTTCAGGATCTTCCGGACTACATTGCCGACTTCAATGAGATCCTTCACCGCCACGATCTTTATTGTGTGCACTATGCCCATGCCGGGTCCGGAGAGCTGCATCTTCGACCGTATCTGGACCTGAAAACAGCGGAGGGAAGGCGCCTCTTTCGGGTTATTGCAGAGGAGATTGCCGAGCTCGTAAAGAAATACAAGGGGTCTCTCTCAGGAGAGCATGGAGACGGTCGACTTCGCGGGGAATTTATCCCGCAAATGATTGGCTCGGAAAATTATGAATTGCTCAAGTTGATCAAACAGACCTGGGATCCAGACAACATCTTTAATCCCGGCAAAATCGTCGATACCGCGCCAATGGACTCCTCACTGAGGTATGAAGAGAACCAGGAAACACGGGAATTTGATACGATGCTGGATTTTTCCAAAGATGAAGGGATCCTTCGAGCAGCTGAACTTTGCAATGGATCCGGAGACTGCCGGAAGTCTGAAATGACGGGCGGTACCATGTGTCCAAGCTATCAGGCCACCCGGGATGAAAAAGACACGACCCGTGCACGCGCAAATATTCTTCGGGAGATGCTGACCCGTTCGGAGAAGCCTAATCCCTTTGCAGAACCCGAAATCAAAGAAGTACTGGATTTGTGCCTTTCGTGTAAAGGCTGCAAAAAGGAATGCCCATCCAATGTGGATATGGGCAAGCTGAAGGCAGAATGGCAATACCAATCCTATCAGGAACAAGCTCCTTCGTTTCGCACCAAATTGATTGCGAACTACACTCGCAGCATTGAAAAATTTGAGCGGGTTCCCTGGTTATACAACCTCACAAGAAATTTCTCTAAACCGATGTTGGGGTTTGCGGGCAATCGATCCATCCCAACCATGAGCTCCATCACTTTGAGGACCTGGTTCAACACCCAATTTGAGAAGAAGTCGGATCGGTACAAGAAAACAGTGTACTTCTTTTTTGATGAATTCACCAACTACCTCGATGTAGAGATTGGGAAAAGTGCCATCCAATTGCTGGATCGTCTGGGCTTCGAGGTCGCCGCGATCGATCATGCGCCTAGTGGTCGGGCCTATCTATCGAAAGGGTTTTTGGAAGAGGCAAAGGTCTATGCTTCTGACAATGTTCGAACCTTTGCTAAGCTAATTGGAGACGAGGACTTTTTGGTGGGTATTGAGCCTTCTGCTATTCTGACTTTTCGGGACGAATACCCGGACTTGTTACGGGAGGATCAGCAAAAAGAGGCCCTTAAACTGGCCAAACGCACCTTCACGATTGAGGAGTTTCTATCGAGTCAATTGGAGAGCGGAAGCATTTCATCCTCTGACTTTGAGCACTGTGGTGGCAAAGTACTGATCCATGGCCATTGTCATCAAAAGGCATTATCATCGATGGTTCCCACCAAGAAAATCTTAATGGCTGCTGGCTATGACCCACAATTGATTCCAAGTGGTTGCTGTGGCATGGCCGGGTCTTTTGGGTATGAGAAAGAGCACTTTGAAGTTTCCATGAAGGTGGGGGAGCTGGTTCTTTTTCCTAAAGTGCGCGAAGCCGAAAAGGAAACGATCATTTTGGCATCTGGTACTTCCTGCCGACACCAGATTCTTGATGGTACGGGGAAGGTGGCTCGACACATTGTAGAGATCCTGTAATTGCCTTTTTTATTGTTGTTTTTTGGAACTACCTTCCATACCTAAAACAAGTAGGTATGAGGTATTATGTGTTCTTAGCGATGGGTTTTATTTGCTTCCAGTTGTCAGGTCAGGAAACGGTCCTTGTTGGTACTTCAACAAAGTTTTCTGCAGGGACGATTTATCAGGTAAAACCGGATGGAACTAATAACGAGATTTGGTACGAAGCGGACTTACCTCAACAAGCCTATGACGTACAATTGATCGCCATTGAAGATCGATTGTTCGGAACTACAAGTGAAGGGGGCTCAAGCGGAGATGGCCTTGTTTTTAGCATCAACAAGGATGGCTCCGATTATACAATCCTGCATGAGTTTTCAGATAGTGATGGAGCCACCCCGTTTGGTGGCGTTACACTATATGATGGTCGATTGTGGGGAACCTGCCGTGACGGTGGAAGTGAAGATCGTGGGTCCATCTACTCGCTGAATACCGATGGGACTGACTTTCAAAAAGTGCACGATTTTGCGGGCTCAGGTAGTCCGACTGTTCAGCTGATCGTCATTGAAAACAAACTTTTCGGTACGCAGGCAGCAGGTCCATTTTCATTTAATCCTGCCACCAATGAGTACCTCAGTTTTGATATTGGCGGGGGGTCACCCAGAAAACTCTTGCTGGGTTCCGATGGGTTAATCTATGGTGTTACGGGTTTCGGTGGCTCAAATTTTAGTGGGACACTGTATTCCATTCAGCCGGATGGCAGCAACTATACTGTCCTTCATGAGTTTGGTTTTGACGTAGGCAACATCGGGTTTCCGTTTTCTTCTTTGGTAGAACGCGACGGGGTCTTTTATGGCGGGACCTTCAATGAAATCTTTTCCATAGGCATGGATGGCACAGGCTTGCAAGTGATTTATGCCGCACCGCAAGGGGTATCAATAGATGACCCAAATGATTTTAGCAGAGACTTTCGAGGAGGTTTGGTAGAAAGCAACGGCAAATTTTGGGGACTCACCTTTTCAGGCGGTACTTCCATGGATGGGACACTTATTTCCTTTAATACCGATGGGACCAATTTCATGAAAGTCAAAGATTTTTCCTTTTCGGATGGCAGTGAGCCCTGGAACACCTTTCTGCTGGAAGACGGCCGGCTGTGGGGCATCTCTTCCACTGGAGGAGACCATGCCAATGGCACCATTTTTTCATTTAAGGATGACGGAACAGACTTTCAAAAAATTCATGATTTTGACGATACCAACAGTGACGGGCGTAGGCTAACCGGTGAGTTGATCCAAGTTGAAAATGAACTTTGGGGAGTCGCAGAAACAGGAGGATTGAATAATGCAGGCACTGTTTTCCAGATTGATATTTTCACGCAAGAATTCACTAAGATTCATGATTTTAATGTGCAAAATGGCGCAAATCCGACCAATGGCCTGATCCAGTTTGATGGCAAGCTGTGGGGGCTAACGAAAAATGGGGGCGCCAATGATGCCGGCATCATCTATTCGCTTGGGCTTGATGGAAGTGCTTTCACCAAGCTGCATGATTTTGACGCGCCACTTGGTGCGAACCCAGTCAATAAGCTGACGCCAATCGGGAATCAGCTTTGGGGAACTACCGAGATGGGAGGATCGAATGATCTAGGCACTGTTTTCAGGATAAATCCCGATGGGACTTCCTTTGAGGTCCTGCATCATTTCAGTGATGAGGATGGAAGGCTTCCGCGGGGAACACTGGTTGAAAGTGCCGGCAGGGTGTGGGGGACCACTTATGAAGGCCCTACTCGAAATTTTGGAGGAACCATCTTCAGTATGAGTACCAACGGGGACGATTTTAGGATCGACCAAGAGCTCTCTGCTATGGGAGACGGACAGTATACTGAGTTTGGACTCACTGTAAATGATGACCGACTTTGGGGAGCATCCCAAAGAGGAGGTACCAACAACAATGGGTTCATTTTTTCCATCAAAAACGATGGCAGTGATTATACAATTCATCACAATTTTGAGGCCTCAGGCCTCAGTGACAGGGCTTCCAGCCTTACCCTTTTTGAAGGTAAGTTCTATGGAATGTATGACGAACGAAAATTGTATTCCATTGATGAAGATGGTACGAACTTCACTTCCATTTACAGTTTTTCTGATAACGAATTAAATCAAACTCAATACACTAGCCTGTTGCCCGTCTTTATTAAGGGGGTCCCCTCTCTATCGCTGCAGGTTTCCATGAAGACCTACGGAGAGGAAGATTTCCAACTGGCACCCTTGACGAACAGCAGTGCGGAAATCAGCTACACATCTAGCGACGAGGAAGTGGTAGCTGTTTCAGCGACTGGGTTGGCTCGTATCATTGGTGCTGGATCTGCCACTATCGCTGTTTCGCAAGACGAAAACGAAGACTACCTGGGAGATTCAATAGAAGAAACTATCGAAGTTCAGAAAGCCAATTTGAGAGTCACAGCGGATGATCAAACGATCGATTTCGGAGAGCCGATCCCTGATTTAACCATCACGTATGAGGGCTTCGTCAATGAAGAAACTGTCGCTGTATTGGATGTACTGCCAGGGATCAACACCACTGCCACTGGGGAAAGTATGCCGGGCACCTACGTCATTGAGGTGGATGGAGGATCCGATGACAATTACGAGCTTGAACTGACCAACGGCGAACTCATCATTTTGCCAGTTCTTGGGCTGCCGGAATCCCGCTTGTTTACGGTATATCCTAATCCATCGAGCGGATTATTTAACTTCTCCGGGGAAGTAACGGACCTGATCGTGGAGGTACGCGATTTGTCCGGAAAACAAGTCTTAATACAGAAAGAACCACAGCTGAATTTAAGTAACTACCCATCCGGGAAGTACCTTTTGATCGTTTACGATGGGGACCAACTTCTGGGTTCTGTCAAAGTCATTGTAAAATGATTGCACTTGCCCGTGATCGATCTCAATAGGATTCAATCCGACAAAAAGTGGTATTTTCAACCTATGAACCCTAAACTATTTGCCCTAACCTTCGGCTTGGTATTTTCTTTATTGAGCCAGGCTCAGACCAATGAAACCCCGGAAAATCTTTATCAATGGAAGAGCAAGAACAAAACAGCATTGCAACCCGGCTACGTGGTATTGCGCTCCGGTAAAAGACTCGAAGGCGAAATAGCCTTGAAGGGCAGCTACCATGCAGTAGAGGAGGTGGAATTTGTCGGAGATGGCAAAGAGATTTCATTCCCGGTGGCTGCACTATCCACTTATGGCCTTCATGCAAAGCCCACTCAGGGAAAAATCGAAGCTCAAGGTGGCATCGTCAACGACTCACCTGAATCTCTTTTTGAATGGAATAACGGAGGCATTGTCATGGACAAAGTGGTGACCAATTCCACTCCTCGGGAAGGCTATGTGGTGACGAAAGGGGGCAAGAAGGTAGAGGGGATGCTGCGGGTCCAAAAAAGAGATGATGAGCTATGGAATTTCCAGATCAAGAATGGCAAGGAAAAGCAAAAATTTAAGGCCGGCGAGATCTCCCGGTATGGTCTTTCTGTTTCGGCAAGCGAAATAGATCAGGCCAATCTTGCTAAGGTGGATGTGGCTTTTTATCCCGGGACAGTCGTTAGCGACCGAGAACTAAGTGGTCAGGTAGGGTTGGTCAGAAGCACTTTCAAAGTGGAAAAAGTAATTCTTGAAATGGTGGATGGCACCAGATCGGAGCACACGCCTGATCATACGAAGAGCTTTCGAGTCACTGTTGATGGTCAACAGAGAAGCTATATTCCTGTGGAAGGATTCTTCATCTGGGAGGAATATAATGGTGACATTTTTCAATTGTACCGGAATCCAAAACCCACCACCATCAATCAATTTGCGACCGGTCTGGTGAAAACTGGGGTAGAGGCAGGTACACAGGCTGCCGCCGAAGGCATGGTGCGTCAGGATGCCAAAAAGAACAACTACGTAACAAATCTGGATAGTGTCATCCGGGTGTCGTCCAAAGATGAACTGATCGGCCTAAGGGACAAACTGCTTCAGTTGGGGGGATACACTACGGTAGATGAGATGGAACAGTACTCTGACAATGAATCACTAAATAACACAGTCAATGCCATTGAGCTTGCCATTGCCGGGAAAGAACTGGCGGAGTCGGACGAAGGCATCTATAATAAAGAATGGGTCATCTTAAATAAGAAAACCGGAGACAAGACCATCGTATATCGAAGCGATTACAAAAAACTCATCGAGCCACTTCTATACGGGTGCTATGAGTACCTCTCGCTGGACAAGGCCGCCCAGAAAGAACATCAAAAGTGGAAAAACCTGAACACTACCGTGGCATTTCTTGATTCCTGTTATTGATCCAAGCTCCGTTTGGAAAAGAATTCAGCGATCCGTTTGACATACCATAGCTCGTCCTGATCTTTCCAGGTAAATCCCACATGTCCACCGTAACGAGGGGTCTCAAGAAAGACGTTTGTACTTGCTTCACATTGGTCATACGGATAGCAAGCTGGAGACAGCAAGGGATCGTTTTTGGCATTGACGATAAGCAGTGGAATTTGGACCGATTGCAAATACTGGAGACTTGACCATTTTGTAAAATAGTCGGTCATCGAACTGAAACCATGGAGTGGGACCACCACCTCTTCAAAAAGTGCAACCAGGTTTGTGGTTTGCTCCAGCACTTTTCGATCGATTTTGTCAGGAAACTGGCGTTGTTTTCGGGCTACTTTCTGTTTGAATTTTTTGAAGAATTGTTTTTGTATCAATCGGTTAAATCCACTACTCAACCGGTCGTTCGCTTTGTCAAGGTCCATTGCAGTGGAAAAGACCACGGCTGCGGCTACCTGTTTTGTGAAGGAACTGCCCAGGTAGTTGATGACGAGGTTCCCTCCCATTGAGAAGCCTGCCAGATGAATGGCATTGAATCTGTTCATCGAGACTGCATGATTGATGACCGTCCCCAGGTCTCCGGTGTCTCCGTGATGATAGAGCCGGGGCAGGCGGTTGAGTTCTCCGCTGCAACTTCGATAATGCCAGACCAGGATGGAGTACCCTTGCCTGGCGAGTGAGGCGGCCACCTTTTCAATAAAGTGATCTTTTGAGTTGCCCTCAAATCCATGTGAGATGATTACTAGCCTGTCACCCTCATTTTGCACCCAATCCAGATCTACAAAATCACCATCCGGAAGTTCCAGTCTTTCTCGTGTGTAGGCTACCTGACATACTTTGGTGGTAAAGTAGGGGTACAGGGTCTCCAGGTAGGAATTAAAAAGATAGAAGGGTCTTTTCGAATAACCGGATTCATATATTAGCGGCATGAGGTGCTTACAGGTTAACCAATTTCTTTTCTTGACACATGTTTAAAAACGCACTAAAAATAACAGGAGCAATCTTTTATACCATACGTCCGTCCGCGACCTTTGGTGCCTGCCTTCTCGTAGCGGCCGCATTTAAGCCACAAATCGATGAGTGGCCCACGCTCGCCCTGCTTTTGTCCTGTGCATTTTTCGGCGCTGCGTATTGTTTTTTGATGAATGACATTTATGATCGGGAAAAAGACCTGCTCAATCACAAGTATCGGCCGATTGCTACGGGCGAACTGCCATTAAAAACTGCCGTCCTGATCGCGGTAGTTTTTGGAATCCTCTTCCTTGCCCTGGCATTTCCGTTTGGGTGGACCGTATTTGGGTTGGCTATTGTGTTTATTTTATTGGCCACCTTCTATTCGTACTTCAATTTCCAATCCGGCTTCCTTGCCAATTTTATCGTGGCCTTCATCGTCTCCGGTACTCAATGGGGGGTGGCCATTATCAAGCCAGAGCCCTATTTGATTTCAATGTCGCTATTTCTTCTTTTCTTCACCATACCCAGGGAAATGATCCTGGATTGGTTGGACATCGAGGGAGACAAAGCCCATGGCAAACATTCCCTCGCCATTAAGGCCTCTCAAAAGAGATTCAACTGGATCATCGTGCTGTTCCTGCTTGGTTCGACAGCCATGCTGTGCTTTTTACTGTTCACTTTCCGACCCCCGCTAATTTCCTTGCTCTTCTTTTTGGGGTCTGGCTTGATGGTTTGGGTTTCGTTTCTTCGTTTCTTTGATTCAGCTGATCGAAAGAATGCCCTCTTCGCGGTTCGCAGCTCGCATCTTACTTTTGCAATGATCATCATTGCAATGATCTTTCGATAGGATAAGTAAGCAAATGAAGCTAATTGGCGGTTTTCTGATCTTCTTTTGGGCCCAGGTCTGCTTTGGACAGCAGACCACTGAGACCATTCTTGAGCAGTTGGTGTCAAAGCAGGCCTCAGGCGATCACTTTTACGATGATGGGTTGTTTCCTTCTCAAAGATCATGGAAGCAGTCGCGCAGCCCTGTGGAAGACAACACCATTTTTTTTACTGCTTCGATCGTTCATACGCTGCAGCAGCTGTTGCCAATGATGAGTGCCGATGAAAGGGATCTTGCTGAGAAAATCATCCTAAATGCACAGCAAAACTATCCGTACTACCAAAGCAGAAAAGGAGAGCCTACCTTCAATTTTTGGCAGACCCGAGACCCCGACCTCCCGTT
>CAZQDI010000123.1:0-12615 GCA_964591785.1 uncultured Roseivirgaceae bacterium
TCCTCGCTTTTTTCAGTGCAGCGCTCCTGTATGGAGTTCAGAAAAAGATTACCCTGAAATCCTTCTTTGACGAATCCTTTAAAGGAATGAACGACATGTTGGTGATGGCCGTCTTGATGGTTCTTGCCTTTTCGATTGGCAACCTTTGCAATGAATTGGGAACGGGAATTTACGTTTCGCGGGTCACCGCTTCCTGGCTTATTCCGGAGGCAGCACCGGCGTTAATCTTTATGATCAGCGCGTTTATTGCCTTTGCCACCGGCACTTCGTGGGGCACTTTCGCCATCATGATCTCTATTGCGGTGCCCTTGTCATTTGCAGTTGATGCCAACTTGTATCTGGTCATTGCAGCGGTTTTGGGAGGTGGCGTCTTTGGTGACCACTGCTCACCCATTTCCGATACCACCTTAATTGCATCCGTCGCTTCCGGCTGTGATCATATTGACCACGTGAGAACCCAATTGCCCTATGCCCTCTTTACCGGCGGCATGGCCATTGTTCTCTACCTCATCGCAGGGTTTATTTTTTAGTTGCAGTACTTTTTCAAAGCCTCTTTTGCACCCTCTACTCCAAGTGATTGCGCAAAGTTGAAGTCTTCACACGCAGACCTTTTTTTATCGAGGCCTATTTTCAATGCGCCTCGATATAGAAAAGCCTCGCCAAAAGATCGATTGATTGTAATGGCATTGTTGTAGGATTCCAGTGCCTGGTCCGTATAGCCCAGTTGATGCGTGGCTCTGGCTGAGAGAAAATGCGCCTGTGATGAGTTCTCGTTCAACTTAATGGCCTTGTTGGTGTAATGCAGCACCTGAGCATAGTGATTGGTATTGTAAGACAATTTGGCTAGACTGAGGTAGGCGTTGACATTCTTCACATCGATCGCAATGATTTTTTCAAAATCCTTCGTTGCGTTGGCCACATCTCCCAGCTCCTCGTATGCTCTCCCTCGATTGTAGAGGGTTTTTATGTGATCCTGATCAGCGGCCAGGTAATCGGTGTATGCCTCTATGGCTTGCTGATATTTTCCCGATTCAAACAACGCATCACCATCCGTGGAATTTTCTGCACTACATGCTGCTAAACCAAGCACGAGCAAGCAGAGAGTAATCTTTTTCATAGCCCTTAATAACGGCGCAAAAGTAAAATGAAAAAATTGCCTGCACCCAGCTTTAAACGATTAGTTGTAAAGTCTTGTAATTAAACCGATACGTCGTTTTCTCTGAGTGCAGCGTTGAGAGAGGTCTTCTTATCTGTACTTTCCTTTCGTTTTCCAATGATCAGCGCACAAGGTACCTGGTATGTGCCCGCTGGGAATTCTTTGGGAATACTTCCGGGTATTACCACCGATCTTGGCGGAACCACTCCTTTGTATTCAATCGGCTGGCCGCCGGTGACGTCAATGATTTTAGAACTTGCCGTCAGGACCACATTGGCACCCAACACAGCCTCTTTCCCAATTTTCACACCCTCCACCACGATGCATCGGGATCCGATGAAGGCATTATCCTCAATGATGACCGGAGAAGCCTGCACCGGCTCCAATACACCACCAATACCGACCCCACCGCTCAAATGCACATTTTTCCCGATTTGCGCACAGCTACCCACAGTGGCCCAGGTATCGACCATGGTTCCTTCATCTACGTAAGCTCCGATGTTCACATAGCTTGGCATGAGCACCGTGCCAGGACTAATGAATGCTCCGTACCGGGCAATCGCATGCGGGACGACCCGTACACCCAGTTGATCGTAGCCGGATTTTAATTTGATTTTATCGTGAAATTGAAAAGGCCCTACTTCAATCAGCTGCATTTTCATGAGGGGAAAGTACAGTATTACTGCTTTTTTCAGCCACTCATTGACCTGCCAGTCCCCATCCACAGGCTCGGCAATCCTTCGCTTCCCGTTGTCCAGCTCTTCAATTACCGTTTTGATGGCAACCGACACATCTTTGTTCTTTACCAGACTCCGGTCCTCCCATGCTTCCTCAATGAGGTTTTTTAATTCCATCTAATGATCAATATTTACAATTATGAAAAAGACGATTGTCATTGCTTCTATTTTAAAACCCTCAGATGATGTAAGGGGATTTAGGAAGATTGCGCAATCGCTCGTGAAAACAAATAAATATGAAGTTAATATCATAGGAAATGGCGGGAAAATTGAATCAGGCACTGATAATATCAAACTAGATACACATGTTGTAAATCGAGCCCAGTGGCTTAAACGCATTTTTTTGAGGTATGCGATTCTGCGAAAGATCGTCTCCAGCGAACCAGCCTTGATCATCATCACCACCCACGAGCTACTTACAGTCGGCCTCCTGGCCAAGTGGTTTTGCAAAGCAAAGATCATTTACGACATTCAAGAGAACTATTATCGAAATGCCACCATGCATGGTTTCATAGGCCGCGTGGTCGGTGGCTTCATCCGCATCAAAGAGCACTTCTGTACCCCATTCATCGATCATTACTGGCTTGCGGAAAAATGCTACCAACATGAATTACCCTTTGTTAAGTCATCCCATACGGTCGTAGAGAATAAACCATTGCCAATCCCAATGAAACGACCTTCAAATGCCCCGATCAGAGCACTGTTTTCAGGTACTATTTCCAACTATTCCGGGGTCCGACGTGCACTTCAACTTATGAAAGCACTTGCCGAAATAAGCCATGATTTTGAAGGAAAATTTGTTGGGCAGATTCATGACCCTCAGCTGGAAGTCTGGATAAAAGATGCATTGAAGACGTGTCCTTCGATCTCGCTGGAATGCGATCGACTTCCGGTTTCCTACGATCAAATCGTGAAAGGAATTGCCTGGGCCAACGTGGGGATTATTGCCTACCTCCCCAATTCAATCAACCAACACAAAACCCCAACAAAACTCTATGAATATGCACGCTATCAACTGCCTTACTTCGTGCAGTCCAACACGTACTGGCATGAAAAGGGAACCCAACTCGGAGGTGCAATTCCTGTGGACTTTAACCACATTGATGGATCAAAATTGGTCCTTCAACTTGAAAACCTGTCCAACCCATTCACATCTGATTATCCTGACACCGAGACCTGGGAATACGAGTCCGTCGCCATGGTCAATTCTATTAATACTTTATTCTTATATCTTAATAGTACTGATTAACAATACATTACGGATTTTAAATTTATCTATCAAAATATATTTTTAGACGATCCTAAAAATAGACTATCTTTGTGTCATGGCCAAAGCACTCAGTTTTACGGAGGAAAACTACCTCAAGGCAATTTACCACCTGTCTCATGGTGGGACGGAAACGGTCAATACCAATGCATTGGCAGACAGCATGCATACGACCCCCGCATCTGCCAACGACATGGTGAAGCGATTGCATCAAAAGAACTTGATAGGTCACCAGAAATACAAGGGTGCCCACCTCCTCTCCAAGGGAAAAGAAATCGCCCTGAAGATCATTCGGAAGCATCGGCTATGGGAGGTCTTTCTGGTGGAGAAATTGGACTTTAAATGGGATGAAGTTCATGAGATTGCGGAACAGCTCGAACACATCCAGTCTCCGGTACTCATTCAACGGCTTGACAGATTCCTGGGCTACCCGACCGTCGATCCGCATGGAGACCCCATTCCTTCAGAGTCTGGTGAAATGAAAGAAACTTTTAAAGCCCCTATTTCAAGTTTGGAAACCGGCACCAAAGGCATGGTAGTGGCCGTCAACAATGACGACTCTCACTTGCTAAAACACTTGGATACCATCGGGATCCAACTGGGATCTAAAGTAGAGATTCGCGAAAGAATTGTGTTTGACGGGTCTGTTTCGTTAAAAATTGATGGTCAAAAAGATCAATTCATTTCGCAGACCATCGCGGAAAATTTAATGGTTACTGTTTTAGAGTCATGAGGTATTTTATCCTGGTTGTCGTTACACTCTTTTTTGCAGGATGCACCAAAAAACCAAAGCAATCTGCGCGCGCATTGCCCCATGTGGTCGCAACCACTGGCATGCTTTACGATGCCGTGATCAACATTGGAGGAGACAAGGTCACGACAGAGGTCCTGATGGGCCCCGGAGTAGACCCACATTTATATAAAGCGACCCAGGGAGATCTGAGCAAACTAAATGCAGCCGACCTGATCATTTACAATGGAATCATGCTGGAGGGAAAGATGGGCGAGATCTTACAGAAATTAGGCCGTCAAAAACCCACCCTGGCAGCTGCAGAGTCCATTCCCGACTCGCTACTGATTCGTCACGCAAATTATGACGATGCCATGGACCCTCATGTGTGGTTTGACGTGACAAGATGGAAATATGTAGTAAAAGAAATCGGGGCGGCACTGGCCAAATTAGACACCACCCATCAAGCGTATTACCTGACCAATCAGACATCTTACCTCAAGCGGCTGGATTCGCTGGATCATTTCGTTCAACAACGGATCAAGGAGATTCCCGAGAAGCAGCGAATTCTTGTCACGGCGCACGATGCATTTGGCTACTTTGGTCAAGCTTATGGGCTACGGGTTGAGGCCGTACAGGGGATGTCCACCGTTTCTGACTTCGGGCTTAAAGACATCGCCAACCTGATCGATCTGATCATCGCGAATGACATCAAGGCGATTTTTGTGGAAACCAGTGTTTCCGAAAAATCCATCAATGCTGTGATCACCGGTTGCCGGGATCAAGGCCATGAAGTAACCATTGGGGGGAATTTATTCTCCGATGCCATGGGTGACTTGAATACCTATGAAGGGACTTACATCGGCATGTTCACCACCAATATCAACACCATCGCAGACGCTTTAAAATGAGTGACTCATCTACCATAGTGTTTGCCCGGGATCCGGTTATTGAAGTGCACGACCTGACTGTAAGCTATGACAAAAAGCCGGTCCTATGGGGCATTGATTTTACGCTCCCAAAAGGAGCTTTGTGCGGTATTGTCGGTCCAAATGGAGCCGGAAAGTCGACTTTGATCAAATCAATGATGAACCTCGTGGATACCAGCTCAGGGTACGTGAAGCTGTTTGACCAGGAACTTGATGCGGTCAGAAAGCAAGTCAGCTATGTCCCTCAGCGTGAATCAGTAGACTGGGACTTTCCAGCATCGGTTATGGACATTGTGCTCATGGGCAGGTATGCCAGGCTGGGGTTGTTCAAGAAGCCCAGAAAAGCAGACAAAGATGCCGCCATGAAGGCCCTTGAAATGGTGGGAATGACCGCATTTAGCCAACGACAGATATCCCAACTATCCGGCGGTCAGCAGCAGCGGGTGTTTTTGGCTCGGGCTCTGACACAGGAGGCCGACATCTACCTGCTCGACGAACCGTTCGCAGGCGTAGATGCTGCCACTGAAAAGTCGATTGTAGCCATCTTGAAGGACTTATCTCAACAGGGAAAGACCATCGTCGTGGTGCATCACGACCTTCAGTCAGTCGAGACCTACTTCGACTGGATCTTATTGCTCAACTTGCGCCTGGTCGCCTCTGGTCCCACTCGGGAGATGTTCACACCTGAGCTCCTCGAAGAAACCTATGGTGGCAAACTCACCCTGTTAAGTGAGGTGGGCGAATTGATGAAAAAAGGGGAATTCAAGGCACGAGAAAAGCAGTAATGGAAACCTTCATCGATTTTTTCAGCTTCAAATATGTGAATATCCGATATGTGGTATTTGGGACCGTTTTGTTGTCCATCAGTTCCTCAGTAGTAGGATGCTTCACGTTTGTTAAGAAAAAATCCTTGGTTGGAGACGTAATTTCCCATGCCGTTTTACCAGGCATCTGCATCGCTTTCATCGCTACCGGAAGTAAAGATCCCTTCATGCTGATCATTGGGGCCTTCACCACGGGTTGGATTTCCATCTTAGTCATGGATGCCATCACGCGCACCACGAAGATCAAAGAAGATACCGCAACAGGACTTTCGCTGTCCGTATTCTTTGGGATTGGCATCCTATTGATGACCTTTATCCAACATTCCGGTAGCGCCTCCCAAAGCGGTCTGGATACGTTTCTGTTTGGAAAAGCGGCTGCATTGGTCGGAAGAGACCTGGTAGCCTTCAGCATTATTGCGGTGATTGTCCTGGCGACCGTCACATGTTTCTACAAGGAATTCAAACTCATCAGTTTTGACCCCAATTATGCCCGAGTGATCGGATTTCCGGTAAGGCGCCTTGAAACCGTGCTCACTTCGATTACGGTGTTAGCTGTCGTCACCGGGATTCAGGCAGTTGGAGTGGTTCTTATGGCAGCCATGCTGATTACCCCTGCCGCCGCGGCTCGCTTCTGGACCAACAACCTGTTGGCAATGATTGTCTTGGCGGCCATTTTTGGAGCATTTTCAGGGGTAGCAGGAGCCTACATTTCATACAGTGCCCCATCCATGCCCACCGGTCCGTGGATGGTGATGGTGCTTTCGATTATTGCCATAGCCTCCTTTTTCCTCGCACCGGGGAAAGGAATTCTCCTGAAGATGGTCCGGAGATTTAAAATTCAACGGCAGCTGCTGGAAGAAAATTTATTGAAAGCATTTTACCGAATCGGCGAAAATTCAGGGAACCACTATGAGCGAATCGGCGAAAACGACATCCGGCTCATTCGAAACTTCTCCTCTACTCAACTTTTCAATGGCCTGAAGCAACTGCGCAACAACGGATACATCACCCGGGAAAACGGATATTGGCTGCTGACTACGCAGGGATTCGAGAAAGGAAAACGTATCACTCGACTGCACCGACTTTGGGAACTGTACCTTTCCAAATACCTGAGGATCGCACCAGACCACGTCCATGAAGACGCTGAAACCATCGAGCATGTGATTACACCGGAGCTGGAAGTCCAATTAGAACAGCTATTGGGTTATCCTGAAACAGATCCGCATCAGAGTAAAATACCCGGGAAGTGAGGAAGGGAATGAGTAATGAACCATTAGCAATTAGTAAAAGATGGATACATTTTGGATCATATTGACTGGAGCCCTGGTTGCCGTTAGCTGTTCGCTTTTGGGATCCTTTCTGATCCTGCGTAAAATGTCAATGGTGGGTGATGCAATTTCTCATTCGGTACTTCCCGGAATTGTGATCGCTTATTTCATTGCGGGTAGTATGCAATCGATCTGGATGCTGGTAGGAGCTGGAATTCTGGGAGTTATCACCACTTTTCTCATTGAATTCTTTCATCAAAAAGGAAAACTTCAAACCGACGCTTCCATTGGAGTGACCTTTACCTGGCTCTTTGCCCTGGGTGTCATCCTGGTGAGCTACTACGCCGGCAACGCACACATTGATCAGGACTGTATCCTACATGGAGAAATTGCCTACGTTCCACTGGACCTCGTCTACATGGCAGCGGGCACCTCCATTGCCCCCAAAGCAATTTTGATTCTAGGTTCGGTTTTTCTTTTGATCATCGTATTTATCGTGCTGTTTTACAAGGAGTTATTGATCACTACCTTTGACCCAGGCTATGCAAAAGCCATCGGGATGTCGATCAGTCGATGGCACTACCTCCTGATGGGTTTGGTGTCCCTGACCACCGTGGCTTCCTTTGAATCCGTAGGTGCCATACTGGTGGTTGCCTTCTTGATTGCTCCCGCTGCCTCTGCCTACCTGATCACGCGAGACCTTAAGCAGATGTTACTTCTTGGCGTATGCTTCGGGGTGTTAAGTTCAATCGGTGGCTACTACCTTGCCTATGTGCTGAATGGCTCAATCGCAGGAGCCATGGTGACCGTGTCGGGACTTGTTTTTGCAAGTTGCTACCTGTACGTAAGAACTATTTCAAGGAAACTTTCATCCTAATTGTGTAACCATCTCTTTTAGATGGAGTACCCATAGTTGGTCAACACTCAATTATCATGATAAAGAACTATCTCCTAACCTCTCTCAGGCACCTCCTGAAACAACGATTTTTTACCAGCCTCAATGTGATGGGCCTGGCGATTGGATTGGCAGCTTTCTGGCTGATTCAGCATTACGTAACCTACGAAAGAAGCTATGAAAACTTCGTGGAACAAGCCGAGGACGTGTATCGCGTTCAACTCGACGTGTACCGCAACGGTGAACTGGTCTATCAAAGCTCGGAAAACTATGCCGGGGTTGGAGAAGCCATGCAACAGGAATATCCGGAAGTGGAAGCGTATGCGCGACTCTACAACATGGGTTCCAAAAACAACGTCATCATCACCTGGGAGCAAGGACCGAACGGCCCGGTGGTTTTTAAGCAACGAAAATTCTTGTATGCCGATGCTTCCATCCTGGGCATGTTTTCCTACGACATGATCCATGGGGATCGTGACCAGGCACTGAAAGACCCTTATACCATCGTGATCTCTGAAACAATGGCCAAAAACTACTTTGGTGATGAAGATCCCATGGGCAAGACGCTGCGATTGGAAGACGACGACTTCAACGATGAACCCTGCATTGTTACGGGTGTGTTCAAAGATCACCCGACCAATACGCACCTCAAATTCGATGTGCTCATTTCTTTTCCCACCATCTATGGTCGGTTTGAAGGGGCGCTGGAAAGGTACAAGACCGGATGGGGAAGGAAAGACTACTATACTTACGTTCGTCTGAAAGCAGGGACAGATCCAGCTTCGGTCGAAACCAAACTGCCTGAACTGGTTACCAAACACAAACCGGAGCTAGCCGAACAAAATGGTGAAGACGTCCTCTTGCTGCAACCCATTCAAGACATTCACTTAACTTCCCGATTGACCGATGAGGCAGAAATCAATGGCAATGGTGAAGCCGTCAATTACCTCTCGATCATTGCATGGTTTATCATCGTCATTGCCTGCATCAACTACATCAATTTAAGTACAGCAAAGTCCGTTGAACGAGCAAAGGAAGTAGGATTGAGAAAAGTAGTCGGCTCTCAAAAGCCTCAGCTGATCATTCATTTCCTCATTGAGTCCTCCATCGTATTTCTATTTGCCATCTTGTTAGGATTCGCCATTGTAGCACTCATGACGCCATTGTTTAACGGCATTGGAAGCACCCCTGCCTCTTACTTGATCTGGGCACAGCCCTGGTTTTGGGTCAGTGCGGCCGTTTTTTGGGTTGGTGGCTCCCTCTTGACCGGCTTCTACCCTGCCCTGGTACTTTCATCGTTTAAGCCGGTTGAAGTGTTGAAGGGCCAGTTTAAAGGAAAAAGTGAAGGGGTCTTTTTACGGAAGTCGTTGGTGGTCATGCAGTTTGCTACCTCGGTAGTCCTGATCGTCGGCACTTTGATGGTCTATGAGCAAATGTCATTCATGCAAAATCAGGACCTGGGATACGCCACTGAGCAAGTGATGATTGTCGAACGGCCTTCCACGCGAGACACCTCCATTACCCAGGCCAGAAATGATTACATGTCGTTCAGGAATGGCCTTGCGGATCAACCCATGATCTCCGGAGTGGCAGGCTCAGGGTTACTCCCCGGGAAGAAACTGCGGTTCAAAACACAGGTAAGGAAATTAGATCAGGATCCCTCCCTGGCGACCACCTTTGCGGTGAGCAGCATGGACTATGAGCTGTTTGACCTCATGCAAATGGAAATGATGGAAGGCAGGAACTTTTCGAGAGATTTCATCAAAGATCCGGACACCGCCATAGTGGTGAATGAATACGGAGCAAGAGCACTGGGCTTTGAACCGGAAGAAATCATCGGCAAGTACGTTTCCATCGACCGCTTCCGGTGGAAGCCCCAGGTCATTGGCGTGATGAAAAACATTCACAACGAATCCCTGCAGGAAGCCATCGAACCGCTGCTCTTCTTTTTGCAGGAATACAACCATGAATACATGATGGTGAAGATGAGGACCGCCAACAGCGAAGAAACGGTGGACATCGTACAAGCCCAATGGGATCAGAGCTTTCCCGGAAATCCTTTCGAATTCTTCTTCCTGGACAGCTATTTCGATAGCTATTACCAGGCGGAACAGAGCTTCAAAAATTTGTTCCTGATCTTTACGGTACTGGCCATCCTGATCGGATGCTTGGGACTGTTCGGCCTCTCCTCCTATACGGCGGTACAGAAAACCAAGGAAATAGGAATCCGCAAGGTGCTAGGATCTTCCACTTCCGGCATCATCCAGCTGATGTTCAAAGACTTTTTGCTCCTGATCGGCATCGCGAATCTGATCGCCTGGCCGTTGGCCTGGTACTTCCTAAAAAGCTGGCTGGACAACTACCCGTACCACATCAGCATCAACTTCGTGTTTTTTGGGTTGGCAGCAGGCGTAGTCTTGCTGATCGCCTTCCTGACGGTTAGCTACCACACGGTCCGCACAGCCAGATTGAATCCGGCAAGCACACTGAAGTACGAGTAAACTCAAACCAAGTGAAAACGGACGTGTCCGATGCGTCAAACGGACACGTCCGTTTTAAAATGGGACACGTCCGTTTTTGTCGATGGTTCGGATCATGCGTGCTTGCAAAGTAAGATGGGTGAACAAACCTGTCGATCCGTTCCTAACAAGGGCAAGACTGTCAATGAACATGCGCATCAAGAAGCCTCAACATGCCTACATGAAGTCGTCCCGATGGGCATCATCCACCCGCAGCATGCGCATGAGTTTTAGCATATTGAGCTTCTGTGAGCTACAGTTTGACCAGTGTGTACATAAATTGGAGTGAGAAGATCCCAACATTTGATCGGTAAAAAGCACTTTCCGAAAGTAAGTCAATCGATGGAATGAACTGCACTCCCAGCCCTAGCCGATCTTTGTATTTGTACCCGCCGCCCAATACAATGTTCGGAATCATACCAAATTCATCCACGATGACTGAGTTGCGAACGGGAAAATCAAATTTCATTTGCGGATCTCCCAGCGGCACATCAATTAAACCAGCCGCATTCACAAAAAACCTGGAATCTTCGTTTACAGGGAAATAGTAACGTGCACCGAGTGTCAACTGAAAAGAATTATACGTCAATTCCAACGCCTTATCGTCCTTCTCATCAGAAGCCTCATAGAACTGAAACCTTGGCTCCATGATGATGGCGATCCGGTCGTTGTTCGATGAAAGCACTGCCTCCAGTTCCGCACCGATACGCCAGATCACCTTACCGTTCATGGTGAAGTCACGGTCAACAACTCTTCCACTGCTTAGATCAAAATTCGCAATCCCAATGGCGGGTACCAGATTGATGTTAATGCTTGAAAAATTGGCATTGGTACCATATTCGGAATAAGCCACGTCCACGCAGGTATTGTACATGATGAACAAATTTCTAAATGCCCTTTCCTTGTATTCTGTATCCTGAATCACCTGTTCGGAAATGGAGCTGCAGGATTCTTGCAAAACCAAAAGTTGCTGGTAGTAATAGTTGTTTTCCTTGATGACTCCATTGTAGTTGTATTGCTTGTACACAAGCTGCTGAATCTCATCGGATCCTATCTTGAAAAAGTAGCGCTTAAGATTCCGCTCTTCATACCTGTATAGGGTCGCCTCTCCTTCAATGACTACTTTCAGAAAGAGGGTTTCGGTTTCAAATTCCGGAGCCCGCTGTAGACTCAGGTTCTTCAGATCGCTTTTGGACCGATCGAGCTCGACCGTCGCTCGAACGTACCTGACCGAGGAACCAATTCCAAACTCACGTACCTGGTCCAATGATCCGGTAAGAACCTCTCCGTCCAATTCCAACTGGTACTTAAATTGGGTTGGGTTGTTCTTCCAATCCTGGTTTTTGATGAAACACAGGGTGCGATCCCCTCCTTCCTCAATAAGATAGCCTTTTTCAAATTTGGCTTGCGCCATGACAACTGATTGAAAAATACCTAGTGCCAGCGCTGCTGTGATTATCCTCATCAATACGTACGTTTAATTTTTAAAATTATGATTGAATGGTCGGAAAAGCCTGACAAGCAGCATGCCAACACAGTAAATACAACATTACGGTCATGTTGGGATCATTTTAGGCTCATATCGGTTTGTGAAACGTCAAAATAATTACGATACTGTCAATAAATTGACTGCCTCGGCACGACAAATCAAAGCCCTTTTCTGCAGTTCAACTTCGTGCACATCCTCTTCCACGATGAGAACTCCTTTTCTTTCATCTAATCAACCTCAATTGCCCTCAATGTTGCAGTATTCTTTCAGGGCTTCTGCTGCTTTTTCGTTGCCCAGGTCAGAAGCGGCCTTAAAGTCTCTGCAGGCATCAAACGTGTTGTGTACGTAGTTGTAGAGCAAACCCCGCTGATAGAAAATCTCCGAATCATCGGGATACAATTGAATGCTCGTGGTGAAGTCATCGATGGCTTCAGAGTACTTACCCAGGCTTGATTTTGCGTAGGCCCGATTGTCAAAATAACCCGCGTCTCTCGATTGTTCAATGGCTTTATCGTAGTAGAAAATGGCCCCGTCGTAATCTTCCAGATCATGATAGGTCAGTCCAAGATAATTCAGCAAATCGGCATCGGTATCGTCCAACTTAAAAGCCTCCTCCATGTATTTTGCTGCTACTTTTGATTCTCCCAGGTAGTAGTTGTTCACTCCCAGATTTTTAATGATCTGATAGTTGTCTTCGCTATTGGAATAGGCTGTTTCAAAGTACTGTTGAGCCGAATCATAGCGTTCGCTTCTGAAGTGGGCGACACCCAACCGATTGTACAGACTGGCGTTGATGGTATC
>CAZQDI010000124.1:0-12587 GCA_964591785.1 uncultured Roseivirgaceae bacterium
TGACAAAACCAACAACAGCTCCCAGTAAATGGGATTCCCAACTTACTTGGGAATTGAAAGGTAAGATGCCGTACGCCATTCCACCGTAGACCAAAATCACCAGAATACTAATAATGACGGATTTAAAATTTCGTCGAAATATTCCATAGAAAACTAAGAAAGCTGCCAATGCATACACAAGACCGGATGCTCCTATATGGATGTAAGGCCTTCCAAAAACCCAGACAAGAAGGTTGGTAAAGAAGTAAGCGTAGAGAAATACCCAAGACGCGATTTTTGGATAAAAGAAATAAAGGGTACTACCAAGTATGAGTAGTGGGATGGTGTTGGACATCAAATGATTAAAGTTCCCATGCAGCAAGGGTGCAGCAAAGACTCCAATTAGGCCGTTGAGGTCCCTTGGATAAATACCAAACTTTCCAAGATCAAACCCAAGGTAGAATTCAACCGAGAAGGTCAGCCACATAAAGAAGCACAACCTCAATGGCGGCACAATTCCAGATCTATTCATACCAGCTAAAATAGAAAAAGCCCTGATCTAAGTTGCAGATCAGGGCCTTTATACGTTCAATATCGTTTGTCAGGAAGGATCGTTGATCATTCTAAGCTCCATCAGCTTTGCTTCTTCATAACTTACCGATAGGTAGCCCAATACACCTCCGGATGCTTCCGCAATTTTCTTTGCCAGATCCTTGAGACTTGCATGTAACTTAATTCCAAAGTTCTTGTCAATCTTAGGCAGAATAAAATTTAGCTTTCTTAGCTCAATGGAAACTTTTTGATTCCGCTCCTCCGTATCTGCAGGAAGTTCGTTTACAAGATTAAAAAAACGATCTTCAAAGCGGTCACCAACTAGTTTGTAATACTCCGCAAGTTGCTCTCTTGCCCTGCTTTGTTTCGTTCTGGCAATATCAACGGCCTGCTTCTTTTCAGACTTATCAATTTTGCCGTCTGCACCAGCAATAAGGATTGCTACAAGTACCGGCGCATCCAACAAGACCTCTTGTTCGTCTTCTCTTAATGGTTCAAATTCTGGAATCATTCCTGGTTGGTTCAATTTTCGAGCGAAATTACAAAAATATATTGGGTGACTACTTTGGTTTTCGATTTTAAGGACAAATTAGGGCACAAGTGATATTTTTGAGTAATCCCTAATTGAAACAAATGATAAAAATTGACTATTCCTATATCGAGGTTCTTGCAGATGGCGACGATGATTTTATGAAAGAATACCTTGAAACTTTCGAAAGCAACTACAAAACACTGACTGCCAAAATGCTGGAAGAGTTAAAGGTAAAGGACTTCATTGCGCTTGGTAAGACTGCTCACCAACTCAAGCCTACCGCAAAGATGATCCAAATTCCATGCGGGGAAGAACTCGAATTCTTACAACACAACCCAAAAGAGGCTACAAAGGAAAAAATTGAGGCCATTCGTGATGAATGTGACGAAGCCTACGTGGAGTTACAGAAATGGGCTAATCGCTAAGAAACTGACAACTCAACTTTTTCACCCAGGAACTTGGGCTTTCTCTGCAGAACGTACAAGTCCAGCACAGCCATGGTACGAGCGAGCACTTCTCGAATTGCAAGGGAATTTCCGATCGGCCCTCCATCATCCGCAGAGACCGCAATCGCATCAATTTCAAAATAATCTGCGATAAAAAGTGATCGGTAGCAATGAAACTCCTGGGTCACAATGATGAGCTTTTTCAAGCCGAAAACCTCTTTCGAACGAACCACCGAATCAAGTGTTCGAAAACCTGCGTAGTCCAAAGAAACTACACTGTCAGGAATATCCAAATCCCCAAGCGCATTGAGCATGTCAATCGGCTCATTGTAGTAATTGGATCCATTATCACCACTCACCAGGATGTGCTTAATGATGCCACTTTTGTGCAAAGAAGCTGCAGTAGCCATTCGCTCTTTAAAAAAACGATTCTCGCCCCCTCCTCTGGTTCTTTTGCTGGTACCTAACACCAGCGCGACCTCATTTGTGTCTACTTCACTAAGAGAAAAGATTTTGTCCTTTGAAGTCTCAATCACCCAGATATTGGTGAAGACAACAAACAAAAAGAGGAACAAAATGGTCCCCATGATTACTTTGGCGATGCGCTTGAACAACATTAAGGGTGATTAGGCTTTATATTCAAGTATTCGATCTGCTTCTCTTACAATTTTACGAAACCACTCCGCCTTTAGTTCCAGCTTTTCCTCTCTACTTATTGGCGGCCAACTCTTCATTTCTCCTTTTAGAACAGTCAAACAAATGGAGGCACTTACGGACAAATTAAAACTTTCTGTAAATCCTGCCATAGGTATGTGTACATAGCCATCTGCTTTCTCCCCCGCTTCCTCAGAAATTCCCCTTGCTTCAGTCCCAAAAACAATAGCGGTTTTTTGTGTAGGATCCAGCTCATAGATTGACCTTGAAGTTTGATGGAGAGAGGTAGCATAGACTGCATAGCCGCGGTCTTTTAACTGATCGTAGCACGCTTCGATATTATTTCCCCTTTTTGCAGCGTGATGGTGCATGGAAATCCATTTTGCAGCACCATGAACAATACGCTTATTTACGGAGTAGTGATTCTGGTTCTTGATAAAGTGTAAATCCTGTATACCCATGCACTCTGCGGTACGAAGCACTGCACTCACGTTGTGAGGTTTGTCGATGTCCTCAAATACCAGCGTTACATGTCTGGTGCGTTCAGAAAGCACCTTCTCAATAAGTTCCAACTTATGATCGGAAACAAAAGGCTCCAAAACCTCAATGATCCGAGCAGGACTAATCTCCCTCACCACCAAAAAGTCCAAGTTGATTACGCTCCTCTTCTTCTACCTCATTAATCACCTCATTTTTGATTGCATCAAGATCCACCACCGGATTTTCACTTTGGACCAAGTCAACCGCAATCACCTGCTGAATGGGGAGTTTATTGCCAATGGCCCTCCACCCTTTGATGTCAATCAAACTCATCAAATCAAGTTTTTTGGTTTCATGCTTCCTGCCATCGCGGTACTTCACTTCGACATCGGTTTGAATCCCTTTCGAGATGAATACCAGTTTTGAACTCCTCGCCTCTGTGACAAATGAGAACTTCTTATTGGCTGAATTTGTCTCAATAATGAAACGCTTGACGTAGAAATTTTTACTGTCCCCATCATAGTGGATTGCGTTAAATGAGGCATCTCCGTCTAGCTTGAAGATTCCAAGGATGTTGTTGAAATCGTAGTGGTTAGTGAGTTCGAACGAGGTCACCTCATAGCTGCCCTCCTTGTAGAATGCCACCACCTGATCTTCCGACTTGAAATTACCCAGGTATTCTCCCCGTTCCTCCCTGTTGAGTCGGCCCACCGTAGGATCATACCAAATATCGACACCTCCTAAAGTCGATTTACCTTCTTCCTTGAGCACCACTTTTCGAACAGGGTATTTGGTAAGGATATTTCCGCCGGCTCCACGACCCTTAATCTCTAGCTCGGAAAAGTCAAAATCAAAAATCTTCTTCCTTGCTTTACTGGCTTGCGTAAGCGAAATCGATACGATTTCCGCCTCTCCGTTGGGATTGGCAGTAAAGTAATGCACTTTCCCTTTGCCACCTTTGGTAAGGTCGTACGGACGATCCCTTGTCACGGAAAGCACTTGAAACCGTTTCACATAGCTGTTCCCGGACTTCGCATCCACGTAGGCCATGTTATACACCATGCGCTCATCGTTTTTCTTAAAGACTCCTACGTGGAGGATGTCTTTTCCGACAAACACCTTGTCCTGGATCTTCGTGACTACACACTTTCCGTCTTTGGTAAAAGCAATGATATCGTCAATATCTGAACAGTCGCTAACAAACTCATCTTTCTTTAAACCAAAGCCTACGAAGCCATCCTGACGGTTGACGTACAACTTGGCGTTGTTCGCTGCTACGATGGTTGTGTTGATCGTATCGAAATGAGTGATCTCCGTTCTTCGTTCCCGTCCCTTTCCATACTTCGCCAGCAAGTTTTGATAATAATCGATGGCAAACTCAGTCAGATGATCCAGGTTGTGATTGACTTGTTCTATTTTTTCCTGAAGTTCTTTGATCTGGGCCTCTACCTTGCTCGTATCAAAGCGGGTAATGCTGCTAAGTGGTTTATCGATCAACCGCTTGTAGTCTTCATTGGTGATCTCCCGATAAAATTGGTCAAAAAATGGTGCGAACAACGTATCCAACACCTCATAGCACTTCTGGAGGTCTCCCGAATTTTCGTAATCCGGATGCTTGTACATGCCTTCGTTGATAAAGATTTTCAGCAAGTCACTGAAAAAGATCTTTTCTTTCAATTCAGCACGTTCAATTTCAAGTTCTTGCCTTAGGAGATCGACCGTTTGATCTACAGATTGCTTGAGGATGTCCGTGATCCCAATAAAGACAGGCTTTTCGTCTACAATCACACAGGCATTGGGTGAAATGGATACTTCGCAGTCTGTAAAAGCATAGAGTGCGTCCATGGTGATATCCGGGGAGGTACCCGGCGCCAAACTCACTTCGATTTCAATGTCTGCTGCCGTGTTGTCTACCACTTTTTTGATTTTGATCTTTCCTTTGTCATTCGCTTTTACGATGGAGTCGATGACTGAGGAAGTGGTAGTTCCGTAAGGTATATCCTTGATGAGCAAAGTCGATTTGTCTTTCTCCTCGATCGAAGCTCGCACGCGCACCTTTCCGCCACGTTGGCCATCATTGTAGTCGCTGACATCAATTTTGCCGCCTGTCAGAAAGTCTGGATAGAGTTTTACCCGTTTACCCTTCAAAGTAGCGATACAGCCTTCCAGGATCTCGCAGAAGTTGTGTGGAAGCATCTTTGTAGACAATCCGACGGCAATTCCTTCCACCCCTTGTGCAAGCAGTAGTGGGAATTTAACCGGAAAAGTGACCGGTTCTTTTTTCCTCCCATCGTAGGAGAGTTGCCACTCAGTGGTTTGTGGGTTGTAGATGACCTCCAGGGCAAACTTGGAAAGTCGGGCTTCAATGTATCGTGGGGCAGCTGCGGAATCGCCCGTCCGGACATCGCCCCAGTTTCCCTGCGTGTCAATCAGCAGGTCTTTTTGTCCCAGGTTGACGATCGCATCTGCGATGGAGGCATCACCATGTGGATGGTACTGCATGGTACTTCCAATGATGTTGGCCACCTTATTGTATCGCCCATCATCCATCTCCTTCATTGCGTGTAAAATCCTTCGTTGGACCGGCTTCAGCCCATCGTTAATCGCGGGTACCGCTCGCTCCAGGATTACATAAGAAGCATAGTCCAAAAACCAGTTTTCGTACATCCCCGAAAGTGGGATCACATCGTGTAGTTCTTCTTCTTTTTCGTGTTCTTCTCCCATTTATTTGAAATAGTGTCTTAGGTAGAAATAACCGATCGCCATCAAAACAGAAATCAGGTTTCCTACCAGAAAATAGTCATTTGAAATTTTATCGTCGTCCTTCAACCGGGTAGCAATTTTCAACGCTCCGAAAAAAGCCAGCCCTTGTGGCAAATTGATGAGCAAAACGAGATATAAGAAAAGTCGTTCCAAGGCACCCCTGAGAATACTGCTCAAAGTGAGGTTACGATTGAACAGTTTGGTCACCAGATAAAAAAGTGGCAGGGCGACAAGCTCACCGATCACATACATTGCGCTATTTAGTAGGGTGCTATCCATCCAGTAATTCCTCAGTTAGTGCTTTACAAGTCTGATAAGCCTCAATTGAAAGGCTCCTTTTACGTCTCCAGACAGAAGAGTCATCTTTGCCTAATTTCTTAGCTAGCTCCTTATAGTCCAGCCCATTGAGAAAGCCAGCGACGGTCTTTCGATCTTTGGGTTGCCAGTTGTCAATGAAATGCTGCGCCAGGCGAAGAGATTTTGTGAGCCGGGAAGTGAGTGCCTGATCGTTAAGGGAAAGGTAAAAGCGATTGGTTTCTTTTTTCATCATGCCTAGCTGTTGTCTGGCCCGGGTAAGGCCGTCTCCCAGCATCTCATGGGCGGATTCTTTGTTGATAGCCGTGTCTATTTCTCCTTCTACAATGACATAACGCAACTTAAAATCCCATTCATTTTCCAAAATCCATTCTTCCATCGCAAACAGCATGGTCACCGCATTGGAAGTTTCATCAATCACTCCTTGAAATTCATCTCCAAGCGTAATGGTCAAAGGCGACTCGATGGCACCATAAAAGATGCGATTGACAAACTTGACCAGTTCCTGGAAATGGTTCATCAACGTTTTACCGTCATAATCGTGGCTATTCACCACATCCGCCATGAGAATAATACGATCCATTGCATATTTTTTACAAAAACTAAATTATTGCATTTTTTTTACAATAATTAATTAATTGCATCTTTTTTACAATAATCAAGCAGCTTCCCCTTCCACAAGGTCTTTTTCGACGCGAAGCTTTTCAATGATGAACTTCTGCCGATCTGGCGTATTCTTTCCCATGTAGAAGGAAAGTAAATCAGCGATCTTGGTTTCTTTTTGCAGAATGACCGGTTCCAGTCGGATGTCATCCCCAATAAAGCCAGCGAATTCGTTTGGAGAAATTTCTCCCAGCCCCTTGAATCGGGTGATCTCCGGTTTGTTGCCGAGTTTGTTTACTGCCTGCTGCTTTTCCTCCTCTGAATAACAGTAAATGGTCTCCTTTTTATTCCGTACTCGGAAAAGTGGTGTTTCTAACACAAATACATGATTGTTTCGAACCAGTTCTGGGAAGAACTGCAGGAAATATGTCAGCAATAACAACCGAATATGCATCCCATCCACATCGGCATCAGTGGCAATCACGATCTTTCGATATCGAAGTCCTTCCAGTCCGTCTTCAATATTCAAGGCATGTTGCAATAAGTTGAATTCCTCATTTTCATAAACTACCTTCTTGGTATGTCCATAACAATTGAAAGGCTTTCCTCTTAGCGAAAATACCGCCTGAGTCTGAACGTCTCTCGACTTGGTAATCGACCCACTGGCTGAATCCCCTTCGGTAATAAAGATCATCGTTTCGTCCTTTGCTTCCTCATTGCCACGCTTGTCATTGAAGTGTACCCGACAGTCTCTAAGTTTCTTGTTGTGCAAGTTGGCTTTCTTAGCTCGCTCATTTGCAAGTTTTTTAATGCCGGCAATTTCTTTGCGCTCACGTTCCGACTGCTGAATCCGCTTAAGTAACGCATCGGCCGTCTCGGAATGCCGATGTAGGAAATTATCCAGTTCAGTCTTGATAAAATCATTGACGAAGGTCCGCATCGTAGGACCTTCCGGGCCTACATTCTGCGATCCAAGTTTGGTTTTTGTCTGACTCTCGAAGACTGGTTCCTGGACCCGCACCGCAATGGCACCCACGATGGCAGATCGTACATCCGCCGCATCAAAGCTTTTATTGTAAAACTCTCGGATGGTCTTTACAACTGCCTCCCGAAGTGCGGCCAGATGAGTCCCCCCTTGCGTGGTGTATTGTCCATTCACAAAAGAGTAGTATTCTTCTCCATATTGGTTGGCATGTGTCAATGCCACCTCGATGTCGTTTCCTCTCAAATGGATGATCGGATAGCGCAAACTTTCCTCATCGGTCTTTCTGCCCAGTAGGTCTTTCAGCCCATTTTCGGAGTGGTACCTCTTACCGTTCAAAATGATGGTCAGTCCGGAGTTGAGGTAAGCATAATTCCACATCAAATTCTCCAGGTATTCAGGAATGAAATGGAAGTTTTTGAATACTGCACCGTCTGGCTCAAAAATGATTCGCGTTCCATTGCGCTGCTCTGCTGACTCAACCTTAGGATCATTCGTCACCTCTCCCTTTTCAAACTCAGCAAGCTTGGTTTGACCCTCTCTAAAACTTTGCACTTTGAAGTAATTGGACAACGCATTCACTGCCTTTGTTCCTACCCCATTCAGCCCCACTGATTTTTGAAAGGCACCGGAGTCGTACTTACCCCCCGTATTGATCTTGCTCACACAGTCCACCACTTTACCCAACGGGATGCCGCGACCATAATCACGTACCGTCACCCGGTGGTCTGTCACCTTGACTTCGATGGTTTTTCCATAACCCATCATGTGTTCGTCGATGCTATTATCAATGATTTCCTTGACAAGCACATAAATGCCGTCGTCAGGCGAACTCCCATCCCCTAACTTACCTATGTACATCCCCGGACGAAGCCGGATGTGTTCTTTCCAATCGAGGGACTTAATACTATCCTCGGTATAAATCGCTTCTGCCATGTAGTGATCGTGCTGCCTTTCATTGGCAGCGTGCCATGAATGTGATACAAATGAATCTCTGAAACGCCTTCAGAGAGATTAACATCAAATTAATCAGCTACCAAAGTAATGATAAAAATGCAATTCTGACACGTAACAAACACCTCTACAGCAAGAGTTTTACTTGAAATAATTCAATTTAATTAATTGAAATTGAGTGGGTTTTACTTATTTCTTAATGCTAAAAAAATTAGTCCTGCTACCCAAATAGCCACGAAAACCGGACCGATATAATTGAGATAGCCATAGCCTTCCGGTGAAATATGAGTAGAATTATTCCAAACTCCGATGAAACCGACAAGCAACGTCAAATAAAAGTTGACAATAAATATTAACCCGGTGATCCAGGATTTCATCACTCCCACCATCTGTCTGAATCCGAAATGCAGTAGCAGCCGCACCAACACATTGATCAAAATAAAAGCAACCAGCAGTTGATAGAACAAAGTCTGCTTATGCACAGCACTCACCCCATCGACATTCAAGTCGACATTAATCGGAAGGTACGAATAGACGAGCAATAAGATTGCCGCAAAGAGCAATGTGGAAAATACATTTAGAACTTTGATTGCATTGACCATGGATGTAATAAACTGAAGTTTTTGGTTACTAAAAAAGCAAAAGTACAATCATAACAATCGAGAAATGAAAACGATTTTTTTTGCAATCCTGAACGTCTTATCTTTTTTCGTTGCCATCTTAATTTTAGAGTTCTTTGAAGGACCCATTTGGCTCATGCTTGGCTCCATGATCGCCTTTGTTTTAAGTGGTTTTTTTTCAATTTTCAAAAAAGGAATTTGGGACCAGGCACACAAGGATCAATCGCAGACTGCTTCATTCTTACTTAAATCCCAGCAAACATTTGCATCGATCATCACCACGTTCATCGTGCTCATGTCCATCGTGGCTGACTTTGTGCAAGTCGATCAAAACTATGTGCAATTCATCTGCTATGTGACTGTCTACCTGGCTCTATTCATTCCATGCCACCTGGTGATCCTCCAACCTCAGTCTCACCAAAAAGGACTGGGTTGAGTTATTTTTGAGGAATGGACTTTAACCCGGTCATTCTATCCATTCCCCTTTACTTCCTTTTAATTGGCCTTGAGCTAATTTTTCAGACAGTCAAAAAGATCAAGTTATACCGGATCAACGATGCGCTCACCAATATCAGTTGCGGGATCTCCTCCCAGGTCACCAATGCCCTTTGGGGGGTGCTGTCCATCGGGATGTATGAATTTGTCAGTGCTTACTGGTCCGTCGCTACGATTGAAGACAGTTGGATCAGCTGGATCATACTTTTTGTCTTGGTGGACCTGATGTATTATTGGTTCCATCGGGCCAGTCATGAAGTGAACTTCTTATGGAATACTGCCCATGTGGTGCACCACCAGAGTGAGGACTACAACCTATCGGTCGCGCTCCGTCAGTCGTCTTTTGGCGGCGTCTTTTCGATGCTCTTCTATTTGCCCCTTGCCTGGATGGGTTTTAGCACCTACGCCTTTCTAACCGTAAAAGGCCTCAACCTGATCTATCAGTTTTGGATACACACAGAAGCCATCAAAAAACTCCCAGGATGGTTTGAATACCTCTTCAACACCCCTTCCCACCATCGGGTCCATCACGGTCGGAACCCTAAATACATTGACAAGAACCATGCAGGCACCTTGATGATATGGGACCGATGGTTTGGCACGTTTCAGGAAGAAGAGGAAAAACCTACCTATGGGGTGACCAAGCCTACCAACACCTGGAATCCACTTTGGGCCAACGTGCTGCCTATTGTGGACATGGCACAGCAATTCATCCATATTCCCGGCGCCGTGAACAAGTTGAAATACCTATGCTACAAGCCGGGGTGGCAACCTCCGGAGCAAGGAGGGTACCAGGCAGCCCCGAACATTGAGGATGTAGATACCACCAAATACAACATCCACCCACAGCTCGGAATGATTCGTTATGTATTCATCTCATTCGTGGTTTTACTGGCTTTTACCACCCTTTTTTTATTTACCGCCTCCGGATATGCGTTGGCAGTAAAGTGGGCGTTTGGTGGCTACATCATCTGGTCCATCACCAACCTGGGCCTCCTGATGGAAGCCAGGAAATGGCCGATTCTGATTGAATACGTTCGGATATTTTCCAGTGGACTCCTACTCTACTACCTCTACCCGGTTCAGCTCGGTCTTTACCTGGCCATCACTCTTTTGGTACTCTCTGCATTGGGCCTCTATCGATCCAGCCGCTAACGGATCGGTTTTTAAGGTCAGGTTCTGGAACCATCTCTTCTGATTGTTTTAACACCACTTTCATCATTATCTTGTCCGTTCAAGCGATACCTAACAACCTATGAACCGTAAACACTTCCTACGTGCACTTGGAACTGCCGCTTCTTTCCTGGGATTGCCTATGGGAGCAGCCGCCAGGCTCGATCCAATGCAGGTCAATGAGCTATTGTCTCAGAATCCTACCATCAACGGGAACCTGGTGGGGCACAAAACTCCACCCATTGCCAAGGTTCGGGTGGGCATCATCGGACTTGGCAACCGAGGAAAGACCCTCACTCAAATGCTCTATTGGTTGGTGGATCAGGGAAAAGCCGAAATCGTCGGGCTTTCCGATCTAATGGAAAAAAACGTAACAGCGGTGTGGGAAGGATTGAAAGTCCATCAAAAAAAGAAGCCCACCTTTTACTTCAATGGCGAAGACGAATGGCAAAAATTGGCCAAAAGAGACGATGTGGATCTTTTACTGATCGCCACCCCCTGGCGTTGGCATACTCCCATGGCCCTCTTCGGAATGGAAAATGACAAACATGTCGCTAGTGAGGTGCCCATCGCTTACACGTTGGAAGACTGTTATCGACTGATCACCACCGCCGAAGCCACGGGAAAGCACTGCATGATGATCGAAAACTGTTGCTATAACGACGAAGAGTTGTTTGTCCTGAACATGATCCAGGAAGGTGTCTTTGGCGACCTGACCCATGCCGAGGGTGCTTACATCCATGACTTACGAAAACACCTGCTGGACGAAGCCTATTACCAGGGACAATGGCGTGTAGCGCACCACGAAACGCGCGACGGCAACTTTTACACCACGCACGGCATCGGACCGATCAGCAACTACCTGAGCATTGGTCGGGGAGATAATTTTAAACGGATCACTTCGATGAGTTCGCGCGAAAGAAACCTTAGTGAAACTGCAAAGCGAGTTAATTCTGCCCACACCGCAATCACCTGTGGGGACATGAATACGACACTTTTGAAAACGGCAAAAGGCAAAACGGTCATGCTCCAGTTCGATGTGCATACCGGCAGCCCCTACTCCAGAATCAATAAGGTGGTGGGAACTGGTGCCGTCCATGCCGGCTACCCGAGCAGGTTGTACATAGACAACCCGGGAGAGCTGAAGTATTGGGGACATCATTGGCTGGATGAACAGGCTTATGGTGTTTACAAGGAAAAATATACCCACCCGCTTATCCGCAAACTCAAAAGCATCAGCCAGGAATACAAGCAGGGACATGGAGGTATGGATTTCGTAATGATGTACCGATTGATCAGCTGTTTAAATGAAGGGGTCCCGCTGGATCAGACCGTTTATGACGGCATTATTTGGAGCGCCATCACGCCGCTTTCCGAGGCATCTGTGGCCTCCGATGGTGAAGCTTTGGAGTTCCCGGACTTTACGGGAGGTACCTGGCAGCAGGAACGGGAGCTGGAAATCATGCGGAACTTATGACAATCCGGTCCGTTCGTTGATGATCTCACTGATGACAGGATGCCATTTCTTTATTTCGGAGAACAGTGCCATTTGATTCCGTGCCCGGTGTAAGTTTTGTTCCGGATAAGCGGTGTGATAGTAGACATCATCGTTGAGGAAGTCGGTGAGAAAGCGGACCCCCATGAGGTAAGGCATCAGCAGCATCGATTCCGGCAGGATCTCGCGTTCAGGAGTTGATAGGATTTCTCCCACCTGCTCAAAGTATCCCTCGCAAAAAGCAAGAAACAGCGGAACATGGAACTTGACTTTGGAAGTATCAGATTCATTCTCGGAAACCATATTACAGAGCGTTCTCACTGCATCAGCAACGTCATGATGCAGCTTACCCGGCATCAGGGTATCGAGATCCACCAGGCATAGGGCTCTCTCGCTCTCCCGATCAAACAGAATGTTATTCAGCTTCGTATCATTATGCGTTACCCGAACCGGTACGCTAATCAGATCGAGCACCATCATTCGCTTCATATACCTTCTGAAAAATTGCATCTCCTTGGTCACCGCAGCTAATTTCTCTTGCGAG
>CAZQDI010000125.1:0-12355 GCA_964591785.1 uncultured Roseivirgaceae bacterium
CTTGTCCGTAGAAATCTAACACGATCCACATATTATATGCTCTGTAGAACTTAGCCTCAGCCAACTGACCAGCGTCAGCACCACTTAGTGGATCGATCACCTCAGTAGCTCTTAGTACAGCACTATTCTTATCGTTCCACACCTGCAAAACTTGTGGGTGCGTAGGTCCCCAGGTATGTGCATGTAATGTTCTCCATACTCCATTATCCCCCCAGTCTGTTCCTCTTGTTGGTACCAAGAGTTCATCAGTCGTTACTTCAGTCATTGCATATAGGTTAGCTTGGTCGCCCGCCTGTCCCTGAATACCATTATAGATATTATCAATGGAACCCTGAACATCCGCTACCCCTTCAAACAAACCTGATGCCTCGTCAGTGATAATCGAATCACTTTCTTCAATCTCAAGGTCACAAGACCACACTATCAACGCTACCACCATTAAGGGTAACATCGCTTTCAATCTACTATTCATATTTATAACCATTTTATAACTATTTATTCTATTCATTAAAATGAAGCATTAATGCCTAGTGTAAATACTCTAGGTCTTGGATAGGAAGTTAAATCGATACCAGCTGTAGGTAAGCTGTTTAGTAGATCGAAACTTCCAGGGTTTGTACTTACTTCAGGATCTAGACCATTGTAATCAGTGATCAAGAACAAGTTCTGAGCATTCAGACTTACTCTTAAACTCTTGATAACAGATGCATCAGCTAAGTCAAAGTTGTAACCAAACGTCAAGTTTTGTAAACGAACGAAATCTCCTTTAGATAAGAATCGTTCAGAAACCGCAGCTTCTGCTGTACCAGACTCACCACTTGTCAATACATCGGCAGTCACGTTTCTAGCGTTGTTAATAGCTCCAGCAGTGAAGAATGCATTTTGAGTGTTGTTATATACCCAGAATCCAAACTGGCCCGCTAAGTAGGCAGCCATGTCAAAATTACCCACTTGAAGGTTCAAAGAAAGACCTGCATTCCACTCAGGAAGAGCTGACTTTCCAACAAAAGCTTGATTATCTCTGATTGGCTGTCCGTTCGCATCAAATCCTGCAAACTCTCTCAAGTAGTAAGAGAACAATGGTCTACCTCCTGTCAATTGCTGAGCGAATGCACCAGAAAGTCCTTGACCACGGATCGTACCTGCATTCAGGTTACCGCCGAAGTCCTTAACCATGTTTTTGTTTTGAGAGACATTACCTTCAATTGTGAAATTCACATCGTTGCCGTCTACAGCAATGTAACCTAAAGACAATTCCCAACCATTATTTTCCACAGTGGCATCAAAGTTTGTGAACTGAAGGTTTGCTAGAGCTGGTTGTGCTGGCTCAACCTGAAGTAGTAAATCAGTTGTTGATTTCCAGTACAAATCAAAGCTACCGAACAACCTTTCATCATTTAAACCAAAATCTAGTCCAATTGTTGACTGCTCCGTTTCTTCCCACTTCAATGTGTTGTTGGCAAACCCTTGAGTAGTAGTACCAGGGAAGTTGATTTCGTTAACCTCGCCAACACTTACATCTGCCCATCTCTCACGTCGAACGAAGTTTCCGTATCCTAAACCATCCTGATTACCCACGATACCCCAGCCTAATCTAAGTTTCAAGGTAGAGAACAAATCTGGAGTAAACGACTCTTCGTGAATCTGCCACGCAAATGCACCAGAAGGGAATATTCCATATTTTTCATCGTCTCCGAAAGTTGATGAACCATCTGCTCTAACAGTCGCTGTGATCAAATACTTGTCTGAAATTTTAATATTAGCTCTTCCGAAATAAGACTGCAAATAATCTGTTTGATCAAAGAAGTTTGCAGCAATGGCCTCAACACCCAGACCAGCAGGTCTATTGAAGAAATTAGTAATGGTAGGATCGTCAGCACCAGGTGCCAAAGAATTCACAAAACCACCTGTTGACTCAGCTCCATTTCGAATATCATTGGAAATACCCCAGTTATTGTAAGTTCCTCCAGCTGCTGACGAAGCTGCTGCATCTGCAGCATCAAATGAACTCCATGCTGCATCTTCCATTGCGTCTAGATCGAAATCGTCAAACCCTCTGGCAGTGCCAAAAAAGAATTCGTTATTGAATGACTGCAATGAATATCCTCCGAGCACTTCTACATCAATATTTCCAAAAGATTTAGAATATGTTGCAGTCACTTCGACCAAGTGGCTTGTGGAAGTATTATTGTTAAGTCCCGCAATACCATTATCAGTAACTCCATTTCCAAGGTTGTTTCCTAGCCCTGAAATCAATGCAATCCTATCTGCATCAGATCGGTCAAATCCATAGGTAACTTTTGCGGTAATATCATCTGTAATCGCATAATCAACTGATAAGTTGGTTAGTAGTCGATTGGTGATCGCCGTACTTCTAAAGTACTCTAACATGTTAGCTGGGTTGATCTGACCTCCAGTATTGTTAAAATCAGGATCATTTGGCCAAGTAGGGTTCGCTGAATACGCAGCTCCTAATAAATCTCCTCTAAATCCAGCACTTCCACTAAGTGCAGGGTCTTCTCGGTCTGTTGAAGAGTACGTCGAAGAAAGATTAACATTAAGTCTATCATTCATGAAAGACTTAGATGCGTTAATTCTACCTGAAATACGCTCCATATTAGAATTTTCCAACACCCCTTCTTGGTTTTCATATCCGAAAGAAGCTCTGATACTTGCTCCACCCAAAGTAGTGGAATATCCAAGGTTCTGCTTGTGAGAAACTGCAGTTCTAGTAACCACATCCTGCCAATCAGTATTGGCACCAAAATCCTGTGCACGTGAATCACCACCGAACTGACCTACCCCGGATAGGAAATAGGGAGCTTCGTTTGCTTTCAGTAAGTCGTATTCCTTTGCTGGCGTTGCAACACTAACAGAGGAAGAAAAATCAAGTTGATTGCCAAGTCCTTTACCGTTTTTAGTAGTGATAAATACCACTCCGTTTGCACCTCTTGATCCGTAAATAGCGGAAGCAGAAGCATCTTTAAGGATACTTATACTTGCAATATCTGCAGGGTTAAGGAAATTTAATGGGTTAACATCAGAAGATGATCCGATGTCGCCCACATTGGCAGAAGCAGTTGCTCCACCACTCAATGGAACACCATCAACCACAAAAAGAGGGTTGTTATTTGATCTCACTGAGTTCGTACCTCTAATTCTCAGTTGAATACCATCTCCAGGATTACCACTTGCAGAAGTCATCTGAACACCTGCTGTTTTTCCTTGGATCAGTTGCTCTGGTGAAGAAATTATTCCACCATTAAAATCCTTGGAAGTCACGGAGGCTACAGCCCCAGTCGCATCCTTAATGGTAGTTTCACCATAACCAATTACAACAACTTCACTCAGTTGCGCTACATCAGGTTGCAACACGACATCAATTGTGGTTCTGTTGTTGATAGCAATTTCTTGAGTTAGAAACCCAACGTAAGAAACCACTAAAACAGCGTCATTTGGCGCTGAAAGTGTATAGTTACCATCAAGGTCAGTACTCGCTCCAGAGGTCGTACCCTTTACTTGAATGGTTACTCCCGGGAGTCCCTCCCCAGTATCTCCGTCCGTGATTTTTCCGGACACTGTTCTTTGCGCATACAACTGACTAACGCAAATCACCGATAACATAATAAGTAATAATCGCTTCATATATAGGTATAAATTAAACATTTAAATTAATAAGGAACCATTCAAAATATCGAAATAATTAGAGTCAATTTCATGATTATTTCGATTTTACGGTTTTACTAGCATTCAATTTTATGAAAAATACAACAGATAACAGCCACTAAATCATGTTTTTTAACGCAAACGTTTTCGAAAATCGGAATTGGATTTTAAGGAAATAAACTAAGTTTTTATTCGATTAGACCTGTCTTTTTTATGAAAATTCAAGTATCGAGACCTAGTACCCTGCGCACGGAATCAAAGTGAAAAAAGGAATGAGCTGCTTGACTATCAATTAAGAATATAGTCTTTTAATTGACCATAATCCGCTGCGATGGCAACAGCGTTTTTCTCTTTGGACATCAGTTCAGCGGCAAAATCAGGGGTTTCTACTAATTCACCCAATGAATTGCTCATGGTGGGCAGGAACTTACAGTAGTGTGCAGTTCCCAAAAATATCCCTTCCGAAGCAGTAGATCTAAGCGCTTCATAGCCAATAGCCCCATGAGGGTCTGTTAAGTAGTTATTTTCATCCCAGCACCGCTTGATCGACTCCTTAATTCCCTGATCATTCAATGTGAATGAATCCAAATTACGACGCAGTTGGTCATAAGAGTTATCAAATAGTGCCAAAAGCCTTATAAAGTTGCTTGGATCTGAAACATCCATTGCGTTAGCCAGGGTTGGAATTGTGCTTGCCGGCTCATAGAATCCTGAATTCAAATACCTGGGAACGGTATCATTCTCATTACTGCCTGCGATGAAACGTTTGATCGGTATCCCCATCTTTTGAGCCAAAACTCCAGAGGTCAGATTTCCATAATTTCCACTTGGTACAGACATCACTGTGTTCGCCCTCCCTTGCTGGTAGGGGACGTAGTAATATATTGATTGAGGTAGCCAGCGAGCAATATTGATTGAGTTTGCTGACGAAAGATTAAAGTCATCGGCTAAATCCCGGTCTGCAAATGCACTTTTTACCATGCTTTGGCAATCATCAAAGGTACCATCCACCTCTAATGCAATAATATTCTGCCCTAAAGTGGTTAATTGCTTTTCCTGCAACTCGCTCACTTTACCCTTAGGATAAAGAATGATAACCTTTACTCCCTCCACACCTAAAAACCCATTTGCAACTGCACCTCCTGTATCTCCAGAGGTAGCGACCAACACTAACGTATCCCGACTTCTATCCGAATTAAAATAAGACAGGCATTCCGCTAAGAACTTTGCGCCAATGTCCTTAAAGGCATACGTTGGGCCATGATACAATTCCAAGCATTGGATACTTGAAGTGACTTGTTTAATCGGAATTGGAAAATTGTAGACCCGTTTTGTAATTGCCGACAAAGCTGCTTCATCGATATCATTCCCACAGAAGCGCCTCAAAGCAATGGCAGCAATGTCACTTAATTCCATGTTAGGGATTTCCTCTAAGAAACCTTGATCTAAAAGTGGAATTTCTTTGGGAATGTAAAGTCCTCCATCGGCTGGAAGATTGTTAAGCACTGCGTTTCTAAATGAAGTCACTTGACCTTTTCCTGTCGTACTAACGAATTGCATTGATTTAATCTATTTGACACCCTTGATTGCTCATTCTTGTGATAAACGAGTCACAACTTATGCTCATATTCTCATACAAAGTGAGTATTTCTTTCTTTGCATTATTCAAAGAATCAGTATTTTGAAACAGCATAAAAATACTAGGACCGGAACCAGATATATTAAAACCAACACTTTCGTTCTCTAGAGCAATCTCCTTTACGGAATCATATCCTGGAATTAAAACCTTCCTGACTGGTTCCGCAATAAAATCTTGAACTGAGTCATTCAGTCTTTGCCAGTTCTTGGTATGAAAGGCATGAACCAAACTCGCCAAGTTTCCCCATTGATTCCTTGCAGTTTGCACCTCAATTTTCTTAGGCAAAATACTCTTCGCTTCAGATGTTTTGATTTCAGCAAAGGGTCTCACGATTAGGATTTGTAATTCTTCAGCAATAGGCAATGAAAAGAAATCAAGTGGATGATAGCTGCGAATCAAGATGCATCCTCCAATTAATGAAGGGGCCACATTATCCGCATGATAGCTCTTCGAAGCAAACGCTTCTCCCTCGAGTGCAAACGGAAGAAGATCCGCTGTTGAATATGGACTTGAAAGCAAGTGATTTACTCCGAATACTGCTCCTGCCGCACTTGATGCACTTGACCCCAAACCGCTCCCTGGCTTAAAATGCTTGACTATTCTAAAGTTAAAGCCCTGATCGATACCTAATTCATTGAGCAGGGATTTTACCGCAATCGTAGCGACATTTTCGGTCGCTTTCAATGATAAATCCGCACCCTTTATGGACTCAATAACAAGTTTACTATCCTCTCTTTTACTGACCTCTATTTCCTCGTAAATTCCCTCAAGTGCGAAGCCGATGGTATCATAACCACAACCCATGTTAGCCACTGTAGCTGGTGCTTTGACAATTATTGAAGAGTTCATGCTTCTGGTAAAGTCATTCGTAATACATCAGCAAAAATTCCGGAGGCTGTTACATCAGCACCTGCGCCTGCACCTTTGATTACCAGCGGCTGATCCTTGTAACGATCCGTATAAAACAGGACGATGTTATCCTTTCCTTCCAAATTAAAAAATGGATGATCCGAAGTGATTTCAGACAACCCAACAGATGATTTTCCATCACTGAATTTAGCCACCACTTTTAACCTTGCATTTCCTTTTTGAGCCTTTTCATAAATCGACTTAAAGTAACCTTCTTCTTTCAATACCTTCTCATAGAATTCCTCTATTGATTTTGTACTATTACAAGAATATGGCATAAATGGATCCAGGTCAATGGAATCCATTTCAAAGGGATATCCACTTTCCCTGATTAGGATCAACAACTTCCGTTTTACATCCTCTCCCGACAAGTCTAACCTTGGATCAGGTTCAGTATATCCTTCTGCCTTTGCCTTTTTAATTACTTCAACAAACGGCTTACCACTATCATATTCATTGAACAAAAAATTCAATGTTCCTGAAAGGACTGCTTCTATCTGATGAACGCGATCGCCGCTTCGCACAATATCACTCAAAGTAGATAGTATCGGCAAACCTGCACAGACATTAGTTTCTATCAAAAATTGACTACCATACCTTCTTGCAGTTGATTTCAAGTTCTGATAGTTCAAATAGGATTCCGTCGCAGCGATCTTATTCGGAGTGACGACTGAAATCGATTTACTTAGAACTTCTGGATAAAGGTCTGAGATTTCTTTGGATCCAGTAATATCCAGGAAGATACTATTTCGATAGTTCAGGCTGATCATCTTGTTCTTAAATTTCTCAGGAGAAAAGGCCTCTCCATTTGATAATCTAGTTTTCCACTGACTTAACCTGATACCGTCTTCATTGAAGGTCATCTTCTTAGAATTTGCGACACCTATCAGTTTTATGTTAATCAGGTGATCCTCCTTAAGAATGCTAAATTGAGTTTGCAGCTGATTGATGAATGCCTGACCTACATTTCCAACACCAATTATGAAAAGGTTGATTCTTTTTGCTTCGTATTGGAAAAAAGCCTCATGAAGAATGTTTAATGATTTATTCAGGTCATCTCTTTGAATGACAGCTGAGATATTTCGTTCTGAAGATCCTTGCGAGATTGCTTTGATGCTTACGCCATTTCTTCCCAACACGTGAAACATTCGCCCACTTATTCCGACTTGATTTTTCATATTCGTCCCAACCAAAGCCAGTATGGAGAGTCCTCGTTCAATTCCTATTGGATCCAGAAGATTATCATTGATATATCTGGCAAAAGACTTACTTAATTGTTCTAATGCCACTTCCGCGTCATCCTCAGTAAGTGCTACAGTGATGGTATGTTCTGCATTTGATTGCGTAATAAACTCCACACCCAGGCCATAGTCAGCCAGGATTGAAAAAAATTCTTTGGTAAAAGTTGGGACGCTGAGTAGTCCTGTGCCTGACAAGGTGATCAGTGAGACTTCTTTAAGACTTGTGATTCCTCTTACCAATTGGTCATCACCTTCTTTTCGAGAGACCAAGGTCCCTTCTTCTTCCGGTTCAAATGTACTTTTGATTCGAATTGGAATGTCAGACTCCAAACAAGGCTTCAGACTTGGCGGATACAATACTTTGGCTCCAAAGTGGGACAGTTCTATCGCCTCTTCGTATGATATCTCCCTAATAATCTTTGCATTTTTTACAATTCTTGGATCCGCAGTCATTAAGCCTTGAACATCAGTCCAAATTTCCAAGACTTCTGCATTTAATGCCCCGGCAATAATCGCGGCTGTATAGTCCGATCCTCCCCTTCCCAGGGTGGTAGTCTCACCGTCATCAGTGGCGGAAAGATACCCTGGAACGATCGCAACCTTCGGGAAATCCTTTGAAGCGGACTTTATCAGTTTGTTAGTGGCTTCAAAGTCGACTTGAGCACCTCCAAATGTATCGTCGGTTCTGATCAAGGCTCTCGCATCCAAAAGAGATACTTCGATCCCTTCATGCTCAAAAAAAGTGGCAATTATATTTGATGAGATCAGCTCGCCAGAACTTAAGATAAAGTCGAGGCTTCTATTGGTCAGTTCCTTGAGGAGAAACACACCATCACAAATCCTTCTTAACTGTTTAAAAATTGGCTCAACCTGCTCGTGAAAAGACTGGCCTATCAGAGATTTAAGGATACTTGCATGTTTATCATGAAGCTCTTCCAGCAAATGAAGGTAGTGAGTATCTCCCTCTTTAGCATGATTCGCAATATTAAGCAGCTCATTAGTCGTTTTGCCTATCGCTGAAACCACCACAACAACTTCTTCCTGGTTGGAGGCAATAATGTCTTTGACATTGCGAATGGAATCAACGCTTCCCACAGAAGTACCTCCAAATTTTAAAACCTTACTCATCAGCATAAAAAAACGCCATTCTTAAGTGAAAGAATGGCGTTTGATAATTTCTTGTAATTATTCACAACTACCACTCCTTGTGACCACACGTTGTCGTTGTGGTCGACCTAAAGCTTGCAATTGTGTAAATGTTTCTCATTTGAAGCCAAAAGTAATGGTACCCTTGTATAAACAAAACATTTATAAAAAATAATTACCATTTCCCGGAAATGTTACAGGCGGCATATTCGCAATGCATCCCATTACCTATTTTAGCTTGATGAAGAAAAAGGCAATTGCTCAAATCGCTTTTGAATTTCTTTCGATCGTTTTTGCCGTACTTCTTGCTTTGGGGCTCAACACCTATAAGCAAAGTTTGGATCAGCAAAATGAAGCGCAGCTACTCAAGAAAAAGATCATACTCGAATGCAAGCACAATAAGCTTGAACTCGACACGGTGTTCAATTTGAATACTGAATTTAAAGATTATCTGGATTCGTTATCCAATCAAGACAACATTGCAGGAGAATTTAGCATTAGCATTGCTAGTGAGTTGCTGACAAAAAATGCCTGGAACTTTACTCAAGCTTCCAAGTCCTTCTCATACCTAGATGAAGAGTTTTTAAGTGAGGCAGCAGCCCTCTATGAAATGCAAGAGTATTATATGCTCATCTCAAATCAAATGTTTCAGAACATTGGCCAGATGATTCTAGCGGAACCCGAACCAATGCAGAGCATAAATCTTTCAAATTATTATCTTTCAAATTTGAATGCAACAGCCCATTCTTTGATGCACTCTTATACCCAATTTCTCAAAAAATACGAATAACCCAACATGACCTATTTAATTGTAACGATCTCTTACATACTTATTCTAAGTGGAATCATCATTTATAAGAGTAGAGGAGTAAAAAGCGAAGAAGACTTTGTTGTGGCGGGAAGAAATGTTCCTGTTTACCTCCTAGTAGGAACTCTGGTGACCACATGGATTGGTTCAGGCAGTCTTTTTGGAACCGCTGGACTCACTTTTCAAGTTGGATTTTCAGAGCTATGGTTTTCATTGGGTGCCTGGATTGGTATTCTGGCCGTTTATTTCATTGCAGCCAAAGTCAGAAGAATTTCTCAATACACCCTTACTGACATCTTAGAAAAAAGGTACTCTTCAATGGCAAGACTGCTGGGCTCGATCACCATCATCGTGGCTTATTTGATCATTGCCGGATACCAATTCAAAGGCGGTGGGAGGTTTCTCTCGATATTAACAGAAGGATCAATTTCTATTGAACAAGGTACGCTGATAACCTTTTTGATCATTATTGCTTTTACAGCTCTTGCTGGAATGGTTTCCATTGTATCCATTGATATCTTCAATGGAATTATTATGATTCTTGCCATTGTTCTGGCTGTTCCATTTGCCATTTCTGGATTTGGAGGTTGGGGTAATGTTGTTTCTACCATCAATGATGTCAGTCCAAATCACCTTTCAATCTTTGAAGGACACGAACCTACATGGTACATTGGCATCATGCTTCCTACGTTGATCTTACTTTTAAGTGAAAGCAGCGTATATCAAAAATTCTCCTCGGCAAAGGATGCCAAATCCGCAAAAAAGGCAGTTATGGGTATGTTTATCGGCGTGGTCGGAATTGAATTTCTGATGTGTCTCCTTGCCATCGTTGGTTTTGCTATCTATGCCCACGATCCCAGGTTCTTCCTGGCTGATGGATCAGTAAATGCCCCATTTTCTGAAGAGATTATTTTACGAATCGGATTTGAACAACTACCCGCATTTGTTGGATCACTTCTATTTGCCGGAGGAGCAGCTATTATACTTTCTACGGGTAACACGTTCTTAATGGTGACTTCCACGAACTTCTCGCGTGATATTCTAGAGAAGTATTTTATGAAAGACATGACAGACAAAACCAAACTTTTGGTTCAAAGGTCTTCGATCATCATTTTAGGGTTTATAGCCTATCTCATCATGACCCAATTTGAAGAGATCTTATCGATGGCATTTATCTCCTATACAATGATCGGTGCGGCTTTAGCACCCCCATTATTGGCTACATTCTTCTGGAAACGAGTGACCAAGCAAGGTGGAATCGCCTCTATACTCGCTGGAATGCTCTCCGTGGTCATCATCGAAATACTCAATAGAAGTGGAGTGGATCTGAACCTTGGTATAATTTCATTCCCATTTGATTCCAAAATGGTTGCCATTCCTGCGCTCATAACTTCAGTATTAGCTCTGGTAGTGGTGAGCCTTATTACCAAGCCGACCCCTAAAGAAATTGTTGATCCATTCTTCGAGAAAGATTAAGTTGTTATCTTCGCGCAAACGTTTTAAACGTCTCAAATAATCACTTTCTCTTTAAAAATCAAATTAAGGAACTATGCAAGAGTATGGCATCAAATCAACTCATAATGATCTGTCCAACCTAGGGATCGGTGTTGAGGAGGCACATTGGAATTTAAGTCAATCTGAACTAATTGAGGCTAGTATCAAAAATCAGGAAGGACATCTTGCCGATACTGGGGCATTGACTGTCGATACTGGTAAGTTTACCGGCCGAGCACCTAAAGACAAGTTCATAGTAGAGGATGACATCACTAAAAGTACTGTTTGGTGGGGAAATATTAATCAGCCCATCAGCGAAGCAGCCTTTGATCAGATTTTCAATAAGATGATCGGTCATCTGGGAGGTAAAAAAGTCTACGTCAGAGACATGTATGCTGGTGCTGACAAGACACATCGACTAAGGGTTAGGTTCATCAATACTTTCGCATGGCACAACTTATTTTGCTATAACATGTTTTTGCAGCCTGAAGAATACAAGCTGCGAGAGTTTGATCCTAATTTCACAGTAATCTGCTGTCCAGAATTTAAAGCAAACCCAGAGACCGATGGGACACGAAGCGAGAATTTCGCCATTGTAAATTTCTCCAAAAGAATGATTCTGATTGGTGGTACTGAGTATTCCGGAGAAATGAAAAAGGGAATTTTCTCCGTCTTAAATTTCACGTTACCAATAGAACATCAGGTACTTTCGATGCACTGTTCATCTAACATGGCCACCGATCATACGAATACTGCCATATTCTTTGGATTGTCTGGTACAGGCAAAACCACGTTATCAGCTGATCCTGAGAGGCTTCTGATCGGAGATGATGAGCATGGCTGGACAGATAAAAACGTCTTCAACTTCGAAGGTGGTTGTTATGCGAAAGTGATTGACTTATCCGAGGAAAAAGAACCAGACATTTGGAACGCAATCAAATATGGAGCCATTGTAGAGAATACTGTGTTTGGAGACAACTCTCGGGAAGTCGATTATCATGACAGTTCGAAAACAGAGAACACCCGTGTTTCATACCCCATCGAACACATTCGAAATGCCATTCAGCCATCGATAGGTGGCATCCCAAAAAACATCTTCTTTTTGACTTGCGATGCCTTTGGAATCATACCTCCCATCCAGCGGCTTTCTAAAGGACAAGCAATGTACCATTTCATTTCTGGATATACTTCGAAAGTGGCTGGAACTGAAGCGGGAGTAACCGAACCAGAGCCAGTATTTTCCGCATGCTTTGGTGCTCCTTTCCTTCCTTTACATCCCACAAAGTATGCAGAAATGCTAGGTAAGAAAATGGAAGAGCACGAGGTCAACATTTGGCTGATTAACACCGGCTGGACCGGAGGGGAGTATGGTGTAGGTGAGAGGATTAAGCTTAAATATACCAGAGCAATGATTACAGCGGCTTTGGAAGGCAAACTTGATCATGTTGGATA
>CAZQDI010000126.1:0-12265 GCA_964591785.1 uncultured Roseivirgaceae bacterium
ACAAGGGGGCATACTCTGGTGACTTGGTACACGCTATCAGGAAGCTGAGCAGGACAATCGGAAGGTAAATTTGGTCGGTATTGAACTTCATGCCCGCAAGATAGAACGGGACTTTGATACTTACTTTATCCAAATGTTAAGGAAAAAATTGGCCCAACAATGAAACAAAAATCAGTTTAAAATAGTATATTGATATATCAATAATTAAAATATCAATTAAAATGAAGAACTTAATGATTTTAGCGGGGTTTCTTTTGTTTGGAACTTCTTTTGGACAATCAAAATCTGAAGAAAAAGCCGTCTCGAAAGCTGTAAAAACTTTTACAGCGGCCGGGGACTCGCAAGATGTGGAGGCTCTTAAGTCAATTACACACTCGAGCTATAGACTCGTGTGGAATAGTGGGAAAGGCGATCCTTTTATTGCGGATAAAGCCGCCTTTTTGGGGCAATTCGAGAAGAAAGAATGGGGTGGAGATCAACGAAAGGTGACTGTCGAGAGTGTGCAGATTTTTGATGGAATCAATGCCGTAGCCAAAGTAGTCTCTGATGGGGAAAAAGCTCAAATGCGTTCATTGTTCTCCCTGATTAAGGAGGAAGGCGAGTGGAAGATTATTGGCGAGTTGGTCAACGCGACGTTCAAAGGGTAGACATCAATAGTTTAGATGATTCACTAATTTGGGAAAAACTTACCGAATGAAGGAGGAAGATAAGCCATTGCAAGAAATCTACTTTTTCTGGATGGATCGTGCGATGAAGGCTCAGCGAAAAGCCACAGCGCGTCTGTTTCGAGCGTTAAACATCAAGCTTACCCCAGACCAATGGATCATTCTCAAAAGTCTGGACGATCAGACTAGACTGACTCAAAGACAGCTGGCAGAGGCCGTGTCGAAAGACCCGGCCTCCATCACCCGGAGTCTGGACCTGCTGGAAAAAGAGGAACTCATCCAAAGAAAAAGGGTCGATCGACGAACCTTTACAGTGCTCCTTACGAATAAGGGAAAAGCACTAGTGAAAAAAGTCATTCCGGAAGCTGCCAGGTATCGACAAAAAGGTATTGATGGAGTCACGGAGGAAGAAATGCAGGTTTTCAAGAAGGTGCTGGACACCATTTATAACAACTTCACAATTGACGAATGATCAAGGGACTGATTTCATTATTGACAATTCTTTTCGGCAATCCAAAAACACTCACAGCAGAAGAATTTAAACTAGCTTGGGAATACACTGAAGATAACGTAACCTTTACAGTATCCGCCCCCACCAAGGGATGGGTGGCCGTAGGCTTTACCGCGGATGATAAGATTGTAGCCACCAATTTGATTATGCTGAAAGTCGATGATGACCTTGTATATGGAGAGGATCAATTTGTAACAGGTATGGGGCAGCATCCTACCATCAATTCACTCGGAGGAGTTTCCCGTATCTCCAATATCCAGGGCACAGAGAAAGGGAAGCAAACTACCGTCTCTTTTACTATTCCTGCCAAGAAGCTAGATCAGTACCATTTTGATCTTAGTGAAGGAAATGAAATCAATATTTGGTTGGCATGGAGTATCTCGGACGACTTCGATCACCATTCCAGAAAACGTATTTTGAGAACACTGAAGCTGTAGTGTGGGCTCGACCCGTGCTAATAAGATCATGCTACTTTGCTAGGTAGGGTGGGAGACTTCCCTAGACTATTACATACCTGAACAGAAAAAATTTGGACCTGAAGAGACATAATGCATACTTGGTATCTAAAAATGCACACCTGAAACTAGAAATTGTATACAAGGCACATAAAAATGTGAACTTGAAATCAAAAAATGTACACCTTAAACTAAAAAATGCACACCTGAAATTAGAATGATCAAACCTCAAACTAAAAGGTACATGCCTCAACAAAAAAAGTTCATAACTGGATAGAAAGAGTTAGAAAATTGATACTGAAAACACCTCCCGATAGGTTCCAGTCACAAGAGTTTTAGACTTTCTTTATCGACTACTACGCTTTCAAAGAGATTTACTGCCAAACCAAATCAGCTCCGGATTTCAAATTTCGAGGAAGAAACCAACTTCGTAGGAGGGACTTGCCAGGACTTGACGCCCCGAAAAGGCGGTGCCGACAGCTGCGGAAAACCCGTAGTTTTCCTTGATTTTGTAAATAACTTCAGGCATGAAGCTAAGAAACTCAAGATTGTTGGCAAAGACTCCCTGTGCTTCACTTTCGGTCGGGTCCCCGTTCATGAGTGATTCGATGCCGATGATTCTGCCAATCACGACGAACTTCTTCAACGTAAGTCCCGCCTCCACAGCATACCTGAATTCTTCGGAGAATCCCTTGGTTCGGTTGTTAATACCAACCGATACGTTTGCATAAAAAGGAGCAGGATAGAAAGAATGCCCAACATCTACCGAAAGCATTTGGTTGAATTCTCCATCCCCGGTCTGAAGTGTGCCCCCGCCACCACCGGCTGGATTACCAAAGGGGATCCCGAAAGTTAGTTTAGCGCTGACCACTGTAGCTCCTTTTTGTTTGATGCCGTACTTAAAACTAATGTTGGTATCTCCGATGCCTGAGACCTGATCACCTTCGACCACCTGCTGGTCTACGCCTCTTGTTTGAAGATTGTTTAGAACCGACCTGGTAAAAAAAGGAAAATACAATTCCGTCGTTATTTTATCCGTCAGGCCGTACTCTCCAAAAAGCGCAGTACTGTAGAAAGCAGTTCCTGGATTTACACGGATGATATTGCCTTCCGGATTAAAGTATTGATCAGCAATGATGGCATATTGACTCAACTTGAAGAATCCCTTGCCTTTCTTCTTATTCCAACCACCCCCCGCAAGCAGATTGAATGATGAGAGAATAAGTAGGAATATGATCGTAAACTTTTTCATCTTATTCATCTTCAAATTCGCCATAACCAAGAAGTACATTGAATGGATCGCACCACACCACTAAGAAATTATAGGTTCCTATTTCCGTGGTAGCATCAAGGTCTGAAACATTAATAGAGATGGTACCCTCTGTTCTGGCCTCTCCCAGATTAAGCCCGTTGTTAACATTTGAACTTTGGTTGGTGAGGTAGAAGTAAGGTCCTGGACCATCTGGATTATAATTTGTGACGGTCAGAATGATATCTCCGTCTTGATTCTCGCTAAGGGTGAATTGTCCGGAGATATCATACCCTCTGTAACCCATCAACGTGCCTGTTCTTTCCGTAGTGCCCCCACTTTCCACTTCCACCTCGACAGAGGCATTGACGTTGTTAAAAGTGGCAGAAATGGTGGCAGTGCCAGCCTCAATTGCTGTAGCTAAGCCTGCCGCATCGATGGAAAGGATGCTCTCGTCAGAAGAATTCCAGACCACACTGACCGTATGATCTACCGATCCATTCTCATTGATGTAATCAGCATCGAATTGAAATTGATCTCCTTCGGTCAAAAAAGCAGCAAAGGATGTAATTTTTATTTCTGGATCTACAAGTACAGCACCAGTAATCACCTCCAAATTCATTGAACTGGAAACGTTGTTAAAGCTCACGGAGATGGTGGTAGTACCCGGCATAAGTGCGGTGACCTGACCGCTGGAATTAACACTCGCAATGGCATCGTTTGAAGAAGACCAGTCAGGGGTTGCAGGTACCGTTGCACCATCCGGATTGATGTAGTTTGCTACTAAAGTTGCAGTAGAGCCAACCTGTTTGATGGGTACAAACCCGGAAATGCTGATCATTTCTCTTGAGGGCAGAATGTTGATCGAGGTGGTTTCGGTCAACCCATTGGCCTCCGCGGAGATTAGAACCAGACCTTCCTCATGAGGCATAGCTAGATTCCCATCAAACGAAAGAGTTTGATCATTCGAAGAGGACCATTCGACCGCTACCTCTACCGAATCTCCTGCGTCATCTGTGTAGATGGCATCAAGTGGATAGCTTCCATCTACTCTGAAGGTGATGTCACTGATTGAATTATCAAGTCGTAACGCTGGGGGGAATGGATCCTCCAAGTCAGTTTGAATACATCCAGCCATTAAAACTGCCAGAAAGAAAGTCTTTTTCATGGTTTCATTTTGCTACAGCAATACTATCGTTTCCAAGCAGGATTGGTTGGTTGTAGCGTCCATCTTCGTCCCGATTTTCAAGGTTAAGGACGCCACGCGGACAAACCGCCGAGCAAACTCCGCATCCAACACAGGAAGATCGGATAATATTTTGACCGCGTTGTGCATAGGCACGCACGTCGATTCCCATTTCACAATAAGTAGAGCAATTCCCGCAGGAAATGCACTGTCCGCCATTGGTGGTAATTCTGAATTTGGACTTAAATCGCTGGACAAGTCCCAGGTATGCCGCTAAAGGACATCCGAACCGACACCAGACCCTGTTTCCCATAAAAGGATAAAATCCGGTTCCGACAACTCCTGAAAACATGGAACCGATCATAAAACCGTATACGGTTCTGATATTACCACTTGAAAAACTGAAATTGTTTCCATCAACCGGAATGTACTTTGCAAAGACAGACACCTCGCTGAAAAGAATGCCTAGACCAAAGAAACCTACAATACCGACGACCACATTGCGTACTTTTCTACTTCCCATGGCGGGGAACTTCTTGCGATGGTAAGCGTACAACCCTGCTCCCAGCACCGCTGTCAAACCGAAGACCATCCATTTATTAATGCCAAAGTAAAAATCGCCACCAAAAAAATTATAGATCACCAGACCGGTCATAACGATACCAAAAACCAGAACCCCATGAATCAAAAACCGCTCAATTTGCCAGGCCTCCGTCGACTTGTCGGAAAGTTGTCTGAAGGGATCGCCTGCAGTCTCTGCCAAACCGCCGCACCCGCACACCCAGGAGCAATACCATCTTTTGCCAAAGAGATAGACAAAGACCGGTACCCCAACGACAAAAAGAGTAATGCCCCACGCAAACATAAATATGCCCAAACCACCTGATTGTGTTAGCATGTTCACATGCCACGCATCAAAAAAGTCGTAATCAAGGGGCCACATGTTTTTGAAATCAAAATAAGGTTGATTAAGTCGCACCAGTAGCTCTGGGATCAGAAAGGCAAATGCGAGTTGAAAGAACATCACGGAGCTCGTTCTGAACACCTGATATTTGCTATGTCGGTACTTGATGATCATTCTAATACCCATGACCAATACAGCAAATGTGTATAGGAATCCATAGAGAAACCATTGACTGGAAGTGGCTCCAGGGTTGATCATTTTCTGCAATGGATCGACAATGATGATCCAGTTAGTGATATAGGCCGGAAAGAAGTAAAGGAGGATGTAGAACACGACCAGTAAAGTTCCTGCCAGGATTCCTACCCATCCTCGATTGTTGAGCGCATTATGAAAGATGTGATTGTTTTTAATTCCCGGAGGACCATTGAGTTGCACATGTGGAAGAATGAACATCAGAGCTCCAATTGCTCCCAGGATATAGATCAAGGAAAAAAGAAGTAATTCGTTTTCCACAACAAATCCGTTCGCCGAGGCTCGGGTAATTGTTCCTGCATAGTCGTCATAAATGACATCACTCCAGCGTTGTTCCGCCCTTGCCTTGACGTTGATGGCATCAATACCAGACTTAATATGGTTGACAAAAGAGACACTCGAAGTATATGCTTTGTCAAATACCAGGGAGTTTCTCAGCAACTCCTGATGCTCCGATTTGACCTGGGAAGTAAAAACTTCTTCGGTCAGGGTATAGCTACCCATAAAAAAGGAAGCAAGAAACAATCCTAGTGAGAAAATAAATAGAAGAAGACCGGTTAATCTGATTGCTTTCATAGTATGCTATGTCGAAGTATTATGCGAAAATTTTTTCAAAGAACCCCTTCTTTCTTACCCGAACTGTTTTTTTAGGAAACTGGGTATTAAATTGATGCTGAATCTCCCCCTCGTACCGCTTAAAAAACTCAGGATCGAAATTGGCTTCTTCTAGATTTTCTATGATGAAATCCAGGGTTCGTCCCTCTGCTAACCACTCATTCCACACTTCATGTCGATTTCTTATTCCGAAAAGATTCACTCCTTTTACGACCCAGGACGCCTGCTCAAAAACGATTTTGATGCATTTTTTGTGATCTTCTGCTTCCCAGTAGAAATGAGATTCCCCTTCTTTGAGCTGGTTAAGAACCGTGCCGTAGGTTTGGTACTCGATATCAAAGAACTTCGCCGAGTTAAACCAGATGCCCGGTTGGTATTTCGTAGGTTTACCTGTCAAGGTGCGTGCCACGGTCTCACCCATCATCCTACCTACATACCAAACAGCCTCGATGGGTCTGCGTCCTACAGGTGGTTTTCTTAATTGCGCGCAATCACCAATGGCATAGACATCCGGAACACTCGTCTGTAAGTTTTCATCAACCAGGATACCTCGATCGGTCTCCACTGCAGATTCTTTGACAAGATCAATATTTGGGTGGACACCCACAGTCAATCCTACAAACTGACATTCAATGGTCTCTCCGGTCTTGGTCTTGATTGACTTAACACGACCCTTGCCATCATTTTGAATTTCTTCCAGTTCCGTTTCCGTTCGAAGATCAATGTGATTCTCTTCCAAATGACGATTGATCAAGCTTGCTTCTTCATCGGGAAGTACACCATTCCAGAATAACTTTTCCCTAATAAGATAAGTCACGGGGATAGCCCTTGAATGCAGCATCTCGGCCATTTCCACTCCAATCAGACCACCGCCAAGAATAACTGCCCGATCAACATTTTTGGTATTTTTTTCCATGAGCTCGAGGTCCTGATAGGAGAAGAGTCCTTGAACTCCCTCAAGGTCTTGCCCAGGCCATCCAAATTTGTTGGACTGACTGCCAGTGGCCAGGATTAGTTGGTCGTATGAGAGCGAGTCACCTTTTGAGAAGTGAACGTCTTTTGCTTCAAAATCGATGGACGAAACCCAGGCTCTACGTAGTTCGATTTTATTTTTTTCCCAAAACCAATCCTCATAAGGCTTGGTATGCCGGTATTCCATATGCCCCATATAGATGTACATGAGGGCGGTTCTGGAAAAGAAATGATCCGTTTCACCAGAGATGACTGTGATGCGATGATCAGAGAGTTTTCTAATATGTCTGGCGGCGGTAATGCCAGCTATTCCGTTACCAATTATAACGATGTGTTGCATGGAGAGTGTGTTGATAGTTCAAGTTTAATCGCTTAAAGAGGAGACTAGTTCTGAAGTTAACCATATTCAATTCCCTTTGTCAACGACTTGACATAAAAAGAATGAAACCTTCCTGATCTTATTTCGGTTATTTCCGTATCATATATTGGTGATTAGGTGAATTGGGTGGGTTGACATGCAAAGGCATGTCTTCGGTTAGGTTAGGTTACGATTATCCCATCCATAAAGGGCTCCTCCCGGAGCCCTTCTTTTTTGCCCATAGATTGGTACACCTAAGCCCATGAGAGTTTCCGAATCCTCACATGGTACAGGCATGCCAGTTGCCCTAAGACTTAAATGATCAAGCAGGGTTACCTACCATCTAGTCAAATAGTTCATCAACAGCTGTACGAACAGAAATTTTCTTACTTGCGATTAATTTCTCCTTTTTTTTGATTTCTTCCTGAATGGTGGTGTTCAGTTTGAATTGTTGGTGAAGGCGATCATTGATGCGCTCATGAAACCAGTGCATTAATTGATGAGTACGGTTTCTTTCAAACCACCCGTTACCTTTTGCTAAGCACTCATATTCATATATCAAATCCCAGGTCTCCCGAATTCCAGTATTTTCCAATGCCGAGCATGTCTTGACTGGCACTACCCATTCAGACTCTATGGGCGGAAACAAATGAATCGCATTTTGATACTCCTTGGCTGCCTGTTTTGCTCGATTGACATTATTCTTATCAGCTTTGTTGATTAAGATGTGGTCAGCCATTTCCATGATTCCTCGTTTGATTCCTTGCAATTCATCACCCCCTCCCGCAAGCATCAAAAGCAAAAAGTAGTCAACCATCTCTTTGACTGCCGTTTCGCTTTGTCCAACACCGACCGTCTCAACAATGATCACATCATACCCAGCAGCTTCACACAAGAGGATGGCCTCCCTTGTGTTGGACGTAACACCACCCAGACTACTTCCGGAAGCTGACGGTCTGATGAATGCGGCTTCATTTTTGGAGAGTTTTTCCATTCGCGTTTTATCTCCAAGAATACTGCCTTTGCTTCGATTGCTGCTAGGGTCTACGGTCAACACGGCAACTTTCTTCCCTATTGATATTAAGTACTCTCCAAACTGTTCAATAAAGCTACTTTTGCCGACACCCGGGACTCCGGTAATTCCCAAACGAAGACTTTTTCCTGTGTGAGCAATGATCGAATCGATGAGGTCTGCTGCCATGGATCGGTCATCTCTTCGTCTGCTTTCAATCAAAGTGATGCTCTTACTCAAGGCAGCGCGTTTTCCTGCCAATAGACTGGGTTTTAGCTCTTGTAGAGAAATTGGAGTGGTTCGACGAAAAGATGCATCCATAGGACGATAATTGGAGTTTTAATAGTCAAATTTGAAGATAAAATTGAACTCTTCTAATACAAGAATTATGATCGTTGGTAAGAAATGTTTTACTTGCATATTAAAGTAACTGACTTAACTCACCAACAACTTAACCATGTTTAGAAGATTTTGGGGAGATGTAATCCTCGGTACAGTTTTTATGTTGGCTTTGATGGGGCTATTTGCTTCAGCAACAGCTTTCAAGGTCTTTGACTTGTTTGATCCAATTGGAGATGCCCTGGGTGATATGGAATTCACCGACATCTACTTTTCTCAGTTGCTGGATGATCCGGTTGCGGATGAAAATGTAGTGTTAGTGAATGTTGGACTGGAGCCTAGAGGCGGAATAGCAATAATGATGGATTCTATTAGTAAGTACAATCCTGCAGTTATTGGAGTCGATTTGTTTTTCAGGAGTCAGAAAGCAGATACATTCGGCGATATTATGTTGATGGAGTCTCTCGGACGTGTTGAGAATTTGGTGATGGTTACCAAACTAAACCAAACACTGTTCTTAGAAGATTTGGATGAGTTTGATACCGTTGAATGGTCGCACCCAATGTTTACCTGGAATGCGCATCCTGCATTTGCTAATTTGATTACTGATGCGGATGTTCAGGAAGATTTGAAAATGTGTAGAACATTTGCTCCACAGATTCAAACACTTGACGGGAATAATCAAGTTGCTTTTTCTGTTAAGATGGCAAGCTTTATTGATTCTTTAAAAGCCCAAAAGTTTCTCGACAGAGGGCATGAAGAGGAGGTAATAAACTACCGGGGAAATGTTCTGGACTACGGTGCTACTAAATTTGGGAACAAATATTTTGCTCTCGATTATTACGAAGTGTATGATGGGAATTTTGTAGGTGACATCATAACGGATAAGGTAGTGATCTTTTGCTTTCTAGGGGAAGAATTAGGAGATCGAGAAAATTTTGAAGATAAGTTTTTCACACCATTAAATGAGACTTATGTAGGAAGAGCTTTCCCTGACATGTACGGGGGGGTGATACATGCCAACATTGTGTCCATGATTCTCAATGAAGACTATGTCTTTTACCTGGAAGATTGGCAGAAATATGTGATCATGATCCTGGGCCTGTTCATCAATATTATGATGTTTTCATGGATTTATAAAAAACTACCCAAGTGGTATGATGGCCTGACGAAGTTGATACAATTGGTAGAGTTTACAGGACTTGTCTACTTCATGGTTTACATGATGGACCTCTACAGTCTTAAATTGGATCTTACATTGCTACTGTTTGCAGTAGCTATTTCAGGCGATGGCCTGGAAGTATTCTATGGGGTAGTGAAGAATACGCTGTCTCGAGAAGGACGAAAAGAATTATTTAGAGTATCGAAATTATAAAAACTTAGAATTATAAAACACCAAGTATTATTGGAACAATTATGAGAAAGTACGTTTCTATCGCTTTTACAACTTTATTCTTATTAGCATTTGGCTTTTCAAATGCACAAGGATATACATTTAGAGTTTTGGCTAATAAGGGTCAAAACAAAGTAAAGAAAGCTGGCGCAAGTACAGCAGTGCCTCTTAAGACGGGCGCAACTCTGAATGCTGACGATCAACTAATCGCATCGGAAGGAGCTTATATTGGTTTGATGCACAAGACTGGAAAAACCTTGGAAGTAAGAACTCCCGGCACTAAGAAAGTGTCAGATTTAGAGAAAAAAGTGAACACCAAGACTACAAGTGTCACGAACAGATATGCGCAATTCCTGGCAAACAAAATGAACGAAAAAGAAAAGCCCGGATATCGCCAGCGTTTGAACGCCACTGGAGCAGCAGAGCGAGCATTAGCAGGTAATGAAGTGATTCAGGTGTTGATTCCGGACGAAGCTGAAGCAATTGGAAGTAATGCAATCGTAAGTTGGGATACCCCTGAAGGCATGGAAGACAACACGTTCATAGTGACCATCACCAATATCTTCGATGAGGAGATTATGAAGGAAGAGGTGATGGGGAATTCCATCAACCTGAATTTTGCAGCAGAAGAAATGCAAAATGAAGAAGGGTTGTACATTATCAAAGTTGTAGCCAAAGAAAACATGGATGTAACTTCTGGTGACAATATTGCGATCAGGAGATTAGTTGGTGATGAAGCTGCCCAGTACGAAGAAGGGCTTAATTCATTGAAGGGCGAAGTGGCAGAAGATAGCCCATTGAGCAAGGTAATTTTTGCTTCTTTCTACGAGGAGAATGGTCTAATCGTCGACGCATTGACTGCAATTGAAGAAGCAATCAAAATGAATCCTGATGTTGAAGATTTCAAGGTATTGAAAAAGGACATCATCGAAAGAAATGGTATTAAAGTTTATCAAGAAGAATCCGCTGACGAATAAGCAGCTCTGAGAAACGATTTTCTAAGCCCTGATCGAATTCGGTCAGGGTTTTTTAATGCTCCTTGACAACACTTCAACCAGGTGCTTATTCTCTTTTGGTAAGCCCACCGAGATTCTGATACAATGGTCAATGGGAGGCAACAAAGGTCTTACGAGCACACCTTCTTTCATCAAACCTTCAAATATCCGCATCACTTCTTCACTGCTTCTCCACACCGTCATTATAAAATTGGCAAAAGTAGAGACGTATCGAACTCCCAACGCGTCAAAATTTTCATAGAGGTAGTTGATTCCTTGTAGGTTGTTATCTATTGTCTGATCCAAAAAATCGGAATCTTCTAATGCTCCTAACCCAGCAGCCTGTGCTAGAGCAGTAGGTTCAAACGTAAGCTTCGATTTCATCATGGAGGAAATAACTTTTGGGTGTCCAACTGCATACCCTAGCCTCACGCCAGCTATTCCGTAGGCTTTACTGAAGGTTCTGAGTGTTAAAACATTGGGACGTTCAAATTCAGTACTATCAGGGAAGTCACGATGGATGGATTTTGAAAACTCAAAGTAAGCTTCATCGACAATGATGAGAATGTTATCCGGAACTTTTGCGATGAAATCCTTGAGCTCTTCCTTTGAAATCATTGATCCTGTTGGATTATTGGCATTGGCCAGGTAAATGATTTTGGTATTTCGATTGATTCGCTTTTTGATGGCTTCCAGGTCAAAGCCATAGGCGTCGGTCATTGGGGTAGTAACACAGCGGGTATTGTTGATTTTGGCCCAATTATAGACAATCATGAATCCTCCATCAGAGGTCAAAAACTCATCATCACCCGAACAAATCGCTCGAATTGCGAGCATCAGGACTGATTCTGAGCCATTTCCCAAAATGATCTCATCAATTGACTTGTGATGTTTTTCAGCGAGTTTAGTTCGAAGATCAATGCTAAGAGGGTCAGGGTAGAAGTTGATTTTCGAATAGGCTTCTACAACTGCTTTTTTTGATTTTGATGAAAAGCCTAAGGTGTTTTCATTGTTCCAAAGAATAGAGACCCTGTCCCAACCAAACTCTTCCTTTAACTGAGGAATGGTCTTGCCTGGCGAATAGGTTTTTATGGCAGAAATATGCTCTGGGATATGTATGTTGAAGTGGTCTTCTAAACTTTCCATTCGTCTTGTTTTCTAAATACAACACCCTTAAACAATGCCACTAACTCAGTTTTACGATGCACTCTGACGATGTAATGTCCCAAACTTTTAGAAGTATTTTCTTTTTGGGCGGTGGCGATCAACCGGTCTCCTTCAAAAACCGGTTTTAGATGATTGATCGATGTCTCGATGGAGACCGCTTTTTGCCCATGTGAATTGGAAGCAAAAGCGAAT
>CAZQDI010000127.1:0-12009 GCA_964591785.1 uncultured Roseivirgaceae bacterium
CACCCTCCTTTCAAAAGAGTTCCTCAAGCTGGTGGCCATTGCTTTCCTGATCGCCTCTCCGGTCTCCTATTATATTATAAATGAGTGGCTTCAGGACTTTGAAAACCGTACGAACATTAATGTATCAGTCTTCCTTCTGGCTGGAATTTTAGCTCTGGTGATTGCATGGGTCACCATGAGCTTCCAGTCATGGAGTGCCGCAAGGGTGAATCCTGCCAAGTCCTTAAAGGATGAATAATCCTTGCATAACAGTGAGGTAATTTTCAAAAAAATATCCACGTTTCAACAACTTATCCACAGCCCTGATTCTTCAGGGCTGTTTTGTTTTTCGTTCGTGACGAGTTGAGTTATTTTGAGAGGAATATTGTTACGCTGCTATGTACCTCATTTTCGATACTGAAACCACCGGTCTTCCACACAATAAAACAGCACCCGTTGAAGACCTCGACAATTGGCCCAGATTAGTCCAGATCGCATGGCAATTGCATGATCAAACCGGCAAGTTACTTTCAACCGGAAATCACATTGTAAAACCCAATGGGTTCACGATCCCATTTAATGCAGAAAAGGTACACGGCATTTCCACGAAGAGAGCGCTGGACGTCGGTGAAGATCTGGAAGGTGTGCTGGAGATCTTTTCCAGGGATGTCCAAAAAGCAGAAGTACTTGTCGGGCACAACATCGAATTTGACAATAAGATTATTGGGGCGGAATACCTTCGTTGTCAAATGGATAACCTTCTGGCAGAGGCCAAGAACATCGATACTGCCGAGGACACCAAAGAATTCTGTCAACTTCAAGGGGGTATTGGTGGGCGGCTAAAATCTCCAAAACTGATTGAACTCTACGAAAAACTATTTGGAGAAGGATTTGGTGACGCGCATGATGCCGCCTATGATGTCGACGCCACAGCCAAAGCCTTCTTTGAATGTTTGCGGAGGGAAATCATCCCCACCTTCGATGCCACCTCTCCTGCCTCCATCGAATATGAGGCACCCAATCTTGAGGAAGCCAACTTTGCGAATAAGCGAGAAAAAGCAAGCGGACGGATCGGGGACAATCTGGTCGACGCACAGGATATTAAAGGATTGTTTAGCCACCTCCATGGTCATTCACAATTTTCAGTTTTGCAAGCCACTCCGGATGTGGGGGCTATCATCGCGAAGGCCAAACAATATGAAATGCCTGCGGTGGCCATGACCGATCTGGGCAATATGTTCGGGGCCTTCAAGTTCGTACGAGCAGCTAAAGGTGCGGAGATCAAGCCCATCTTAGGTTGTGAATTTTTTGTTGCCGAGGAACGCAAAAAGCTCCAGTTTACCAAAGACAATCCAGACAAACGATTCCGTCAAGTCCTGCTTGCCAAGTCCAAAAAAGGCTATGAAAATCTCATCAAGCTCAGCTCCATTGCTTACAAGGAAGGAAACTATGGGTTATTTCCCAGGATTGACAAGGAATTAATCGAGGAATACAAGGAGGACCTGATTGCTTTAAGTGGCAGTCTCAATGGAGAAATTCCACACCTGGTTTTGAATGTGGGCGAAACCCAGGCGGAGGCGGCCCTATTATGGTGGAAGAACCTTTTTGGTGACGACTTTTATCTGGAGATCAATCGGCATGGACTTGAGGAAGAAGATAGCCTGAATGAGACCTTGGTAGATCTCGGTAAGAAGCACGAGATCCAATTAATTGCTGCCAACGAATACTACTACCTGGATCAGGAAGATGCCAAAGCGCACGATGTATTGGTCTGTATCAAAGAAAACGAAAAACAAAGTACTCCAATCGGAAGAGGGCGTGGCTTTCGGCCCGGGCTCCCCAACCACAACTACTACTTCAAGACCCAGGCCGAAATGAAAGAAGCGTTTCGGGACATCCCGGAAGCCATTGAGAACATTACTGAACTGGTTGAAAAAATAGAAACCTATAGCCTGGAGCGTGAAGTATTGCTCCCTGCTTTTGATATTCCGACTGAGTTCAAGGATCCTGAAGACGAAAAAGATGGTGGAAAAAGAGGAGAAAATGCCTATTTAAAGTACCTCACCTTTGAGGGCGCTAAAGATCGATATGAAGCCCTCACGGAAGAAATCAAGGAGCGGCTGGAGTTCGAGCTGGAGACCATAGCCAACACCGGATACCCGGGATATTTTCTCATTGTGCAGGACTTCACAGCCAAAGCCCGGGAAATGGGTGTATCCGTCGGTCCAGGTCGGGGATCCGCTGCCGGTTCGGCGGTAGCATACTGCATTGGCATCACCAACGTGGACCCGATCGCTTACGACCTCCTGTTTGAGCGTTTTTTGAATCCGGATCGGGTATCTCTGCCGGATATCGACATCGACTTTGACAATGAAGGCCGGGAAAAAGTGATCAACTACGTCATTGAGAAGTACGGAGTGGATCAAGTGGCCCAGATCATCACTTATGGCACCATGGCACCAAAGTCGGCCATCCGTGATGCCGGCAGAGTCATGGAACTTCCTCTGCCTGAAACCGATGCAATTGCCAAATTGGTCCCGGAGCGTCCGGGTACAAGCTTTACGAAGGTCTTCGATGAGGTAAAAGAACTTGAGGACCTCCGGAAAGGCAAAGAACTGCCGTCTCAGGTCTTAAACCAAGCGGTTGTACTCGAAGGTTCTCTTAGAAACACAGGTGTCCACGCCTGCGGGGTGATCATCACTCCGGATGAGATGAGCAAATTCGTGCCCCTGGCCAAGTCAAAGGACTCGGAGATGATGGTCACCCAGTTTGACAATAGTGTGGTCGAAGATGCAGGTATGCTTAAAATGGACTTCCTGGGTTTGAAAACACTGTCCATCATCAAGACTGCGGTAGAAAATGTACAACTAAGAAGTGGTCAGGAGATTGATGTGGATGCCATTCCGCTGGATGACCAAAAGACCTACGAACTCTATCAACGAGGCGAAACCAACGGAACCTTCCAATTTGAGTCGCCAGGCATGCAGAAGCACCTCAGGTCCCTTAAGCCTGACCGATTCGAAGATCTTATCGCCATGAATGCCCTGTACCGTCCGGGACCGATGGAGTACATTCCCAATTTCATCGCACGGAAACATGGAAAAGAAGCAATCGCTTATGATATCCCGGCAATGGAAGAGTACCTCGCTGAAACATACGGAATCACAGTCTACCAAGAGCAGGTAATGCTACTTTCTCAGTCGTTGGCCGGCTTTACCAAAGGTGAAGCCGACGTCTTACGAAAAGCCATGGGTAAGAAAAAGCGGGATGTCCTGGATAAGATGAAACCACAATTCATAGACCAGGCAAAAGAGAAAGGACATCCGGAAGAGCAGTTGGAGAAAATCTGGAAAGACTGGGAAGCATTCGCTGCCTATGCCTTCAACAAATCGCACAGCACCTGCTACTCGGTGGTAGCCTATCACACAGGCTACCTGAAAGCCAATCACCCAGCCGAGTACATGGCTTCCGTGCTCACCCATAACCAGAGCAACATCGATAAGGTCAGTTTCTTCATGGAAGAATGTAAAAACAGAAGTATTCCTGTCCTGGGACCTCACATCAATGAATCCGGTCAAAACTTCGTAGTGAACCAAGCCGGCGAGATTCGCTTTGGAATGGGTGCGATCAAAGGAACTGGAGAGTCGGCGGTACAAGCCATCATCGAAGAGCGGGATGCGAATGGCCCCTACGACGATATTTTTGATTTTGCCAAACGTGTCAACCTCAGAACTGTCAATAAGAAATCGTTTGAAAGTCTTGCCAAAGCTGGGGCATTTGACTGCTTCAACGACTATCACAGAAGGCAGTATGTTGACCCTGACGATGAAGGGACGTCGCTCATTGAAAAGGCCATCAAATTCGCAAATCGGGTGCAGGAAGAAGAAGCAAGCGCTCAATCCTCCTTGTTTGGTGGCGCAGGTGGCGTCGATATTTCTAAACCAAAAGTGGGTAGAATCGAACCCTATGGAGACATTGAAAAACTGAACATCGAAAAAGAAATGGTGGGGCTTTTTATCACCGGACACCCATTGAATCAATTCAAATTTGAAATAAATCACCTCACGAATGCGAACATTTCACTTCTGACTGAGCTGGAGAAGCTCCGGGGAAGAGACATCAAGATTGGAGGTATCGTCAGTGACGTGCAACATCGTACTTCTAAAAAGGGAAATCCTTTCGGACAGTTTACACTTGAAGACTTTAACGATAACTATACCTTCTATCTATTTGGGCAAGACTATTTGAAATTTAAACCCATGCTGGAGCCCGGTTGGTTTCTTTATCTGAATGCCATTGTTCAAAATCGATGGAACAGTGAAGAATTAGAATTGAAAATTACCCACATTGATCATCTTGGAGAGATTAGGGAAAAGATGACCAAAGGCCTTGAGCTGAAGCTCAGGCTCAGTGATATCAATGAATCCATTGTAAATGAGGTGGAGAGAATTGCAGAAGCAAATCCTGGTAAGTGCCTATTAAAGTTGACCTTATCCGGCGTTTATGAAGACCGGGCGATCTCGCTGGATATGCTCAGCAGGAAGTTTACCATTGAGCCCACCGATGAGCTAATCAATGAGATTAATGGCATCGAAGAGATTCGGTATAAAGTACTTCTCAATAAATAATTGTCAAAGCAACTACAAACCGTGATTTTCGTTTAGTTGAGCAAACTATTCGAAGTACTTTTGTGTTCGATTACAAAGAAAAATTTAGACTAACTATAAGATAATGGGAAAAGCAGTAGAAATCACCGACAACAACTTTGAAGAAATCATTGGGTCAGATCAACCAGTACTTGTTGATTTTTGGGCAGAATGGTGTGGACCTTGTAAAATGATCGCCCCTGTAGTAGAAGAATTGGCTACAGAGTATGACGGCAAGGCAGTAATCGGGAAAGTAGATGTCGATTCTAATCCGGAAGTTTCCGCCAAGTTTGGAATCAGATCCATTCCAACACTTTTAGTGTTCAAAAAAGGTGAAGTTGTTGATAAGCAGATTGGTGCCGTCCCTAAGAACGTCCTTAGCCAAAAGCTTGACGCGCAGATCGCATAACAAGAAAATACAGACTTCGACGAGAGCCCGATTTCCTTCAATTAAGGAACTCGGGCTTTCTCTATTTTTGACTACTCATTTACTACTAATGGAAGATATATACTCAAAAGAAGGAATTGTAAAAACGTTTGTCGATGGCAATACGATAAAGGCAGTATGGGAAGTACTGTCTAACAAAGAAGCACTTTACGAAAGCTGTAAGGCCCAATTGAAGCTTGTACAAGAAGGTCAGGTGCAAGTCATCATAGTGGATGTAAGTAATGCCAGCGGAACTCCCCCGATGGAAGTTCAGCAATGGTTTGGAGAAGAGTTGTTTCCGGGATACAAACAGTCTCCCAGTTTCAAAGGACTTATCAATATTTTACCCAAGAAAGCGATTACTAAAATGGGCGCAAAGCATTGGAAGAAAACAGCTGAATCAGAGCAATTCGGCTTTACCGTCTATGAAACAGATTCGATGGAGGCAGCAGAAAAGCTCGCCGGGGAAATGGCCACCTAGGCAGTAAACAATACAAATAAAAAAAGCGAGGTCTTCACCTCGCTTTTTTTATTTGATAAGCTTTAGCTTTAACGAGCACGATATTGAATTTCACTAACGCCCAAACCCTAGTTCTTGCATGATAATCAATTTGATTTCAGGACCCCGCAACATTTCAACAGCATTGATGTATTCGTTTGCTCAACGGGAAGACACCAAAGTCTTAGACGAGCCGTTTTATGCGCACTACCTCGACCAATTCCCCGAACTGAATCACCCCGGAAGAGCAGAAACGCTCAAATCAATGCCCATTGAAAGCCATCAAGTACTGGAAGAAATCCATCGTGAAGCTAGCGAACATCGGGTTCTTTTTTTGAAAAACATGGCTCATCATCACCTCAAACTGGACTGGGAGTACATGCGGGAATTTAAGAACATATTTCTGATTCGCAATCCCAAGCAATTGATTGCCTCATTCGCTCAAGTAATTGAACATCCTACACTACAGGACATTGGTCTTAAAGAAGAACTGGAGCTTTACGAATACACCCTGATCAACTGTAAACACTTGCCAATTGTGGTAGAAAGTGCTACCATTCTTCAGGATCCTGAAAAAGGCTTAGAGTTGTTGTGCCAACAAATTGGTATTCCATTCACAAGAGGGATGCTGACCTGGAAAAAAGGTGGCATTCCTGAAGATGGCGTGTGGGCAAAATATTGGTACAAGAATGTGCAAAACAGTGAAGGATTTGTCAAGCAATCGACCAGTGATCGTGCCTTGCCCGAGCAATGTCTCCAACTTTATGAACTGGCACTTCCCTACTACGAAAAACTAATGACCAAAGCAATCCAACTATAATTATGCTTCAACAATTCAATCCTAAAAATAAGGACATCAACATCTGGGTAGGAGATCAACTTTATCACCGAGACGAAGCAAAGGTTTCAGTGTTTGATAGCGCGGTTCAGGGTGGAGATACGGTCTGGGAAGGGCTGAGAGTTTACAAAGAGGGCTTACTCCATCTGGATCGACACCTCGACAGGATGTTTGAATCCGCAAAAGCGTTGCACTTTGATAACATCCCGTCGTCAGGTTTCATCAGAAATGCGATCAAATCGACCTTGGAATCAAATGGCATGGAAGAAGATACTCATATTCGGCTAACCTTGAGCAGAGGGGAAAAAGTCACTTCCGGAATGGATCCAAGGCTCAATCAAAAAGGGTGTTGCTTGATCGTACTGGCCGAATGGAAACCTCTTGTGTATGACAATGAATCTGGCATTAAAGTAATTACCTCCTCGCAACGAAGAAACGGACCTCAATATCTGGATTCCAAAATACATCATAGCAACTTGCTGAATAATATTTTGGCCAAAATCCAGGCAAACATCGCAGGAGTGGATGCAGCAATTATGTTAGATGATCGAGGTTTTGTGGCTGAATTGAATGATACCAATCTTTTTCTGGTGAAGGGTCAGCAGCTATTTACACCTTATGCCACGGCGTGTTTGCATGGAATTACAAGAGGTTTTGTTCTGGAAATGGCGGAACTTGCTGGGATTCGGGCGTTAGAAAGAGACCTTAGCCTGGTAGATTTCTATAATGCAGATGAAGTTTTTGCGACCGGTACCATGGGCGAATTGACACCACTGGTTGAAATAGACGGACGCGTTATTACAAATAGCACAAAGACTTCCATTCGAAAGCAACTTAATGAATTGATGCACGTGAATCTGGCTAAGCATTGTGAAAAGCTATGAAGTTATTATCTCACTCTTCACCAATCTTCCCGGTTGAAAACCCACTTGAGACAGCCGAATACTATCAAGAGGTGCTCGGTTTCAATATTGCATTTACCTGGGAAGATCCTCCTTCATACGTGGTAGTAAACCGCGATGAGGCTGTGAGCATACATTTTTCAAAACGAGAAGATGAATTCAAGCCTTCCAAAAATCATGTCGCGCTGGCCATCTTTGTCCATAACATCGATGCGCTATATCAGGAATATCAGGCTCGTGGTGCAAACATTACCAACGCGTTAGGAGACAGACCTTGGGGGATGCGAGACTTTGACGTCACAGATCCGAATGGGTTTATCCTGTCGTTCGCTCAGGAGATCGACTAGATATCCCAACTTTCATTTAGCTGGGCAATGGCATGGTGCCCGGTCATATCAAACTGACATGGAACAATAGCAACGTAATTGTTAGCCAAGGCCCATTCATCGTTATCTTCTCCTTTGTCATGATTGACAAAATTTCCTACCATCCAAAAGTAGCTTCTCCCATAAGGGTCTTTACGTTCATCAAATTGTTCCTCCCAGGCCGCATTGGCCTGACAGCAAATTTTGATTCCCTTGATTGGTTCTTTTTGGATGACAGGGAAATTGACGTTTAAGGCAATCCCCCTGGGAATACCTTTCGATAAGCCCTCTTTAATAATATGAATGACATATTCATCCACATGAGACATGTCCCCGTACGGATTATAATCACAGTAGGAGAATCCAATGGAGGGATGTCCCTCAATGGCTCCTTCAATGGCCGCACTCATGGTACCTGAATATAGTACGCTGATGGAGCTGTTACTGCCATGATTGATTCCGGAAATGATCAGATCAATTTGTCTTTCTTTGAGCACATGGTGTTTGGCCAATTTTACACAGTCAGCAGGTGTGCCACTGCATTCATAAGCTTCAACACCCTCAAATTGATCGCTTTTACGTAGCCTCAGGGTATCACCCACCGTGATGGCATGTCCCATCCCCGATTGCGGGCTGTCCGGTGCCACCACCACTACCTCGCCTAACCCCTTTGCAAGGTCGACAAGTTTTCGGATCCCACGAGAAGTAATACCATCGTCATTTGAAATGAGTATTAAGGGCTTGGTCATGTGCTATATCGAGTTGTAAAATGCAGTAATTCGTACTAAATCAGAAGATCGGTCGGTTTCAAGGTTGTTTTCCTTAATGAACTGTTTTACTTCTGTTTGTTTCTTAGACATGAACTTGTAAAGATCCTTCCTTCTTCCGTTAAAAAAAGTAATGGTTCCGTTATCGTCCAGGAAATAGTAGGAATACTCGATTACGGTCTGCCGGACGCTTCCGCCACCCCAATAGGCTGAGGTATTATTGACCGATCTGACCACCACTTGCTCTCTTCGCAACAAGGATAATTTACCTTCATAGACCACTTCAAAGAACACTGGAATCTTGTAGTCAAAGTTGACATTGAAAGGGATGGAATAGAATTGGCGATAATTGTTCAGTATCTCATCAAGTATTTCAAAGTAAAATACTTTTTGACTTGAAAAAGATCTCGTTTTACCATTGACTACGATCGTGAGCACATTCGCTTCCAGGTCGTACTTTAAGCTTCCATTTAAGGTATCCTTCTGCGAGGTGACCAGAAATCCCTTATGGAACACTTCCGAGGAAAACCGCTGCCCGCACACGGTGAGGGTCATCAGCAATAAAATGATGCTACCTATCCTTCTCATTACAGTCTAACCACGTAAAATTTCATGACCAAGTTTATCTCTTTTCGTCTCCAGGTATTTTTGATTGTAACTATTTGGGGTTATTTCAATGGGTACGTTTTCTACAATTTCCAGACCATAACCCATCAAACCTACCCGCTTCTTCGGATTATTGGTAATCAGTCTCATTTTTTGCACACCAAGCTTTCTCAGAATTTGCGCTCCCACACCGTAGTCGCGTTGGTCCGATTTGAAGCCCAGCTCCAGGTTTGCTTCCACTGTATCTCTCCCTTCTTCCTGAAGCTTATAAGCTTTCAACTTATTTAGTAGTCCTATTCCCCGACCTTCCTGATTCATGTATAATACTACCCCTTTACCTTCCCTTTCCACCATTTGCATGGCACTGTGCAACTGCCCACCGCAATCGCATCGACAGGAACCAAAAATATCGCCAGTTACACACGACGAATGCACTCTAACCATCACCGGTTCATTTCTGTTCCAGGTTCCCTTTACCAGCGCAAGGTGTTGTTCTCCTGTATTAATTTGTCTAAATGATTTCAATTCGAAATTCCCCCAGTCCGTAGGCATGTGTACGGCAATTTCCTCCTCCACCAAGGACTCCTTCTGCATGCGGTACTCAATCAAATCAGCGATCGAAACAAGCTTCAATCCAAACTTATCCGCAATTTTTCTGCAATCTGGCAGCCGAGCCATCGTGCCATCGTCCTTCAAAATTTCAACCAGGACACCTCCTGGTTTCAACCCCGCCAGGCGGGCAAAATCGATGGTAGCTTCCGTATGTCCTGCCCTTCTTAGTACCCCTCCATTCTTTGCCTTCAATGGAAAAATATGTCCCGGTCTACCAAGATCCTCTGGTGTGGTGGCCGGATCTACCAGTGCCTGAACCGTCTTTGCACGATCGGAAGTAGAGATCCCGGTGGTGGTTCCATGTCCAATCAGGTCTACGGAAACCGTGAAGGGAGTTTCGTAAGTAGCCGTATTTTTACCCACCATCAGGTCAAGCTGGAGCTCTTCGCAGCGGTCTTCCGGAATGGAGGCACAGACCAGTCCCCGACCCTCCTTGGTCATGAAGTTGATGACATCGGGCGTCACCTTTTCCGCGGCACAGATAAAATCTCCTTCGTTTTCCCGATCTTCATCATCAACGACAATGATCACTTCTCCATTTTTAATGGCCTCCAGGGCCTCTTCTATCTTATCGAGCATTGGTTAACCAACTAATACGTTTCCTAAAATTTTACCTATTTCTACCGACACTTTTTTTAACTCACTTATGTCATCTAAAAGTTCATCAACTTCCTGATCATTTTTCGCCTCCTTCAGCTTTTCTGTCTCTTCTTGAATCAATTGCTGAATGATTCTGAATTTCAACCTTAAAATGTTCGAATATGTTGCGTCTCTTAAAAATTCTGTTTCACGAGGGACGAAGATCTTGTATTTCTCTGCCCAGTTATCACTGATTTCATATTTCTCGGTACTTAGATCTATGACCGTCTTTCTCACTTTCTCGTCCTCATGGTTCAGTAAATAGGAACTGTCAATAACCTCTCCTTCCCTCATTTTATCCCTAAATGTATCGACAATTTTACGATAGGTTGCATTTGAAAATTGAATCTCGTCGGCTTCATTCAGAAAATAGCTAATTTGATACTCATCGCTAAGTTCTCGAGTTTGAATCTTCTTATTTCCATAGTTCACAAGCAAACGAATACTTTCTCTTTCCTGTAATTCAATGATTTTTCCAATATCCGTTTGATCAATCAGTTCCTCCTGATCAATTGGGGCCTCTGGTTCAGGTAAATACGTTGGTTCTTTTCGATCAGCCTTTCTCTTATCAATTAGAATTTTATTCTGCTCCGCCACCAGGACAGCCTCAGAAATACCCAAAAGATTGCTGCACTCCTTTAAGTATACTGTGCGCTTAACCGGATCAGAAATTTTAGCTATCGTCGCAACGATGTCTTTGATCACCCCGGCCTTCTTTACCGGATCATCTCCTGACTCATCCAACAAAACTTGTGTCTTGAAACGAATGATGTCTTGTGATTCTTCTGCGACAAACTCCCGAAAACCGCCAGCACCGAGGTTTCTCGCGTAGCTATCCGGATCCTCTCCTTCGGGCAGGGCCACTGCTTTGACATTCAAATCTCCTTCCAATAGCAGGTCAATGCCACGCATGGAAGCCTTGATACCTGCAGCATCCCCATCAAAGATCACCGTCACATTCTGAGAGTATCGCTTAATTAATTTCACCTGATCCTCAGTCAAAGCGGTACCTGAAGAGGCAACGACATTTTCAATGCCAGCCTGGTGCATGGATATCACATCCGTGTACCCCTCTACCAAAAAGCAATTGTCTTCTTTGCGAATGGCACTTTTACTTTGAAAAAGACCATACAGTACTTTACTCTTGAAGTAAAGCTCCGTCTCCGGACTGTTGATGTATTTTGCGGATTTGTCCGTCTTTGAGAGCTTTCTCCCTCCAAAAGCGATGGGTTTTCCTGAAACATTGTGAATGGGGAACATGACCCTACTCCGGAAGCGATCGTAGGACTTGCCATCCTTGTCAATAATGAGTCCAGCTTCTGCAAGTAACTCTTTTTGATATCCTTTTTGAGTAGCCTCGTTCAAGAGCCCGTCCCAAATTTCCCTGGAATATCCCAGTTCGAACTTTCGAAGCGTCTCATCAGTAAACCCTCGTTCTTTGAAATAGCTTAACCCAATAGCCTTCCCCTCATCGGAGTCATGAAGTACTTTCTGAAAGTACTCATTGGCGTAGTTCAAAACAATGTAAAGGCTTTCTCTTTTGTTTTGGGCTTCTAATGCTTCATCGGATTGCTCTTCTTCCTTGACCTCAATTCCATACTTTGAAGCAAGGTATTTTAATGCCTCCACATAGCTAAGGCCATCCACTTCCATGACGAACGTGATGGCATCTCCCCCCTTGCCGGAGCTGAAGTCTTTAAAAATTCCCTTTGAAGGCACCACGTAAAAT
>CAZQDI010000128.1:0-11985 GCA_964591785.1 uncultured Roseivirgaceae bacterium
GGCCATCAAACTTATGGTCGAACCATTTTCAAATTTGTATCCAAAATGCAATAGATTAATATTCGCGTGAAAAGATGCGAAATTCTGTTTCTGAAGGTGGGAAAGTGTCTTGTCAATATCAATAATTACATTCCCACTTTCCTTCGTAAAGGTTTCATTGTAGCTTGTTTTGGTATTGACATTAAAATGAACACCAGATAGGACTGGTAGTCCAAGGTAGATTTTGCCCTCAGGAATAAGAGAAGGATTGAGATAACTGTTTTGGAAAGTGGCATCTCCCAAATGCAAAAAAGAAACACTGGTCTGCGCACTTAACGTGAGGGTAAATAGAAAGGCTATGGTGATTAAGCAGGATCTCATTTAGAATTCGTAGTTGTACCTACCTCCTAGTCCTAACTCTATTTGAAGAGTATATGTAGATAGAATTTTGACAAAGATATCTCTGGACGTCTGCGAAACTGGCGTGTTTAATGTAACCACCATTTCAATTCTGTCTCCTTCAGCCAACGCATTAATTGCATCTGGTGAGAGTGGGATATCTACAGAAGCACCGCTGGGATCGGTCACAAACCCACTTGTATTAATAAAAGGGGCTACGAATACGATGGATTCCGCGATCGTGTAGATGGTGGTTTCAGTACTGTCCTGGATATTCATTGATAGACTTCCAGAAAATGGCAATTCATTGATCGTAACAACTCTTAGAAATGCCGAATCGATGTCTTCCGTATCTAATCCTCCGTTGAGATTAAAAGCAAAAGATTGTTGATAATTTTTGAGACTTAGTTCCAGCGGAATCTCAACTTCAATGAGTGCAGAAATTTCATCTCCGGGCTGAACGAAATTGGATGCATTGTTATCGTAATAATTCGAAATGGAAGTAACATCAAACACCAGTCTGGATGGTGAGTTGGAGAGTAATTCGTTAATGTTTGAATTACCTCTATTTATTTCAATAACTGTTTGCTGTACTTCTCCTGGATTTGCCGCTGCCTCTATTAGCGGAAGAGTCAGAGCCTCAGTGATCGCACCATCAAGAAAATTTTGACCACCATTTTCATCCAGACTAGCAATCCCTGAAAAATCAGTCGCAACTGGTATGCCAAAAGAATTATCAAAGGTGAACCTAAAGACAGGGTTTCCAAGAAAGAAGCCCTCATCACCAGAGTCTTCAAAGAAGTCTATTTCAATGGCCTCGCTACCGACATTGACGGTATCTTGTCCCAACTTGCCGTAGATGAGGCTGAAGGTCTGGTTGCCGTAAGTGAAATCAAACGAAATGTCTTCCGTCCCAACTAAACTCTGAGCTGCCGTCAATGTGGCGGTAGCAGAAAATGAAATTGAAAATTCATTGGAGCCAAACGGATCGGTAAGTCTTGTCAAATGATTGTCTAAGTCCTGCATCTGTGTATCAGATCCTGCACCGTCAATTGTTCCTGTAAATGAAATGGAATCGCCAGTGCTTAGGTCAATTGTACTTTGGAACGTTATCTCATAGTCTAACGTAACATTGGCCGAAGAATTCACTGTCAAAGTCAATGTTCCGCCACTATGATACACTGAGTCCAGATCCTCTCCATTTGGAGCCGTATAAGTACTGGTAAGAGTCTGTGGACCAATGGTTTCCTGACCAGGTCCGGTAACGGATGGGATATCGGTAATCATCCCCTCTCCCGTCACATCCTCTATATTAATAAATTCTCCCTCGGCATTATAGAGAATTGAATCTGTGTAAAACAAAATTAACAGTGTGGTATCATCTGACTCTCTCAGATTTGGAAGGCTGTCATTTTGCTCGTCGATAAGATCTTGGACGCTATACGTTTTGAATCCCAGCGGAACGGCAAAAGTGCCTGAAACTGGCTGAACCTCAAGATTATTGAAATCAAGATCTCCAATGTTGCAGGCAACAATACTACAACAAAAAACAAGAGGCAGCACAAATTTTTTCACCGTTGACAAAATCATTTAAAGATAAATCTTATTAGATAATATTTTGATTTTTTTGGATAAACCCCTCATTACCTTGAATACCACCCGTGTGTAATAGTATTATTCTAAGATTTTTTTCAAATTTATCCTTTTTCACCATATCCCAAACGCCAAAAAAGCATTTTCCTGTATAAATCGGGTCAAGTTGGATTTTGAAATATTCTTTGAACCAATCAATAAAATCGATTAGTTCCGATGTGACTTTCCCATATCCGCCAAAATGATAATCTGTGTTGATTTCAAAATTTGGATGATTTATTTGGTACTCTTTGAAAAGCAAATTGAGTTCATCTCGAATGAAAGATCCTTTGAGTGCGCTAAAGCCTACTAATTGCTGATTTTGTGCTAATGAATCCGCAATTCCGCAAAAAGTCCCTCCCGTACCGATAGAGCAGGCAATTACATCAAATCCAATTTCAATCTCTTCGATGACCTCGCTACAGCCTCGTATTGCGAGAAAATTTGTGCCTCCTTCAGGTAGAAAGTAGTAGTTCGGATATGCTGACAGGAACTTCGTCGGGTTCTGCTTTATTTGTCTAAATTCAGTCCTGTTGACAAATAATAATTCCATTCCATTCTCTTTGGCTTTTTTTAGTGTCGGATTACTTTCCTCGTTTAACTCTTCCCCTCTGATTATTCCTAAGGATTGAAAGCCGAAGTATTTGCAGGCTGCTGCGGTTGCAGCAATATGGTTGGAGTAAGCTCCACCTAGCGTGATAATCTGCCTGGACTGATTTCTGCCAGCTTCCTCGAGATTGTATTTCAATTTTCTCCACTTATTACCCATGATTTCAGGATGAGTGCAATCATCTCTTTTTACATACATGGATAAGTGTTTTTTTTCCAGTAATGGGTGATGCAATTGCTGTAGTGGAGTTGGTACCCGAATCATCGGTTAAATTTACATTTATGTCGGACGATTCAATGAAAAATGAAGAGCTCTATGAGCATCATGTAATTGTCGTTGATGATGGCCAAGAACTGTTGCGGATTGATAAATTCCTGATGGATCGTCTACCAAATGTCACTAGGACGAAAATTCAGGACGGTATAAAGAATGGCTTTGTCACGGTGAATAGCCTTCCCACAAAACCAAACTATAAAGTACATCCTCAAGACAAAATATCGATCCTGTTTCCCGAACCCCCGAGAGATGAGGAGGTAGTTCCGGAAAACATTTCCTTAGATATAGTGCTAGAGGATGAACACCTCCTGGTGGTGAACAAGCCAGCAGGAATGGTTGTTCATCCAGCTTATCAAAACTGGTCTGGGACCTTGGTCAATGCACTTGCTTTTCATTTTCAAAACCTGCCCGAAATGAAAGGCAATGATGGTAGACCTGGCTTAGTTCACCGAATAGATAAGGATACCTCGGGACTTCTGGTCATAGCAAAGTCTGAACAGGCCATGAGCGGGCTTGCAAATCAGTTTTTTGATCACTCCATCGAACGGACGTATCATGCCTTGGTTTGGGGTGTTCCGGAGGAGTCGAAAGGAACTGTTGATGCAAATGTTGGAAGAAGTTTGAAGGATCGGCGGGTGACGTCTGTATTCCCGGAAGCGGATTTTGGTAAGCGTGCAGTAACACACTATGAAGTTCTTGAAGATTTAAGATATGTCTCATTGCTAAAATGCAATTTAGAGACAGGCCGTACCCATCAGATAAGAGCCCATATGAAATACTTGGGCCATCCGCTGTTTAGCGACGAAACCTACGGAGGAAGAGAGATCGTCAAAGGGACTGTCTTCTCAAAATATAAGCAGTTTGTCCAAAATTGCTTTAAGTTGTTGCCAAGACAAGCGCTACATGCCAAGACGCTCGGGTTCGTTCACCCTGTGACTAAAAAGGAAGTTTTTATTGATTCAGACCTACCTCAGGATCTTCTGCAAATTTTAGAGAAATGGAGACACTATGTGGATCACAAAGGGTGAACTTATTTTTCCTTCGTAATCTTCTTTAGTTCTTTCACCTGGTTTTCAGTACCCATTGATTCAAATCCTTTGGTTTCAATGTTAATGTTTCGGTATTCTGCATTTTTCTGGAAGTCTTCAATTATTTCTATGATATCAGGATGGATGTAGTGAGATCTTGAAGCATCAATCAGGAGATTTGTGTTGTCGGGGATGTGCGCAACCGTATCAATCATACTTGCCTTGCTTAAAAAGGTGAGGTTTTCTGATAACTCCAAGTGTAAAACATCTTCACCATTTTCAGTAAAGGTCTTCACTTCGTACGGCTTTTTGAAGTTGTTATAGAGCACCTGAAAGATTCCCACGACTAGTCCCATGACAATTCCAATTAATAAATCCGTAAAGATGATCCCTAAGATGGTAATGATAAAAGGGATGAAAACGTCTTTCCCTCCGCTCCACATTTGTTTGAAGATAGTAGGCTTAGCCAGCTTATAACCCACAACGATGAGGATCGCTGCCAAGCATGACTTCGGAATCAGATTTAAGATATTAGGAATGAGCACAACGCACGTCAGCAAGAGTACACCATGTGCAATTGCAGAAATCTTGGTTCGACCTCCAGATTGGATATTAGCAGAGCTTCTCACAATTACCTGAGTCACAGGAAGACCACCGATTAGTCCTGAAACTGAATTCCCGATACCTTGTGCGATAAGCTCTTTATTGGTTGGTGTAATTCTTTTCAAAGGATCCAGCTTGTCGGTAGCTTCCACGCACAGCAAAGTTTCCAAAGAAGCGACTACCGCTATCGTCGCACCAAGTAAGATGATGTCCCCTCTAAGTAGTGCAGCCGGATTCAATAAGGTAAAGTGATTAAAGAAATCAACAAATGAATCCGACAAAGGCAGGTTCACCATATGTGATTCACCTACGATATGAAAACCTGAGCCTGCAAATGATAAATTTACTAAGATACCTGCGGTGACTGCTACTAATGGACCCTGAACCACCTGAAAGATCTTTATTTTCTTCATAAACCGTTGTTCCCACAAGACCAAAATCACCATCGAAATCAGGAAGATTATTAGGGCACCGTCATTGACGTTGTCAAACATCTTGAAAATTTCAGTAAATGTATTTTCGCCATCTGGTTGCGAGAATTCAAGATCACCTTCTGGGTCTTGATCATATCCAAAAGCGTGTGGAATTTGCTTTAAGATGATGATAATGCCAATCCCTGAAAGCATTCCTTTAATGACCGACGATGGAAAATAGTAGCCAATAATACCGGCCTTGATGAACCCTAGAATAATCTGAAATATGCCTCCAATAAAAACCGCAGCTAGGAAAATCTGGAATACTTCCAATTCTATCTGGGGAGTAATTTGATCTGCAGCAATACCAAGACTTTCTAATTTTTTTATTCGGATATCTTCTATTGCACTGAGCACGATGACTGCAAGACCTGCTGCAGGTCCACTGACTCCGACTTGAGAACCACTAATAAGTCCAACAACAATTCCACCGACAATTCCAGCAATGATTCCTGAGAAAAGTGGCGCACCTGAAGCCAGTGCAATTCCCAAACAGAGAGGCACTGCAACCAGAAAAACGACAAGAGAAGCCGAAAGATCAGTTTTTAGGTTACTGAATAAACCGATGTTATTGCTCTTATTTTCCATTAGTAGTAGATATCAGTAGAAAAAGATTCGATTAAGCTTTACCCGTACTTTTTTGTTTTTGTTTTATTTCTGAGAGGCAAAACTAAGTAACTCATCAAGATACTCCCTGGTATTGGAAAGTCGCGGGACCTTATGCTGTCCACCTAATTTACCCTTTGATTTCATCCAAATATAAAAGGTTTTGGGGGGTACAGTGTAAATGATTGGTTCCTGTAGGGCAATATCCTTATATCTTTTGGCATCATAATCTGAATTAACCTCTCTTAGCTTTTCATCCAATAGTTGTGTAAATCTTTTCATATCATTCGGGGCAGAGTTGAATTCGATGATCCATTCATGACCGCCTTTGGAGCCTTCCCCTAAATACAGCGGGCCAGCCGTAAAGTTTTCAATGGTGGCTTCTGTCTTTTTGCAAGCTTCTGCAATTGCGACTTCAGCATTTTCGATAATCAATTCTTCGCCGAAGGCATTTATGAAGTGTTTTGTCCTCCCGGATATCTTTATTCTATAGGGATTGACCGAAGTGAATGTTACAGTATCGCCGACTTGATACCTCCAAAGACCTGCATTCGTTGTGATAACTACGGCATAGTTCTTATCGATTTGGACTTCATCGAGGGGGATCGTTTTGGGCTGATCGTTATCTAACTCTTCTGCGGGAATAAATTCATAGAATATGCCATAGTCGAGCATGAGTAACATTTCATTGGAATCGGTTTGGTCCTGAATACCAAAAAAACCTTCCGAGGCATTGTAGGTCTCCATGTACCTCATTTTAGAAGACGGAAGCAACTTCTTAAAAAGCTCTTGGTAGGGGGTAAACGAAACAGCACCATGAAAAAAAACTTCCAGGTTTGGCCAAACTTCCAGAATATTTTTAGCCCCTTTATATTCTAATATTTTTTCAAGCAGCACGATCATCCATGTTGGGACTCCTGAGATATTGGTCACATTTTCGTCAGAAGTAATTCGTACCATTTTATCAATTTTTTCCTCCCATTCATCCATCAGCGCGATATCCAGACTTGGGGTTCGAACCATCTGTGCCCACCAAGGAAGATTTTTGAGTAGTACTGCTGAAACATCTCCATAGTAGGATTTGGAGTTTTCATCAAATTGATTCAATTGGTGACTTCCTCCGATCACCAGTCCTTTACCGGAAAACATTCTTGCATCCGGGTAATTATTGAAATAGATCGACAATAAGTCCTTGCCTCCTTTGTAGTGACAGTCCTCAAGGGCTTCGTTTGATACTGGTATGAACTTACTTCTTGCATTCGTGGTGCCAGAAGATTTTGCAAACCATCGGATCTCAGTTGGCCACAAGAGATGCTCTTCTCCCTTCATCAAACGATCGATGTAAGGATAGATGTCTTCATAGGAAACTACCGGAACCTTGGCTTTGAAATGCTCATAGTTTTCAATGGATTTAAAGCCAAATTTTTTCCCATATTCTGTTTTTCTGGCTCTTTTGATGAGGTCTTCTAAAAGTTCGTTTTGAACTTCATTGGGATATTTCATAAACAGATCAATTTGATGAATCCGCTTTTTCATAACCCAGGAAAGTATGGAGTTCAGGATTTCCATGGTGTTAAACTAAGAAAGGATTTCCAAAAGTCGAATAGAAATGGACTTGCGTGAACCTAAATCTTTCGTTTCAGTTCAAAGTGTTTCCCCAGGTAGACCTTTCTGACTTGTTCGTCACTTGCCAGTTCTTCGGCAGTTCCTGCTTTGAGGAGTTTTCCCTCAAACATGAGATAGGCTCGATCCGTAATAGAAAGCGTTTCATTCACATTGTGATCTGTGATCAGAATCCCGATATTCTTGTTTTTTAGCTGGGCAACGATCGTTTGAATCTCTTCCACAGCAATCGGGTCTACCCCTGCAAAAGGTTCATCAAGCAAGACAAAATTGGGATCGACAGCCAACACCCTCGCAATCTCCGTCCGCCTTCGTTCACCACCAGATAGTACCTGTCCTAAATTTTTTCGAACGTGAGTTAAACTGAACTCTTCCAGCAAGCTTTCAACTTTTTCTTTCTGCTCTTTTTTGGTAAGGTTAGTCATTTCCAAAACAGCCAAAATGTTATCCTCGACACTCAGCTTTCGGAAAACTGATGCTTCTTGAGCCAGGTAGCCTACTCCCCTTTGTGCTCGTCGATACATAGGTAAATCCGTGATATCAGAATCATCCAAATAGATGTTTCCTTCATTTGGCTTGATAAGGCCTACGATCATATAAAAGGAAGTGGTTTTGCCTGCGCCATTCGGACCTAAGAGTCCGACGATTTCCCCCTGATTTACCTTTACTGAGATATCATTAACAACCTTCCTGTTCTTGTATTTCTTTACTAGATGTTCAGCTCGTAACTCCATATATCATGCGCAATTTATGCATCAAATCGAATATCCTTTAAGTTTAGAATTAGGCTTCTATTTCCTAAGTACTCATTCACGTCAATTTGATATGCAATATCAAGGACAGCCCCAGCTTTTAGTTCTTCAAACTTACTTGCGAGCCCAAATCCGATGAACTCGAATTTCTTGGAAGTTCTCATTGATCTGACGAAGCCTTTGATATGCTTTTCTTTAAGTATTTTGGTTGAGACCAACCTTACATTTTTTGTGCCAAAGACTGGGGTCATGTTGTGGGGACCAAAAGGACCCATCTGGCTGATGATATTATGGGTTTTAAAACTTATGTCGCCTAAGGAAATCTCGGTATCAATCTCAATTTTCGGGGTGAGTTGATCAAGGGTAATCGATTTGGAAACTACCTCCTCAAACCTATTGATAAAAGGCTCGACGTTGTCAAGGGCAAGTTTTACACCTGCTGCGTGCATGTGTCCTCCGTACTGCACTAACAATTCATCGCATTCGGAGATCGCCTGATGAATGTCGAATCCATTAACGGAACGGGCTGATCCCGTGGCCATGCCGTTTGATTCGGTCAGTATGATGGTAGGTCGATGATAATGCTCAATGCACCGAGATGCTACAATGCCGATTACCCCCTTATGCCAGTTCTCGCGAAATAGAACGGTAGACTTTTTATTTTTTGGCAATTCGGCTATCATCTCCAGTGCCTCTGCGGTGATTGACTGGTCGAACGTTCTTCGCTCAATATTTCTTTCGTTTAGCTCGTCTGCAAATTTTGATGAAGCCTTCCCGTCATCAGTCAATAGCCTGACGGACTCTTTTGCATGACCAAGGCGGCCTGCTGCGTTGATTCTTGGGCCGATTGAGAAAACGACATCTGTGATGTCAAATTTGTTCTTTTTGCCGCTTATTTCCATCAAAGACTTAAGGCCTGCTGAAGGGTTTTCATTGAGCTTTTTCAACCCATAAAAAGCGAGTATTCTATTCTCTCCAACCATAGGAACGATATCACTTGCGATACTGACCGCCACGAGATCAAGGTACTGAAAAAGGGTTTCCTTTTCTATGGTATTCTGGTGACAAAACCCCTGCAGGAGTTTAAATCCCACCCCACAGCCTGATAGCTCTTTGAAAGGGTAGTTACAGTCATTTTGTTTGGGATCCAAAATGGCGAAGGCGTCTGGTAAAAGTTCACCAGGGAGGTGATGGTCGCAGATGATTAAGTCAATATTCGCAGTTTTTGCTTCTTTGGCACGTTCTGTGGCTCTTATTCCACAATCCAATGCGATAATCAAACTAAAACCATGATCCGATGCGTACTTCATTCCTTTCTCGGATATGCCATATCCTTCGGTATATCGATCAGGGATGTAGTATTCAAGTTGGTCAGAAAAAGAGGAAAGAAACAAAAAGAGAAGACTCACTGAAGTGGTTCCATCCACATCATAGTCACCGTAGAGCAGGATCTTTTCATCGTTAGAGACGGCATCGGTAAGTCTGTTCACAGCCTTATGCATCCCTTTCATCAAAAAAGGATCATGTAAACTAGAAAGAGAGGGCCGGAAAAAATCTTTGGCCTTTTCAAAATTATCAATCCCACGCTGAACCAGAATCTCGGCGAGAAACCTCGCAACGTTTATGTCCTTGCTTAGTTGTCCTACGTTCTCAAACTCTGGCGCCTCCTTTATAAACCATTTTTTATCCACAAGATGAAAATTAGGAAAAGAAGTTCTGAAACGAAGTAATTATTATTCAATGTATTATTTTGTTCACCAATAAGTCTCATATGATGAATATCGCCCTTTCCGAAATATGGAATTTCTTGTCAATTGTGGATCAGAAAGAGCAAGGGTGGAGCTATACGCTTCATGCAGGAGCGGTGGCCATTAAGGGAATAGATACGGAGGTAATGCACCACCTTAAGAAGGATCAAGCATACGATACGGAGCTACTTCCAGCCCTATTTACGTTCAGAGAGATTCTTTGGCAGCCAGATGTCTTTACTGATGCCTCGATGAGCTTGCCTCCACTTAGAATCCTGAAAGCTTTTTGTGCAGATACCGTAGTCGAGTTGATGGATAAGGAAGACCTTACCAGCCCGATCTATGTGTCACTCATCAAAGGGTTAGGAAAGTGTACATCAAAGACCATTAAATCTTTGGAGAAAGAGGGGCCCAATGTTCAAAAGGAGCTTGGTAGACTCAGGACTTGTGCATTTCCGATTATCAAGTTTTTCATTAATCATCCTAAAAACCGAAAGGACTACCAGATGGATGCGTTGAATCGGCTTAACTATGCTGTGAAAATTATGCTGACTGAATTTTATGGTAGATATTCAGATTTAGCCGAACCTTATTGGCAAATAAGTTATCGGAACTCAGCGGATTTGTCCAAGTCGCAGATGACCAAACAAGAACAATAATTCAATTAGCACTGTTTAGCCTATAACATGTCAAGCAAAGAGCAAAAGCCACTACCTGATAAGAATAAGTTCCTACTCCGAAACCTGGCAAAAGGACTTGTTTGGCTAGCCGTTATTGTTTTTGGATACCTATATCTCAGAAAGAACTATGATTTTACCTTAGAGTCTGTATTGGGTCCGGTATACGAACGACCCAGCATCATCTACCTAATTTTTTTGGCCTCAGAGACGATTTTTGGAATCATACCTCCTGAATTCTTTATGATTTGGTCCCTCAGAAGCGAGATCCTTCAGAATTATGTAAATAACATCATTGCCCTATCTACGATTTCGTATATCTCAGGTATCATCGGGTTCGGTATTGGAGCGTACCTAAAGAACACTCAATTCTACAAACAAATGAAAAAACGTGTTTTTGGAAAGTTCGAAAAACATTTAAACAACTATGGAGGTTTTCTGGTGGTAGTAGCAGCTCTTACTCCACTACCTTTTTCAGGTATAGCGATGTTGGTTGGTTCTGTTCATTATTCATTCAAAAAATATCTTTTATTCTCTCTTTTTAGATTCGTAAGGTTTGTGGCCTATGGAATTGTGATTTGGGAGGCCCACATTTTATGAAGAAGCAAGGTGTCCTATTGGTGAATCTTGGAACTCCAGATTCCACCAAGACTTCAGACGTCCGGAAGTACTTAAGAGAATTTCTTTCCGACAAGCGAGTAGTAGATATCCCGTCCGTACCCAGGTGGTTATTGGTCAATGGCATCATTGCCCCTTTTCGAGCCCCCAAGTCAGCTGAGGAATATCGAAAACTGTTTGATGAGCGAGGTTCACCTCTGAAGTACTATACGGAGGACATTACCCATTTATTGCAAGATAAGCTAGGGGATAAGTTCATGGTAAAATACGCCATGCGGTATCAGTCTCCATCTTTACCACAGGTGCTTAGTGAATTGAAGGAGCAGGTTGCATCGATTCATGTAATTCCACTATTTCCCCAATATGCCTCTGCAACCACTGGTTCGGTCATTGATCGAGTAATGGAAATCACCAAGACTTGGCAAGTAATTCCTGAACTCAAGTTTACTTCGCAGTTTTTTGAAGAGCAGCTCTTTATCGAAACCATTGTAGATCAAGGGAAGAAGTTGATGGAGAATGGGCACTATGAACACTTTGTTTTTAGCTATCATGGACTGCCTGAAAGACAGATCAGGAAAGCTTCATATGGCAACCAATGTCAGCTTGGTGGGTGCTGTGGAAAGCTGACCGAGAAGAATCGATTTTGCTACCGTGCGCAGGGTTTCGAGACAACCAGGCTGGTAGCTCGTTCTTTGGGAATTCAAGAGGACGACTACACGGTATGTTTTCAGTCAAGATTAGGAAAGGATCCTTGGGTAAAACCCTATACGGAGGATGTGCTGAAAGAGCTAGCTGAGAAAGGAATCAAGAGGGTGCTGGCATTTTCTCCCGCTTTTGTTTCTGATTGCTTGGAAACCACGATCGAAGTAGGAGAGACCTATCAGGAAGACTTCCTTGAAGCGGGGGGTGAGCATTGGGATTTAGTGCCTAGTCTAAATGCTGAAGACAAATGGGTAGAATG
>CAZQDI010000129.1:0-11977 GCA_964591785.1 uncultured Roseivirgaceae bacterium
AAATTTCCCTTTGTGGACATTCATAGTCATCAATGGAATCTGACCATTCCAGCGATTGCTGATTTAAAGGAAGAGATGGAGGAACTTAATATGGGAGCGATGATTAACCTCAGTGGCAGGGGGTTTGATCGTGCTGCAGGTGATATTGGCTCGCAAGAATACCTGGCAGGAATGGTAAGACGGGTTAACGGTGAAGCACCAGGCAAAATTGTTGTCTTTACCAATGTTTCTTTCAAAAATTTTGGGCAAGAAGGCTGGACAGAAAATGCGGTGAAAGAACTAGAAGAAGACGTTAAAGCTGGAGCAAGAGGGTTAAAAATTTATAAGAGTCTTGGGTTGAGGTATACGGATCAGGAAGGCAATCGAGTGCGAATAGACGATCCAAGAATCGATCCGGTCTGGGCTAAGTGCGGAGAGCTTGGCATTCCGGTATTGATCCATTCTGCTGATCCTGCTCCTTTCTGGGATGAAATGGACGCAGATAATGAACGTTGGCTAGAACTAAAACTAAGGCCAAATAGAAAGCGAGATGCTGATGATCCGGCACCATTCGAAACATTAATTGCTGAGCAACACCATGTCTTTAAAAAACACCCCAATACCACTTTTGTCAACGCGCACATGGGGTGGATGGCGAACGATCTGGAAAAAGCAGGAAAGCACCTGGATACGTACGCAAATGTTCTGTTTGGAATCGGGGCAGTTATTGCCGAATTCGGCAGGCAGCCGAAGATGGCCAATGCCTTTTTCGAAAAATATCAGGACCGCTTGGTTTTTGGCAAAGATGCCTACAATCCAGAAGAGTTTTGGACGTATTTCCGTGTCTTGGAGACGGAGGACGAGTATTTTCCATATTACAAAAAATATCATGCATTCTGGCGTATGTACGGTCTGGGCTTATCTGATGAAGTATTGAAGAAGGTTTATTACAAAAATGCTTGCCGAATTGTCCCTGGATTAGATGCTAAGGATTTTGAATAAAGAAGGTGCAATCAAAGGTTTGTGAAGTAAGAACATATATGTTTATCCAGCAAGAAATCGAAACTTCCGCACATTCGGATTCCACTACATACAGCTAAAATCAATGTCAAGGACGTACTAAGCGTACCACCTGGGCAAGAACGAGATGATACCATTATGATTTGGAGTGACCCTGTTTGGAGTGCATATGAGCGCAGTCAACCACGCATCAGGGATAATTTAGAAAGATGAAAACCGGTTGGTTAAATGGATACCTTCAAACCGGCATAGTAGTTTCTTTTGGGTGCCGGCTCGAAGTATCTCCCTCCAAATGCATTGATTCGAACATTGTCGAAATAGGTTTGATTTGTGATGTTTCGGATTCCAATGAACGGTGTCAGTAGAATCTTACCGATTCTCCTTTGATATTGCGCCATGATATGAGCTTCCACATAATCTTCGATGGAAACTTCATTTTCATTATCGGCTTTCATTGATCCTGTATATTTAATTGGTAATGAGATGACTACCGTTTTTATTGGATGAAAAATAAAATGGAATGCCGCATGATGACTGGGTATTCCCGGCAGTCTGAAGCCGTTCAGGCTGGTTCCATTTACTTCGTAGTCTTTGAAATTGAATTTAGCCAAGGTATAGGTGGTATAGATTGAGATTGAATTATGTTGATAACGTGCAGAAAACTCAAGTCCCTTTCGCGAGGTTCTACCTGCATTTTGGAAGAAGGTTCGTTCCGGAAAGTCTTCAAGCTCATATGGTACCAGTTCGTCAGTTGTTCTTATGATGAAACCAACTAGTTCGATATTGACAGGACCTTTGTTCCATTCCAATCCAGTTTCAAACGAATTTGCGTTTGCCGCCCCAAGATTCTCAAATCCTCCAGAATTATCTGGTCGATTGCTCAATTGGGCCAATGTCGGGGTTTCGAAACTGGTAGAATGATTTGCAAATACTTTAAGGCTAGAAGAAATAAACCTTGCAAGGCCAAGCTGATAACTCCAATTGTTCATATTGATTGATCCGGAGTCGTTACCATCGCCAAGAAATTGATCGTTGACTTTAAGTTCATTAAAATCAAATCGAATACCAGCAGAGATAGTCCATCCAGACCGTTGAAATTGATCTGAAGCATAAATGCCGAGGTTTCGAAACGTTTCTTGCTGATCAAGGACCATAGCCCCCTGTTCACCGGCTAAATTATTAAATCGCTTACGTTGGTCTGTTTGGCTGAGCAGATCATATCCAACTCTAATGCGGTGTGAGCCACTTTGGGTTTGGAAGTGATTACCCAGACCAAAATAATCCCTTTTGAGAGAGATCGAACCCGAGTTTTCAAACGGGAGTCTACCATCAAATTCTCGTTGATTATAAAATAGGTAAGTGCTTAGGTTCGAAAGATCTGAAGTTTTCCAATTTATGCTGGTCCCAATTTTCCATTGAGTGATGGATTCGCCTGCATTGAAGTCAACATTGCGATCTCTTGCCTGGCGGAAATCACTTTCTGTGGCCTCCAGGGTAAGGCCACCGGCATCCTGACCTTTGGGACTATGGACTGCCTCTGCAATGAAATTAGCCGAAAGCTGATCTGAAATCTGCTGCTTCATAGCGAATCGTGCATTGTACTGTTGAAATGAGCTGTGATCTCGAAATCCTTTATTTCCAAAATACCTGAGGTTAGCCTGGTAACTTGCCTTGCTGTTTTTCATTCCTCCTGAGACAGCTTGAGAGTAGAAACCATAGGACCCGATCATGGATTGAAATGACAGATAGTCATTGGTAAGGCCTTTGGAATTCAATAAGACGGTGCCTCCCGAAGCGTTGCCATATAGACTGGATGAGGCTCCGCGAATTACTTTAATGGTGCCTATTTGATCCAGATTCAGGTTGTCCAATTGTCCAGTTCCATCTGGGGTTGTTTCCGGAATTCCATCCACAATTAGCTTGATGCCTCGAATTCCGAATGCCGCATTTGCTCCAAAACCTCGGATCGAAATACGAGCGTCTTGAGCGAAATTGTAAGCATTTTGAATGAATAAGCCGGGAACCTGCAGTAGTTGCTCCTTAATAGATAGTTGTTGAACTGGTTGGTGAATAAGCAAACTGTCCAAGTCGGAAATTGCAAAAGTGAGTATACCTGAATCACTTCCAAATCGACTGCCTGTGATGGTAATTTCGTCTAGTCGATAGTCAGAGGAAACAAACACTGAATCTTCCTCCTGCGCAATAGCTTGCCTTGTTAGTCCCAATATGATTAGAAGGAAGAATGATTTCAAAAGTCGCAATTTGTGGTCGAATTTACTTGTTGCTGTTGAAGACACGAATCAATTTGCCATTTTCCTCATCAGTAAGCAAGTACAATTGTCCCCGTGGCGAAACTATTGCTTTTCGTAAACGCACTCGATCATCAATAAAGAGTTCTTCGGCGGCAACAATCTCATTGTTATGGATACTCATTCTCCATAAGCTGCCCTTACTCAATCCTGGGACAATGAGATTGCCTTTCCATTGTGGAAATTCAGTTCCATAGTAGAAGGTGAGTCCTGTGGGGGCAACTGTCTTATCCCAGAAGAAGACTGGAGATTCGAATAAAAGCTCTTCGGGTATTGTAGGGGAGTAGTCAGCCCAACGGTATCTTCCGCTTGTTTTAAATGGCCAGCCGTAGTTTGCCCCCTTTCTTAGTATGTTTAATTCGTCACCCTGAAGAGTGCCATGTTCGCTAAACCAAATTTGATTAGTACCCGGCCTTGTGGCAAACCCTTGTGTTGCACGAATGCCGGTGGCGTATAGACCCTCAATTGCATCCGGACCAAAATCTGGATTATCCAAGGGGATACTTCCGTCGGAATTCAACCGTAGAATTTTACCACGCTTATCCCTAAGATCCTGTGCAGTGGGTAGTTCGGGATTTAGATATTCATAGAAGTTACGTTCTCCAGTACTTATGTATAGTTTCTTGTCTGGACCAAATACCATACCACCGCCATAATGATATAGGCCGTGAACATAGGGCCCGGCCTCTAATAAGACTTCCACTTTTCTAAGCTCATTCCCATGCAAAATCCCTCGGATCACTTTGGTGGCGCTTTCTCTGTTTTTATTTTCGGCTGCATAGGAGATGTATATGTACTGATTAGAGGGATAATCCGGGTCTAGTAAGACCTGGAACCAACCGGCATTAAAACTTCTCTCTTGTCCGTGCAAAGCACTTGGAAAAACACCCTTTTTGAATTTTGTAGTATCGATTCGTATGGAACGGGCGACATCTGTTGGCAGACCCTTCAAGGCGGTTTTTTCTTGTGTCTTTAAGTTGACGAGTACCACTGCCCCATCTTTCTCAGCAATGATTGCTTCTTCTTCAGACAAAAAAGCCATACTCCATGGACGATTGAGTCCAGATAGGATCACTTCTTTCTGCGGTTTGGCAACGAGTTCTTCGGGACTTTTTGGAATGGGCTCAGCAGAGGTGCACTTAGAAACGATTTTCCACCCATCAACAGGAAATTTTTTAAGAAGTAGCAGGTCGTAGTAGCGATTTCCAAAATAGGGGATGTCGACTTGTACCTTGGCAAATGCAACATCCAGTGTTTGATCGATTGCGATGATCTTGCTTGGCCGATTATTCAGTGTACCAGGCCGATTTCTGCCATACAAAGCAGCATAATCCTCGACGGTCATCTCCCTGATTTGTTCCGTTCCAGTATAAAGAAACATAGTTGAACCAGGTTTGAATGCCGCTAGAATGGAGTCAGGATAATTGTACCTCGTACCGATAATAAATTTCTGGATGGTGGCTTCGATCTGTTTTTGATCAGATTGACCATTCGCATACAGGTTAAGGACAATTAGACCAGTGACAATAAGACATCTCATAACTTTTTTTTGACAAGAATACGAGGGCGGCGGTAGGTAATAACATTCAAATGAATGAACAAAAGTCCAAACTGATCATTCAGGACCTTTTGAGCTCTAGATGCTTCTTGAATTGAGAGGGCGTACACGATTCGACCTGTTTGAAAGCATCATAAAATGAGGACTTTGACTTAAACCCTGCTTCGTAGCCAATCCCCTCCAGACTCATATGTGAATGGGTCCCAATCAATCTTTTGGCCTCCGCCACTCGATAGCCTTTAATGAAGTTACTGTACCCGTTTGCTGAGGTCTCATTCAGGACCTGGGATAGCAGATGTCGTGATAGCTTCATCCTTTTTGCCAGGTCGTCCATTTTTAGATTCTGATTTCGGTAAGGTTTTTCTTCATCCATTAGTTGCCCCAACTGTTTCAAGATAGCTTCTGCTTCGGTTGCGGGCAGCGCAATTGGCTTCCCAGTGACAGGCTTGTTCTTAATGGCACGGAATCCTAGAATATAAAAGGAACCAGAGAAGATAAAGGCTCCCCATATGTAGGTAAAGCTGACCAGATAAAGTGCAAGTTGGTAGGTTAATGTAATCAGCATAACTACGAGTACAATGCTTGCAAGGTATCGATTGCCTTCCTTCAGAGTCCATGGCATTAGTATGCCGCCCCCAAGAATCGTGTATGCCTTCCTTAACCCAAGCAGCGCAAAAACTCCCCAAACGGCATAAATCACCTGTACGATTTCAGGATTCCAATAGTCTGGAAAGGTGCGATAGGGGAACAAAAGTCCAATTCCTACAATAAAAAAAAGAGTCAAAACAAGGAGGATGATGTCTCCATTTTTAAAATCCTTAGCATTGTTTGCCACAGATTTCAGGTAAAGGAAGAAAAATGGGCCAATGAATATGCACGCAGAAAGTCCAATCTGTAGAAAGAGTGGGTCTACGGGATCCCCGTAAAAGAGTAGAACTGACTTGCCGATCCGAAGGCAAAAAGAGAGAAGTAGACCTGCAAAGTAGAAGTCTCCCGCAACACGATTCTTTTTGAATACCAAATAAATAACGACTAGAATGCCATTAATGACTCCAAGGCTAGCAAAAGGAAAAAGTAGGTTCATATCTCTAGTGACTTGTGCTAGGTCGCCGAAATGAGTTTGTCGAAGTAGCTCTCAGGGATCGATTCATATTGCCCAAATACATAATTGTTAATCGTGGCATTGCTGGAAGAAAAAAATTCTTTGATGGCATTGTACAGCTCTATTTTGCTCAGCACACAGTCTCTGTTTTCATCCAGGTACTTAAATGCATACAAAGTTTCTTTGCGGTTTAGTCCAAGTATTTTGTAAAGTGTCCCAAACTCATCGAAATCAATCTCGCCGTCTTTGTTGTGATCGCAAAGGTCAATGAGAAACTTCATGGCAGATGCAGAAAACCAGCGAATGAAATAAGGCTTACGCTCCACATTATCATTGTATTTTTTGATGATTCTTACCCACTCCAGCAGGGTAATATGTCTAGTTTTACCATTTGTTGCTTCGATCAGCAAGCGGTCAAAACTTTTCAGTGTTTGATAGTGCAGGTGTTTTTGTTCTCCTTTGCTGAAATAACCTTTTCGAATGGCAATCACACGATCTACGATTTCCTGAATGTCGGACTTCTCCAGAATTCCATCTCTATTAACGTCCAAAACGTAGAAGAAGAAAATCCATTTTTTGATGATGTTCGTGAGTTGCATCTCCAATCTGATTACACTCAATGTAGAAAAGAATATGGAACTTTGATGTATCTAAGTCAAAAAACAAATGCCATTAGAGGAGACTTATGATTCAACTTCTATGCTTTGAACCACTTCAAAAATCAACTTTGATGCTAACCTGGACGTGGCTTGATCGATGTCAAAAGTTGGATTCGTTTCGGCAAAGTCAAGTGCTACTACTTTTCCCGTCTTCATTAGATGCTTTAGTACGGTAATCACATAGTCAGGGCTTAATCCAAAAGGAGAGGGGGCACTGACGCCGCGGCTGTATGCGGAAGAGAATCCATCCATATCGATAGTCAAATACAGGTAATCAAGATCATCATGAAACTGATCAATCTCTTGAAGGTTTTCAGCCATTAAGGGCAAGCGACACCTTTCATGTGAAATAAAACGGGTGCCCGTTGCATGTGCAGTATCGAAAAGGGATTTGGGGTTGCTGCTCTTTTGAATACCTAAAACCAGGTATTTTGTGTGATCTCCAAACTGATTTAATATTTGCAGAAAGGGTGTCCCAGACGTAGATCGCTCATCTTGGCGTAAATCAAAATGAGCATCAAAGTTGATAATTCCAAATCGTTTTCCCTGGTGATGAAATGCCTCGTGAATGCCACAAAAATGGGCATAGCTAATGTCATGACCTCCACCCAATGCGATTGGGAAAATTCTGTTTCGAAGCAGTCGAGCGATATGTCCTGCAAATTGTAATTGAAAGGTATGAAGTTCGACCTCTTCGTTATAAACCAGGTCACCACAATCAGCCAATACTAAATCTTTGTGATGGACTGGTAATCCGCCAAGAAATCGCCTGATCGCATTTGGACCATCCTTGGCACCTAGGCGACCCTGGTTTCGATCAACTCCTTCTTCACACTGGTAGCCTATAAAGGCAATGTCGGCACTTAGGTTGGTTTCTTTGATTAGATCAATCAGAGCTATACATTGATACCAATATTCAGAAATGTTCGAATTCCTTCCTTTCCAATATTTTCTATTCGGTGCCTGATAACTAGAATTCATACCTTCATAGCAATACTCGTGTCAGTACTTTTACGATCGGAATCTTCTTCATGTTTTATTTGCTTCAGTCGGTATTCTGTTGCCTTTCTTCCAGGCCAACTTCGGTTGTAACTCCCCTTGATGATAGAGAATCTCGCGATAGTCCTCGCAAGGAAACGCGATAAAATCTGCATACAGTCCTTCACTGAGTATTCCTCTGTCACTAAAGCCCAATGCATTAGCAGCGCGAAAAGTCATTCCCGCAAAGACTTCTGCGAAACTTAATTTTTCGTAAGCACCAAGGATCGCCGCTTGAGTAAGGAGATTGCCATTTGGGGCACTTCCAGGATTCCAGTCGCTGGCAATGGCGACTCCGCATCCAGCATCCAATAGCTTCCTTGCAGGTGAAAATGGCATGCCTAAACCCAAGGAGGCACCGGGAAGGACCACCGGGATCGTATTGCTTTCTGACAACGCTTTGATTTCCTTTTCTCCAGATGCTTCCAGGTGGTCCACGCTCATTGCGCCAACATCGATTGCCACCTGACTACCACCGGGACTAAATTGATCACCGTGCACGGTGATTTCGAACCCTTGCTTTTTAATTGATGCTAGATAATCGATCGAGTTCAGGGAGGTAAAAGCATTTTTTTCAATGAAAATATCAAACCTTTTAGCCAGATTTTGCTCCTTGACCAGAGGGACCAATTCTTTAAGTAGGTACTGAAGGTATTCGAGTTCTGTTTTGAATTCTCGAGGGATGATGTGAGCAGCGAGACAGGTGGGAATGACATCTATGGGGTGACCTGATCCGGCTGCATTAATAGCCCTAAGTAGTTTCAGCTCTTCCTCAACACTGAGGCCATAGCCACTTTTTACTTCCACGGTCGTGACTCCTCTCTCAACTAGTTTGTCAAGTCGTGCACCCATGCCAAGCTCAAGCTCTGTCTGACTTGAGGTCCGGGTTTTTGTAACCGTATCCCAAATGCCACCACCTCTTGATGCGATTTCCTGATAGGACATTCCATTGTTTCTGGAGGCGTAGTCTGCTGCTCTAGAACCACCAAAACAAATGTGTGTGTGACAATCGATCAATCCGGGTAAGGCTACGTAAGAGCCCTCTATTTCTTCCACTGGAGTGCCCGGGTTTTGTTCTTTCAGTTCAAGAAAGGGACCTACCGAATCAACAACTCCAGAATCAATGAGTATTCCACCTTGACCGATGACTTCCAACTCGTCATCATGAAGCGGCCCTCTGGAAGGCAACCCGGACATTGTCAATACTTCAGAGAAAGGTCCAATAATTTTTTTCATTCTGTTGGAATTGCCTGTTCTAGAATATCATCGTCAACCAATTGTGGTATGGTTACCTGCAGATTTCGATGCTGACTCATTATTCGTTCGATGGTAGCCATGGCGCCAGAATTTCGAGCCCAATTTCTTCGGGCAATTCCATTGGTAACATCATAGAAGAGCATGTTTTGAAGCCTTTGACTTGCAGCTTCAGAACCGTCTAGTAGCATTCCAAATCCACCGTTTATGACCTCTCCCCATCCAACACCGCCCCCGTTGTGAATAGAAACCCAGGTGGCTCCTCTGAAGCTGTCACCTATCACATTTTGGATGGCCATATCCGCAGTAAAACGACTACCATCTCGAATGTTGCTGGTCTCCCGATAGGGAGAGTCAGTGCCGCTGACATCGTGATGGTCACGTCCTAGTACCACCGGGCCAATTTCACCTGAAGCAATCGATCGGTTAAAGGCCTCAGCTATTTTAATTCGGCCTTCGGTATCAGCATAGAGAATTCTTGCCTGGGAGCCTACAACAAGTTTGTTTTCTCGCGCACCTTTGATCCAATGGATGTTGTCTTGCATTTGCTGCTGAATATCTTCAGGAGAAGACTTCTTTAGTTCATTTAATACCTCCATTGCGATCTGATCTGTTCTGTCCAGGTCTTTCTCCTCTCCCGATGTACAGACCCAACGAAACGGTCCGAACCCATAGTCGAAGCACATAGGTCCCATGATGTCTTCCACATAGGACGGATATCGGAACGACTCACCATCTGTGGCAAAGATATCTGCTCCCGCCCGTGACGATTCTAGAAGAAAGGCATTTCCATAGTCAAAGAAATAGGTTCCCCTTTCTGCATGTCTATTGATTGCATCTACGTGCCGAACCAATGTGGCTTGAACTTCAATTTTGAATCTTTCCGGATCCTCCTTTATCATACGATTAGCCTCTTCAAAGTCAATCCCGGCAGGGTAGTAACCACCAGACCATGGATTGTGAAGGGATGTTTGATCAGAACCTATCTCAACAAGGATGTTTTCTTTGAAAAAGCGCTCCCATACGTCAACGATATTCCCAACATATGCTATTGAAACGCTCTCTTTCTGCTCTTTTGCTGCAATGACCCTTTGACACAAGCTTTCCAGGTCTCTGACCAGTTCATCTACCCAACCCTGAGAATACCTTTTCTCAGCGGCCCTTGCGTTTACCTCGGCACAGACCGTGACACAGCCGGTTATTTTCCCTGCCTTTGGCTGAGCGCCACTCATACCTCCGAGCCCGGAGGTGAGGAAAAGCTTTCCGGCGACAGACTCCTCTGAGCCTAATAGTTTCCTAAAGGCATTCATTACGGTAATGGTTGTGCCATGGACGATTCCTTGTGGGCCAATGTACATAAAAGACCCTGCAGTCATTTGCCCATATTGGGTCACGCCCAAGGCATTAAATCGCTCCCAATCTTCCTGTTTTGAGTAGTTTGGAATCATCATTCCGTTGGTGACTACTACCCGAGGCGCACCAGGAGAAGATGGGAACAGCCCCATAGGATGTCCGGAGTAAAGGTGAAGTGTCTGATGATCAGTCATCTCAGACAGCAACTTCATCGTCAGTAGATATTGTGCCCAGTTTTGGAAAACAGCTCCATTACCACCGTAGGTAATCAGCTCATTAGGGTGTTGAGCAACTGCTGGGTCAAGGTTGTTTTGAATCATCAGCATGATTGAAGCTGCCTGCTGAATCTTTGCTGGATACCAGTCGAGGGGTCGGGCAAAAAAGTCATAGGATGGCTTGAAGCGAAACATGTAAATACGACCGTAGTCAGCGAGTTCACTTGCAAAGTCAATAGCCAATTCTGCATGCCATTCTTTCGGAAAGTACCTTAAGGCATTCCGTAATGCAAGCTGCCTTTCTTTCGAAGAGAGTATTTCTTTCCGTTTTGGTGCAGGGTTGCCTTCGCGAGGATAGCCGCTTCTCTCTGGTAGCTGTGAAGGTATTCCCTGAATTATGTGGTTCTGGAATTCAATCTTGTCCATAACTAATAAGTTTCAAAGGGTGATTGGATGGCTAGTTGGTCTACATGCCTCTTTACTATTTCTAAAATCGAACGCTCTTTGATGAGCAATGCTAGCTGATTAATGTCTGCACTGAAAATGCGATCATTTGTAGCGAAGGTAACCCGATCCCGGACGGTAGAAAGTACTTCCTCTAATACGGGAGTGGAGGTGAGAGGTCTCCTGAAATCTACGGCCTGAGCCCCACAGAGGAGTTCAATCGCGAGGATGTTCTCAAGGTTTTCTATCACTTTTAAAGCCTTTCTACCCCCAATAGACCCCATACTTACATGATCTTCCTGACCCATAGAAGTGGGAATGCTGTCTGCACTAGAAGGAAAACATAAGCCTTTGTTCTCGCTGACTAATGCAGCTGACGTATACTGGCAAATCATGAAACCCGAATTAACCCCTGTATTCTCCATCAAAAGTTTTGGGATATCATATTTTCCATCTAATGCAAGGTACGTTCTGCGGTCTGAAATACTTCCGAGTTCTGCTGCAGCCAGGCAGGCATAGTCTATTGGTAAGGCCAGTGGTTGGCCATGAAAATTTCCGCCGCTGATGGTAAAATCCTCAGAAAAAACGAGGGGATTGTCGGTGACTGCATTTAGTTCAATTTCTACCGCTTCCTTTAAATGTAACCACGCGCTTCGCGAACTACCATGTACCTGAGGAACACATCGTAAGGAATAGGGATCCTGGACCCGATCACAATGTTCATGAGATTTTACAATATGGGATCCTTCCAAGAGGGCGCGGATGATAGTTGCCACATGTTTATTTCCTGGATGCGGTCGAGTAGCATGCAAGGCCTGATGAAAAGGCATTGGTGAGGCCATCAGCCCTTCAATCATCAAGGCTGCAGCTACATCCGCATGGTTCAAAAGGCTGTGAAGGCGATCCACTATGAATACAGCATGTGCCAGAATGAATTGCGTTCCATTAATCAGGGCAAGTCCAGACTTCGGATGCATGGAAATGGGTGCCAGATTCTTAGCTTCTAAGACTTCTCTCGTAGGAAGGACTTTACCTTCAAAGTGCAA
>CAZQDI010000130.1:0-11919 GCA_964591785.1 uncultured Roseivirgaceae bacterium
CACTTTCCAGGCGTGCGCCTTCGACCACTCGGCCACCTCTCTGAAAACCCGCCACATTAGGAGGGGCTACAAATAAATCATTAAAAATGCCTTTATGCAAGTTTTAATCTTATTCAAAAGGCCTTTTATAGAATATTCCCCTCTATTCGTCCATTTCTCCCACAAGCGGTGTAGTTAATAATTTCTCAATCTGATCTATTGATTTCGAGGTTCCCAGAACAAACATCATTTTTGCCAGTGCTGCCTCAGTAGTAATATCACCCCCACTGATTACACCCAAGTCATTGAGCTTTTTACTTGTTTCATATTTCCCCTGAATCACCTTCCCCCCTAAGCATTGACTTACATTCAATATCACTTTCCCATGTTGTATTGCTTCTTTCAAACAAGACAAAAACCACTCAAACTTCATGGTATTGCCCGAGCCGAACGATTCCAGGACGATTCCATCAATCTGATTGTTTTCTAATACTGCCTTGACCGCCTCCTGTGTAATACCCGGAAAAATCTTGAGAATTGTGACCTTTGGATTCAATCGACTTTCCACTTTCAGCACGGACTTTCCTCGGTGTGGGCGGAGGGCAGCGTTATTGAATTCAATTTCTATTCCTACCTCGGCTAAAGATGGGTAGTTTTCCGATTCGAATGCGGCAAAAGTGGCACTTCTTATTTTTTGTGATCTATTCCCCCTCAGTAATAAATAATTAAAATAAAGGCATACTTCATTTACGATGGGTTTCTTTCCTTGCACCATCGCAGCAATTTCTAATGCAGCAATAAGGTTTTCTCTGGCATCTGATCGGGGAGAGCCTATGGGAATTTGAGCTCCGGTAAATATGACGGGCTTGTTTAGTCCGGTCAACATGAAGCTCAACATGGATGCTGAATAGGCCATTGTATCAGTGCCATGAAGAATGACAAATCCATCATATTGAGAATAATTCTCCTCTATGATGTATGCCATTGCCTTAATATCTGCAATGGTGATATTGGAGGAGTCAATGGGCACAGGAAATGATATAACTGTTAGCTTTATTCCAAGAGATCGGAGGACAGGAATTCGGTCAACCGCCTTCCCAAAATTGAATGGTATTAAAGCCCCGGTTTCATCTTGCACCATACCAAAAGTGCCCCCAGTATATATGATTAATATAGACCTATTGCCTTCATCAGTTATGTTAACAATTTTATAATTCAATGGCTTGGGGTGTTGTGTATCGAAAACAAATTTCGAGCATTTTGGTCAGTAAGCTCAATCAATTCGCTTTTTTCCATATTTAAAAATTCAGACACCTTTTCAGCAACCAAACTAACAAATGAGGGTTCGTTTCGCTTTCCTCGATTAGGCGTCGGCGCCAAATACGGCGAATCAGTTTCTAAAATAATTTTTGAAGCGTTCAAATAGGGCACCACTTCACCCATCCCGGAGTTTTTAAAAGTGGTAACCCCACCGAGACCTAAGTAGAAACCTAGGTTTGTAATTCTATCTGCCTGATCCCTTGTTCCGGTAAAACAATGAAAAACTCCTCTTAGTTTTCCATCATATTCCTCAACCAACGAGATTGTTTCATCGATGCTTTCTCTGCAATGGATCACAATGGGTAGATCATATTTAATGGCCAATTCACATTGATAGTGGAATGATTTTTTTTGTTCATCCCAAAACGATTTGTCCCAATACAAGTCAGTACCAATTTCACCCACAGCCATGAACTCTCGCTTTTCTAACCAACTGGCAATAACTGTCAATTGATCTTCAAAATCCTCCTTTACATAGCATGGGTGAAGCCCAATCATTGGTAAGCATAGGTCTGGGAATTTGCCTTCGACTTCCAACATTGAATCGATGGAGTGGATATCGATATTTGGCATTAAAATCTTTGAAATACCTACTTGGTTTGCCCGATCGATCACCTCCTCTAAGTCTTCACGAAATTCATCCAAATAAATGTGAGCATGAGTGTCAATCATTGTCTAATGTGGTGAGTTTAATTTTACATTTATCAAAGTGGCGGAGCAGTTCCGGCAATAACATTCTGAGATTCCTAAATGCCTTTGAAGAATCATGAAAAGTCAAGATACTTCCTGTTTTTGCTTTTTTCAATGAAGAAAGGCTGCCACATACATCAAGCGAATGATCAAAATCCCAAGAAAGGTGACTCCACATGATTATTTGCTTGCCAAGCATTCTTGCCTGGCTACTTTTTATTCTACCGTACGGTGGTCTGAACATTTCTGTTTGCACGCCGAGTTCTCTCAATACTTGATCACCTTTTTTGACATCCGATACATACTCCTCATCAGAGGTTCTCCAACCATTTAGGTGATTAAAGCCATGATTCGACAACAAATGCCCTGATGAAAGGACATCCTTTGCCAAGGACTGGTTTCTTTCAATGTTCTTACCAAGACAAAAAAAAGTGGCCTTCGCTCCTATTTGATTGAGCTGATCTAAGACCCATGGCGTCACCTCAGGATTGGGTCCGTCGTCGAATGTGAGATAAATTGAAGAGCTTGAATTCAAACTCCAGACGCGTTGGGGATAAAGCCACTTGGTAATGGGTGGAGTTTTGTAAAGCCTAATCATTCATTCTGAACCTTACAGGATAACATGGTGATATCATCATTGAACAAACGTCCCCCTTTAAATTCGTCCAGGGATTTCAAAATCTGTTCATGAAGTTCAGCGAGATCATGGTTGGAGTCTGATTTTATTATTTCAAGAAGTCGTTCAAATTCGAACGCCTCGTCATCTTCATTAAAAGTCTCTGTAAGTCCATCTGTGTATGCAAATACAAAAAAGTCTGTTAAGTCATTTATGCTTTCACTTCTAATAAAGGGTAGCGGGTTGATCATACCGAGAATAGTAGTTCCCTCATTTAGCAGAGTAATCCCCTGATTAGTCTTGAGGATTATTTCATTGTGCCCACAATTGATGTACTCGAGCCTCCTCTTTTCAAAGTCATATAGTGCCGCGAAGAAAGTGATAAAATTTTCCGCATTGCCGCTATTATAGGTTGTAATGTTTAGTTCCCTGACAATTTCAACAAGATCCTTGGTTTGTCTGACCATTGCTCTGAGCGAAGCCTGAAAATTAGACATTAGCAATGCAGCTGGTACTCCCTTACCAGAAACGTCGGCAATACAAATCAGGAATCTATTTTCATCTATCTGGATATAATCATAATAATCTCCACCAACATCGTGATGAGGAAGGTAATATGCTTCTAACTTCAGCTTCTCTACCTTGGGCAGCTCTTTCGGAAAAAGAAAATTCTGAACTTTTTTAGCGATTTCAAGCTCTCGTCTGTAGGCTTCCTGCTCCACTTGCTTTCGCGCAAGTTTCTTATTTTCAATCGCTACAAGAATAATATTTGTTAGTGCATTTAAGAATCTATTTTGGTTGGTTTCTGCGGTCCCTGATTTTACAAAAACTACTGCTAGAAGTTTTTCCTTGTGATGGACTGGAAAAACAGTCTCGAACTCCTCAAATGCACCTTCCAAGATCACTTTTTCCTGTTTAAGTGTTTGATACTCCTCAGGAAGAATACCGTCAATGCAATCACTTTTTATTCCAAAATGAGCCTTGCAGGACCAATTTTTATCGTCCTCTGTGAAAAGAGCAAGTTTTTCAACTTTAAGGTCAGCAAGGAGCGTAAACCGATAGATCCTAAGCAAATCTTCTTCGGGAAGGTTATTATTTACAGCCTGCGTGACCTCAAGCAGTGCATTCAGCTGCAAATCCTTTATGTCTAGTGAGTTTTCTTTCATACAGGCCTTAGCATATCACAAAGGGGAAGGTTCGACATCCTACAGAACTACTAAATAATTGAACTTTACTCAGTGGTTGAAGCTAGTATTTTCTACCCTTCCAAGTGTACCGGCCAAAAATAGAGGTCACCCCCATTAAAATAACATGAAATGGATAAAATATTTGAATAAGAAACAATGATAATTCCCATTTATTGTTTCCTATGAACTTTTGTAAGGGTGAAATGTACACCAGGTTTGATAACCCCCTAACAAGCATGAAAATAAGAAAGAGTGTTAAAGGAAATGCGGATATAAGTACCAATGTCAGCAACAAAAGAAAAATGAAATGATCGAAGAAAAACCAAATAGCAATCAGCTTAAGTCGAAGGTTCTTGTTGTATTTCCATTTACTTGTCCACCTAATTCGTTGGTTGATAAACCCTGAAAATCGTGCGTGCGTTTTGGTCACTACAATTGCATACCGGTTCTTTAGAAAGATCGTCTTGCCTGGAAAACGTCTCTGAATGTTGTACAAGAGAAATTCATCATCTCCTGATGGGATATTTAAGTTGTTTTCATATCCTCCCACCTCGAAGAAAGCACTCTTATCAAACCCAAGATTGGCACCGCTACACATACTAGGATTGCTACTCTCTAATGTAACAGCACCAAAACCAAGTAATCCGACAAATTCTGTCTGCTGTATCTTAGAAAAGATGCCCTTCCCTTTTAGAGCTACCGGACCTGCAATAAATTTATTTTCATCAATTCGAGCAGAAAAGCTGGAAAGCCAATAGGGACCCATTTGACAATCAGCGTCGGTAGTCAAAATAAAGTTGTAAGTAGCATGTTCGACGCCTAGTGTTAATGCTCTCTTTTTTCCGGACTTTTGGGGATCTTTCAATGCGACAAGTCGAAGATTCATTGAGAAGCTGCCTTGCAAGTCTTTAACTACTTCTCTTGTATTGTCCTCGGAAAAATCGTCAATAACAATCACTTCAAATTGATCCTTTTGATATTCTTGATGTTCAAGGCATGTCAGTAGCTTTTGTATTTGTTGCTCTTCATTTCGCACAGGAATGATAATGGAGATAGGCGTTGAATTCGAGCGAAGCTCAGTCAACTTGATTTTTCTCCACCTTATGGCCAATGCAAGGTAAAAAAGTACATGTAACCCTAAGAAGAACCACATCAAAATGATCATCCGGCAATTTTAGTTCAATCATTTACGAGGCACAAGCCTATTCTTCCAAATGACAATCAAGCCTATTCCTGAAGGTATCAACGTATTAATGACCCAAACGATGAAAATTGGAAGGATCACATCCGTAACCTGAGTCGTTTCTGAGAAGTAAATCAGGCCTGATGCCTCCCTCACTCCGAGTCCTCCAAAGATGGAAGGCACTACTGATTTGAGAAAGAAGATCCACCCAATACCATACAGAATAGAGCTCACTGATGATTCAGGAAGAAACAAGTTGAGTAGCAAATAAAACTGAAAGACAAATACGGAGTACCTGAGCAAAGAAACACCCAGGATGATCAAGTACTCCTTGCAATCAAGGGTAGAAAAATAGTCGATAAATCTTCTTAAAAACTTCCGCATGAACCATAAACCCGCCCCGAGGACCGATAGCAAAGCAAAAACCGATAGTAGCAATCGATCATTGAGAAACTCCAAGGCAAAAAAGCGGATGCTGAGAAATCCATAAATCACGGTTATGAACATCATAATTGCTCGATTGATGGCAAGGGCAGCCGCTGCTTTATATCTGTCTTTTAGCCTCGCTATCCGGTAAACTGCATCGCCAGTCGTGAGAGGTAAGACCAAGTTCAGAGCTAGCCCTCCCAAGACTGTTATTAGACTTTCTTTAAGAGTTGAGGTATCAAAACCTCGAGAGGACACCTGCCATCGATATGCCTCCAATAACCAATTAACTGTCATCAGAACTAGTACAGCCATAATTACAATTTCACTGTTTCTCGGCCAATCAATGACACTCCAGTCAACATCGCTTGAATTGATTTTAGTATAAATGAATGTGACTGCCATGAAAACGATCAGAACTCTTATCGATATCCATCCAACCGACCTACGATTTAGGTAGTTATCCTTAATTTGCATGTGTGGCGCTAAATGAGAAAATCATCTTAGGAATTGACCCAGGCACTACCGTGATGGGATATGGGTTGATCCATTGTAAGGGTTCCAAAATGAGCATTGTCCAATTTGGTGTTATCCACCTTAGTAAGTATAAAAATCACGAAATCAAACTTAAAAAAATTTATCAAAGAGTATCTGAATTGATCACAGAATACTTGCCGGACGAGGTAGCTTTGGAAGCACCTTTTTATGGTAAAAATGTTCAATCTATGCTCAAACTGGGGCGCGCTCAGGGAGTAGCTATGGCAGCTGCTCTCAATAGGGAGATCCCCATCAATGAATACGCACCAAAAAAAGTAAAACAATCAGTGACTGGAAATGGCAATGCCTCCAAGGAACAGGTTGCATCGATGGTTCAAAACCTGCTAAAATTTGAAGATGCACCCAAGTTAATGGATGCTACTGATGCGCTGGCAGTGGCTGTATGCCATCACTTTAGTTCTAAATTTGGTAGCACGGAAGGCAAGGCCAGATCAAGTTGGAAATCATTTATTTCTGATAACCCTGACCGAGTCAAGTGAATTTATGAGAAATTTTCCTTGATTTTTGAGGCCATTGACGACATCTCTTCTTTGGAAAAAGAAAGCTTCATGTTGGCAAAATTCATGTCATCCATCGTATTAATCGGAATGAGGTGCACATGAGCATGCGGCACTTCTAAACCCATTACAGTGAGGCCAATTCGTTCACAATCGACGACTTGTTTAATTGCGCTTGCAACTCTCTTAGAAAAAGAAAAAAGACCAGCCAGTGTTTGATGATCAAGATTAAAAACGTAGTCGATTTCCAATTTTGGAACAACTAGCGTATGCCCTTCCCTCAGTGGATTAATGTCAAGAAAAGCGATGAAGTTGTCATCCTCAGCTACAATATGGCCCGGGATCTCCCTTTCGATAATCTTCGTGAAGATACTTGCCATCAGATTGTGATATCCAATATTTCAAACTCAAGGTCCCCTGCTGGTACTTTAATCGTTGCAAGTTCTCCCTTCTTTTTTCCCAAAAGACCTTTCCCTATCGGTGATTGAACAGAAATTTTACCGCTCTTTAAGTCGGCCTCTTCTTCTGCAACAAGCTGATAGGTGACTTCCATCTTATTCTTACTGTTCTTGATTTTCACCGTGGATAGGATTGAAACCTTAGAGGTATCTACAGATGATTCATCAATTATTCTAGCGTTCCCAACAACCGTTTCTAGCTTTGAAATCTTGAGCTCCAACAGCCCCTGCGCTTCTTTTGCTGCATCATATTCAGCATTTTCACTCAAATCTCCTTTGTCCCTTGCTTCCGCTATTTGCTTCGCCATATCTGCCCTACCCTTCGTCTTGAGCTCTGTCAACTCGTCTTTGAGCTTTTGAAGACCGTCCTTTGTATAATAATTTATTGCCATAGTAAGTACCCCTTTAAACAAAAAAGAACGGCCTCGTCTAATGAAGCCGTTTCTTGTTTTTCTTCTTAAGTATGCAAATATAATGAGGAAACAGACCTAAAATGCAAATATCAATTTCGAAAAGCGTTCTTTAATTTTTCAATTAATACTTCATTGATTCGATGATAGGATTCAAATGACCATCCTCCAACATGTGGAGAAACGAGCACATTAGGATGACTTACCAACCTACTCATCAATTCTTTTTCTCTCTTAGAATAGGTTTCAGGCTTTTCATTTTCCAAAACATCCAGTGCTGCGCCGTATATTTCTTTCTCCTCAAGTAATTCGACCAATGCTGCAAGGTCAAGTATTTTACCTCTTGAGGTATTCACAACGATCTTCAGGTTTTTGAACTCCGAAAGGTATTTCCTGTCAAAAAGATAGCGCGTCTCGTCGGTCAGCGGAACATGAATACTGAGGATTTCGGTCTCTAAGAACAATTCCTCAAGCGAAACTTCTTGTATTGATTCACTTTCAAAGGCATGATTATACTTGTCATACCCGATAACTTTGCATTCTAGACTTGCGAGCTTTTTGGCAAAAGCGGTTCCCATATATCCAACTCCAAAGATGCCGACGGTTTTCCCTTTCAACTCGATTCCCCTGTTTCCCTCTCTGTCCCAGATACCTTCCCGGACTTGATCAAAGGAGTAGTTTAATCTGTGTAGAACAGAAAGTAGCATTCCTACGGTATGCTCAGCCAATGAATCCCTATTGCCTTCTGGCGCATTGACGATAGTGATCTTCCTCTCTTTTAGGTATGCTTCGTCCAGTTTGTCCAGTCCTGCACCTGCCCTGGCAACGAATTCAAGATTGGGTGCTGCATCTACCAGCGTTTGATCAACTTCTGTTTTACTTCGAATAAAAATGCCATGAAAATCTTTGATGATTTCCAGTATTTCTGATCTAGAAATTATTGGCAGGTAGACAGGTTCGTAACCCTCTTCTCTCAACAAGGGGAGGATACTTTCGTGCATTTCATCCACGATGAGTACCCTTTTCTTTTGAATCATAAACTATATAATAAATGAGCTATCGAAAAATAGACAGCTAATCCAAGCAAATCGTTCGTTGTAGTGATAAAAGGACCAGATGCTAAGGCCGGGTTGATCCCAAACCGATTCAAAACTAAAGGTGTAATAGTACCCATAAACGACGCCAGAAGGACCACCGAAAATAAAGCAATCGCGACTGTTGCAGCGAGGGGCTGTTCTTTCATAAAAAGTATGACTGTTCCAAAAACCATCAACGATAGAATGGCGCCATTAACAATGGCAACCATGAAGACTTTCAATAGCCGCTTCCACATACTATCGGCAAATACATTGGGATTTGCCAAACTTTGAACCACGATTGCCGAAGATTGAATACCAACATTTCCACCAGAAGCCGTAATTAACGGAATAAAAAATGCAAGGGCGGGAACAACGATGATTTCATCTTCAAAAAATCCCATAAATTGAGCGCCTACCAATCCCCCAGCCATCCCGATTATTAACCACGGAAGCCTGGAACGAGAAATTTTCCAAACCGAATCATCTTCTTCTACATCCGAACTCACTCCAGTCATGAGTTGACGCTCTTCCTCTGCATTTTCTCTCATGACATCGATCACGTCATCAATCGTAATGCGACCAACCAACTTACTTCTTGCGTTAACAACCGGCACTGCCTCAAGATCATATTTTTGCATTACATCAATCACCTCCTCCTCACTCGTTGAGGTCTCGACCGAAATGAGTTCTTTGTCAAAAACGTCTGCAACCTTCGCCTGAGACTTTGCAAGAATTAGTTTCTTCACCCCCACCTTTCCTAGTAGGTTATCTTGATCGTCAACCACATAGACCGAATAAATCTTCTCAATATTTTCTGCCTGTTTCCTGATCTCCTCAATGCATTGAAGAATATTCCAATTCAAATTTGCCTTGATCAATTCCTTTGCCATTAAGCCACCAGCCACATCTTCATCGTACTCCAAAAGTTCCATGAGATGAGATGCTTTCTCTTCATCACTGATTTGGCGAATGACTTCGTTCCGATCACGAACAGACATTTCATACAAAATATCCGTGCCGTCGTCAGAGTCCATGATTTCTATGTATGACGCAAGTTCCTCTACACTGAATTCCTTGATAAACTCCTCCCTTACATCTTCCTCCAGATCTTCGAGAATGTCTGCACCCACATCTTTTGGTAGTAATCCGAAAATGTATTTGCAATCCTCTGCGTCAAATTCATCAAGAAGGGCTGAAATATCTGCAGGATTCACCCCTTCGAGGCTTGATTGAATAAATCCAGCATCCCTGATTTCAAGTGCATCTTGAAGTCGTTCCTTAAACTCTACGGATAACTCAAAATTTAGGACTTGGTCCATTAGGCGGAAAGTTTAGAGGTTAACTTAATGAATTCAGCCACAGAAAGCTGTTCGGCCCTTTTACTCAGAATTTCTTCATCGCCTTTTAGGCTCGACAAATTTAGCCCTTTCAAGGCGTTACGCAAGGTCTTTCTTCGTTGCCCGAACCCTGCCTTGACTACCTTCTTAAAAAGTACTTCATCGCAGTCCAGGGTTGCTATTCCATTGCGTTTCAGTCTGATTACGGCAGATTGAACTTTAGGGGGTGGCAAAAACACTCCTGGAGGAACTTTGAAAAGAAACTCAACTTCATAAAATGCCTGCAATAGCACACTCAGAATGCCATAAGTTTTATTACCATGAGGAGCGCAAATTCGATCGGCCACTTCCTTCTGCACCATACACACCACCTCACAGACTTTCTCACGGTCATCCCATATCTTAAAAAATATCTGAGAGGAAATATTATAAGGGAAGTTACCAATGATTGCCACCTGGCCTAAAGCAAGCTCTTGCTGTAAGTAATTCGTTAATTCAAATCTATCCGCATGGTCGGGATAGTGCTCTTGCAGATAGGAAATTGATTCGTGATCAATATCAAAAGCGGTGAACCTTGGATATTCTTCAAGTAAATACTTGGTTAAAACACCCGTCCCCGGTCCAATCTCGATCACCTGGGTGGCAATATCCGCGGACAGGGCTTGGACAATTTTTTCAGCAATATTGAGATCTACCAGAAAATGCTGACCTAAATGTTTTTTGGGTTTTACTTTCACCACTTATTCTTGCATATGAGTATTACAAATTTAATGGTAGCGGGAAATGACAGATGCAATCACAAAAAATAGAGTCCCAGTCATCGGAATCTCTTTAGGTGACGTGAACGGAATCGGACCAGAGGTTATTTTGAAATCACTGAAGGATCAACGGATCTTGAATCATTTCACTCCGGTTATCTATGGATCAGGAAAGGTGATTTCATTCTACCGAAAAAGCCTTGGACTGGAAAATCTAAACTACCACCAGGTTGCGGATATTTCGAAGGTGATTCCAAGGAAACTGAACGTCATAAATGTATGGAATGACTCCATAGAAGTACATCCTGGCGAGGCCAACAAGACCGGAGGAAATTATGCTGTCAAATCCCTTGTCGCAGCAGTCAATGATCTTAAGGATGGTCACATTCATGCATTGACTACCGCTCCTCTTAGTAAGGATCTTGTTCAATCGGATGAATTTAGCTTTCCTGGTCACACCGAGTATTTGACGGAACAAGCAAATGAGAAAGAAAGTCTGATGTTTTTGGTCAATAAAGGCCTGAGGGTCGGCGTAGTCACTGGCCATGTTCCACTTCATGAAGTTTCAAAAAGGATTACAAAAGAAAAGGTAGTGAGTAAGCTCACTTTGATGATCAATTCATTGAAAAGGGATTTTGGAATTAAGAAGCCAAAAGTCGCAGTACTGGGTTTAAATCCTCATGCTGGGGAAAATGGACTACTGGGCAAGGAAGAAGAGGATGTCATTATGCCATCCATCGAACAACTCCGGGAAAAAAATCACTTAATCTGGGGCCCATTCCCCGCAGATGGATTTTTTGGTCAGGGTACCTACAGAGACTTTGACGGAATCTTGGCAATGTATCACGATCAAGGATTAATCCCTTTCAAGACATTGGCTTTTGAGGAAGGGGTTAATTACACCGCCGGACTACCTTTCATTCGTACAAGCCCAGACCACGGGACAGCATTTAGTATTGCCAATAAATTTGAAGCCGATGAAACCTCATTCAGGAATGCCCTTTATCTTGCAAACGACATTGTTCGGCTGCGAAATGAATGGCATTTCGACGAGAGCCAATAAAACGAATTGATTCTTTTCTAAACCATTTAAACTGTCTAAATTTGCGCTTCTTTAACGAGAGGTGAGTGTTATGAGAGCAGAAAAAGATTACAAAATTGAAATTTTTGGTCTTAAAAACGGTTCTCATGAATTCGAATTCAACTTCAATGATGATTTTTTTGAAGTGTTTGAAAATACTCAACTACACAAGGGCAAAGGTTCTTGTAAAGTAAAAATGGAGAAAACAGATGCTATGATTTCGTTGCAATTTGACGTATCGGGATCTATTGAATTGGAGTGTGACAGGAGTCTTGAACTATTTGAGTATCCGCTGCATGTTCAAAAAAACTTAATTTATAAGTACGGCGAGGAAGAGAAG
>CAZQDI010000131.1:0-11854 GCA_964591785.1 uncultured Roseivirgaceae bacterium
CTTTTATTGAATAAAAACTCATACTTCCTTCCCTAAATCACGCATAGTCAACTGAAAAAAAATATTTTTGTTTATTAAATAAGTTTTTGCAAGTGATAACATGAACTATGGTCTTATACAATGTGACAATAAATATTGATGACGATGTGGAGCAAGATTGGATCCGGTGGATGAAAGAAGAACACATCCCTGAAGTAATGGAGACAGGATTTTTTGTTGAGAATAGGATGATGAAAATGCTCTCAGAATCGCCAGATGAGACCGGCAAGACGTACGCAATTCAGTACATGGCACAGTCGCTCGATGATATTGAAACTTATCTGGAAAAGGATGCTCCGAAGTTGCAAAAGCAGGGGATCATCAGGTACGGAACTAAAATGGCTGCCTTTCGAACTGTTCTGGAGGAAGTCTAAAAATCAATATTGCAATTGATCCATTCTTCGTCAAAGTTTGAATCATACTTCTTGTAAAAATTAATTGCCGGTTCATTCCAGTCCAAGACCTGCCACATCATTCCGGTGCAATTTGTCTTCTTTGCAACTTTTAGCACTTCATCAAAGAGCAACTTACCTACTCCATTGCCTCGCTCTGCTTCTGTTACTATTAAATCTTCGAGATACATTCGCTTGCCTTTCCATGTAGAGTACCGGTAGTAATAAATAGCTGATCCAATAATTTCTTTGTTCACCTCAGCTACGATGAGGCCGTAAATGGGGTGAGGTCCAAATCCATCTTTTCGCATCAACTCCTCGGTGTTAATCACCTGATGGAGACCATCTTCATAGACTGCTAATTCCTTAATTAGTTTGAATACCTCAGGAATATCCTCAATGTTTCCTTCTCTGATTTCTACCATTGCTTTCGATAATTGAGCTACGAGTATCTTACATCTCCCGCCGAGCGATAGGTGGTATAATTCCCATATTATACCAGGCAAATGCATACCTGTCAGCAATTTGCTCAATGGTCTTAGAAATTGGTGTTCCGGCACCATGACCAGCATCTGTCTCAATTCGTATCAAAACAGGATTATTCCCTGCATGGAGCTCTTGAAGGGTGGCCGCAAATTTGAAGGAATGTGCAGGGACTACCCGGTCGTCATGATCCGCGGTTGTAACCATCGTAGCTGGGTACTCGATCCCAGCTTTTAATGCATGAACTGGCGAGTAGTTCCTCAAGTACTCGAACATTTCTTTTGAATCTTCCGAGGTGCCATAATCATAGGCCCATCCAGCACCGGCAGTGAACTTGTGATATCTCAACATATCCATCACACCAACCGCAGGAAAAGCGACTTTTGCCAGGTCAGGTCGTTGTGTCATTGTTGCCCCAACAAGTAAGCCTCCATTGGATCCCCCTCTGATTGCTAGGTAGTCGCTTGATGTATAATTGTTCGCGATAAGCCATTCACCGGCTGCAATAAAATCATCAAATACATTTTGTTTCTGCATTTGGGTTCCAGCTTTATGCCATTCCTCCCCGTATTCTCCGCCACCCCTAAGGCTGGGTTGGGCATAGATTCCACCATTCTCCAACCAGACAATCCTTGAGGTACTAAAAGTAGGTCTTAAGCTGACGTTAAATCCGCCATAGGCATATAATTCGGTTGGATTCTTCCCATCCAGTTCTATTCCTTTTTTATGAACAATGAACATCGGTACCTCAGTCCCGTCTTTACTTTTGTACACTATTTGATCCGTGATATAGTCATTTGGATCAAAATCTATCTCAGGTTGCTTGTAGAGCTCTGAATTTCCAGTACTGATATCGAATTTATAGATGGAGGAAGGGTACGTGAAGGAGGTAAAGGTATAGTAGATAAAGTCCTCACTAGCTTTTCCACCAAATCCATATGCCGAACCGATCGAAGGCAATTCTATGGTTCTCACCTGTTCGCCCTTCGTGTCAAATTGCTTTATTTCAGTTTTGGCATCAACCAGATAATTTGCAAAAACAAAACCACCACCTGTAGTTGCATTTAGTACATTGCTACTTTCAGGAATTACGTCTTTCCATGTGGAGGTGTCAGGATTGAGGATTGTTGTTTCAACTACCTTTTTATTCGGCGCATTGAAGTTGGTTTGAAGAAGGATCCGGTCTCCTTCAGTGAGGAGCACACTCTCTTCAGTCTTAATATCTTCATCGATTGAAATGATTTCGCTCCCGTTAACCAAGTCCTTTATAAAGAGCTTGTTACCACTTGTACTTACGGCAGCTCTAATCACAAGATACCGGTTGTCTTCTGTAACGTAACCACCCACGTAGCGATAGGGATTCTCTTCTCCGCCAAAAATCAGAACATCATCCGCTTGATTTGTGCCTAGCTTGTGGTAGTATAATTTATGAATTTGGGTCTTTGCTGATAATTCACTACCATTTTTCGGTTTGTCGTAACTGCTGTAGTAGAATCCTTCATTGCCTTTCCAACTGAGGCCGCTGAATTTAATATTGTGAAGTGTGTCTTCAACAATCTTTTTTGTTTCCGTATCCATTACAATGGCTTTTCGCCAGTCTGAACCACCAATAGAAATAAGATAACCGAAAAGTGAACCATCATCCGTAAAACTGCTGCTTGCTAGTGAAATGGTGCCATCTTCAGAAAATTTGTTAGGATCCAAAAAAACCTCTTCATTGTCTTCGCCATCTCTTCTAAATAGGACATTTTGATTTTGCAATCCATCATTCACATAATAGTACTCATACCTTCCTTCATTGAATGGTGCGGTCACTCTCTCATAATCGAATAATTGCTTAAGCCGAAGTTTGAGGTTGTCTCGAAACTCAATTTGGCCAAGATAAGCCTGCGTAACTTCGTTTTGGGCTGTAACCCACTTTCCAGTTTCTTCAGATAAGTCATCTTCCAACCAACGGTAAGGATCCTCCACCTCAATACCGAAGTAGGTGTCGACGGTATCGACTTTTTTGGTTTGTGGGTAGGTGAGTTTATCTGCTTGTTTGTCACCAACTTGTTGGCAGCTAATAACAATGCACAGCAGCATGATTGAGTCCAGGTGTTTCATAGTGCAATTTCCTCTTCTGATATAATCAAGAAAATTACAAATAGAATTTAAGCTGTCTTAGTATACTTACACGAATGGCAAAATAACCTAGTTGATATCGGAGAAGCCAACATATGGTTGCAAAACCTTGGGTATCTTAATTCCTTCTTTGGTTTGGTTATTTTCAAGGATTGTCGCGATGATTCGAGGTAATGCAAGTGCACTGCCATTAAGCGTGTGTGCCAGCACTTTCTTTCCCTCTTTATTTTTTATTCTTACTTTAAGCCGATTCGATTGGTAAGTCTTAAAATTCGAAACTGAACTTACTTCCAGCCATTTTTCCTGGGCTGCGGAAAAAACTTCAAAATCGTAGGTAATTGAAGAGGTAAATCCAAGATCTCCAGCACAAAGCCTCAAGATACGATAGGGAAGATGAAGTTCTAATAATAATGACTCAACATGAGCCACCATCTCATCGAGAGTTGAAAAAGATTTTTCCGGTTCAACAATTTGTACCAACTCAACCTTATCAAATTGATGGAGTCGATTTAGTCCTCTTACATGCGAACCCCAAGATCCTGCCTCTCTTCTAAAACAAGGCGTGTGCCCTGTGTTTTTGATAGGTAAGTCACTAATATTCAGTATTCTATCTCTATACATATTAGTTATTGGGACTTCTGCCGTCGGAATCATATACAAATTGTTAGCCTCCATATGATACATCTGTCCTTCTTTATCAGGCAATTGCCCTGTACCATATCCAGAGGCTTCATTAATGACGATCGGCGGTTGTATTTCGAGGTAGCCAGCTTGCACTGCTCTGTCCAAAAAGTAGTTGATCAATCCTCTTACCAGTCTGGCCCCTTTTCCTTTATAGAATGGGAAACCTGCCCCCGAAACTTTGTTTCCGACTTCAAAGTCTATAATATCAAAATCTTCGATCAGCTCCCAATGAGGCTTTTTACTTTCAATCAGGCGCGGCTGATGTTGATCATTTAGTTTCACCACTTCGTTGTCAGCCTCAGAATTTCCTTGAGGGACGTTCTCGTGCGGAACATTGGGAATATTGTATAGAAGTTCTCTTAGCTCTTCGGCGATATTTTGTTGTTTTTCGGTTAGCGATTTACTCCGGTCTTTCAAGGAGCTGGTCTTGGCTTTTGCTTTCTCAGCCTCCTCCCTTTTGCCTTGTTTAAACAAGTTGCCAATCTCCTTGGAGATTTGGTTTGACTCTTGCAGAATGGCATCTAATTCTTTTTGAACCGATTTTCTCTCTTTGTCTTTATTTATTACGTCTTTCAAAAGGACATCGGCCGATTCAAAACCTCGTTTTATAAGCCCGTGAACGTAATCATCAAAATGCTCTTCGATATCAGAAATGACCAGCATAGAAATTAATTTTCATTTGGATCGCAAAGAAAAATAATTTCTAATCATAACCACTTCAACAATTGATTAAGTAATTTTTTTATTCGGGTTTGTGAAATATATATTGTTCACCTAATATTGTGATGCAATCCAAGAGAAATTCATCCGGATTTCTCAGCTTAAAAAGCAACAAACAATCAAGATTTTCTAAATCTTAAGACAAAATTGAAATCCACTTTTAAACAACGTTATGTACACACTAGATGATCTTAGTGTCATGCTTCTTTCAGAGTTGAGAGAAATAGCAGAAAAACTAGGAATTAAGAATCACAAAAAACTTGCAAAGCAAGATTTGATCTATACTATACTTGATCAGCAGGCAACCATGCCTGAAAAGGAAATCAAAAAGATTAAAGAAGGGACAGGAGAAGGAGCTATAGCGACAGAAGAACTTCCTAAGGAAGAAAAGAAAGAGAAACCAAAAAGATCGAGAAAGACTAAAAAGGAGGAACCTAAAGGAGAAGAGGTGACTGAGGAGGTATCTGATAATCAGCCTGCAAAAAAAACAGAGTCTGCGGAGAATACAGATCAAAAAGACAGTAGAAGGGAAGAACAAGAGAAACAACGGGCTGAACGCGAAGAACGAAGGAGAAAAAAAGAAGCATACAACGAAGAAATCAAGGAATTTGACGGTGTAATTGATAATGAGGGCGTTTTGGAAATTATGCAGGATGGATATGGGTTCCTCAGGTCTAGCGATTATAATTACTTAGCCAGTCCTGACGATATTTATGTATCCCCTTCACAAATAAAACTTTTTGGTCTCAAGACCGGTGACACCGTAAGAGGTCAAATACGGCCACCTAAAGACGGGGAGAAGTATTTTGCACTTCTTAAAGTTGAGACTGTAAATGGCAAAACAACAGAAGAAGTTAGAGATCGGGTGGCTTTTGAGTACCTGACGCCACTTTTCCCTCAGGAAAAATTACGGTTAAGCACCAAACCTGACAATTACTCTACGAGAATACTCGATCTGTTCGCACCCATCGGCAAAGGGCAGCGAGGGATGATTGTGGCGCAACCTAAGACAGGTAAAACTGTTCTTCTGAAGAATGTAGCTAATGCAATCGCCGAAAATCATCCTGAGTGTTACTTAATGGTGCTCTTGATTGATGAAAGACCGGAGGAAGTGACAGATATGGCAAGGTCAGTGAAGGGCGAGGTAGTTGCTTCGACATTTGACGAGCAAGCCGATAAGCATGTTAAGGTCTCAAACATGGTTCTCGAAAAAGCAAAAAGAATGGTCGAGTGTGGTCATGATGTTGTGATACTATTGGATTCAATCACGAGGTTGGCAAGGGCACATAACACAGTTGTCCCTTCTTCGGGAAAGATTCTTTCCGGTGGGGTTGATGCAAACGCACTACATAAGCCCAAGAGATTTTTTGGAGCAGCTAGAAACGTCGAAAATGGTGGATCCTTAACCATTATTGCTACTGCCTTGATTGAAACTGGTTCTAAAATGGATGAAGTCATATTCGAAGAATTTAAAGGAACTGGAAACATGGAACTTCAGCTTGATAGAAAGCTATCGAATAAACGTGTTTATCCTGCAATTGATGTTCCAGCTTCGGGTACAAGAAGGGAAGATTTGCTGATGGATAAGGAGGAACTGAGTAGGGTCTGGATCCTGCGAAAGTTCATGTCCGACATGAATAGTAATGAGGCGATGGAGTTCTTACTTAGTAAGATGAAAGGTACTGCTAACAATGATGAGTTTTTGGTTAGCATGAATGGATAGATCTTAGCTGATTGATATTGAGAAAGCCAGATCTTTTAGGGGTCTGGCTTTTTATTTTTGACTCATAGGTAGTTAAATGCAAACACGATTTAAGCAAACTACTTATACATGAAAAAACATATCATACGGTTGTCATTACTCGCTTTTTCACTGGGCATGCTTTCATGTGAAGATGAAGCCACTAGTAACGGGGACCTCAATGCGGACATCGCAAAAGCAGAGTTGAACGCTCTTGCTAGTCAAGCATCTGCGGATGTAACGAGGCTAACAGAATCAGAGGGGGTAAGTGGAGCTATCGATTTACTTTATCTACTAGAAGACTTTGATTTTTCCGCGAGAAAGTCATATGAAGAAGGTGTCAGAGAGCAATTGCATCTCATTGCGCAGTATTTTGTCTATGGACCCTCCTCCAGAGTAAGCGATGATGAAAAACCTTTTTCATTCGATGATATTAAGGGACTCTATGAATGGAATTCTGAGACTGAATCGTTTGATGAATCGGCTTCCGATTTTTTTATTGTCCTGTTTCCAACTGAAGGCTCCATAACGAACAACGCAGAGTTGAAAATTTCAAGCCTGGATCTCGTCCAAATAACTGAAAACATCGATGGTTACATCGATGAATATCAGGTTCCCACAGACATTGAGGCCTACTTAAAGGTAGATGGCGAATTGATGGTTTCATTGGACTTTACGGCTGAGTGGACTGAAACTGGATTTCCACGAAAGGCCGATGTGGAATTGCTAGTTTCTCCATTTACATTCGTACTCGGGTTTGACAATACCTTCCCCAAGTCATCATCGCTAGTCACTTCTGTCCAATTGGACGGAGAGGTAATCATTGGAGCTGATGTGGATGTAGAATTCGCAACAGAAAGAAAGGAAGAGCCAGCAATACTGGATGGCTTCGTACAGTACTACAATTTGAAGGTTTCGGGAAATGTAGATGTGCCCACGGCAGAGGAAGAAAATAGCGATCTTAATGATTTTATCAACCTTGAACTTTTACTGGAAGGTGAAAAGATTGGTGATATCATCTTTGAAAATGATGAAGCCTATGTATTATACTCGGATGGGAGTAGGGAATTGCTAGAGGAAATTTTGGAGCCAGTACTTGCAGACATTGAAGATCTCATTAACGACTTCGAAGAGGACTTTGATTGATCGAAGATTTTCTGAGAGCTAAGCCATCACCGGCAGGTGATGGCCTTTTATTTGCCATCTACATAATCCTGAAGATACGAATAATGGCTTGTCAATCTTCCATTATTTGTGATGGTTGCTCTTTCGATAACTCCTTGTTCATCGCTACCAAGAAGCTCAGGAAGAACGTTCTTAATCAGTTCATCTCCAAAGCTCTCCGACGCATCACGTGGCAATTCACAGGGTAAGTTATCTACTGCCATCACAGTAATATTTCCTTCATCGGAAAGTGCCTGTTCAATGACATCATCACTTGGATTATAATCATAAATCGGGGCTTCAATAGTGCTAGGCTGTTTTGTTGAAGGAATTGATCCTTCAATGTCACAGGTAATATCCGCTATCACCCGGATATCAAAATCATCTTTCAAGATGTCCTCCCTCTTAAACAAGACAGGTGCTGCTGGATCCCAATAAGCTCCTGCAATCAATAAGTCCGTTACTTTTGTGAATTTTCCAAAATCACTTTCATACAGTTCCGGGTTTGAGTAAAATTCGTTTCTGTGAAATTCACCTTTCCCGACTCGACTATGGTAGTCTCTTGTATTCAATTGGGTAAACACGGGCTCACGGTAATCTTTTTCCAGAAAATCATGAGGAGTAACCTGTCGAATTCCTACTCCTAGAAGGACCTCCATTGCTCCTTTTGACACTCTACCACCACCAGTTACCGCTATTTTTATAGGTGGTAACTTGATTTTTTTGTACTCTGATTTGAGATCATTGTAATCAAAACAATCGTGAGCTCTTCTTATTTCAAAGAGGTTGTATCTTTTTCCATAGGACCAAATCCCGTTATAAGCTCCAACGATGCCGGCCCATCTCCCAAAAGCAATGATGCGATGTCCGTTTTGGTTAGTTAGAGTTTCCCAATCAATAAGTCGAATTTTTCGATCAATTATTGCTCTCAGTAGATTCCTATTATACTCTTGTTTTTTGATAGTATGGGAGAAAAAGAAGTGGGTTTTGTTTGATGCAAGCATTTCCAATGGAACTTCCTTAACTCCAAGTATCACATCACAGTCTTCCACTGAATCCACAACCTCAATTCCTAACTCAAGATAGTCCTCGTCGGGGAAACATCGAACCTCGCTTGACTGAACGACAAGTTCTACACCAAATTTCTCAATCACTTCAAGCGCTTGCGTGGGGCTTAATGGCACTCTTCGATCTATCGGAACTTTACCTTCCCTTATCAATCCTAATTTGGGCATTGCAATTCGCTATTTGTCTTTCTCTAAATTGTTCATATCCTCACGATCCTTCAGTTTCTTGTCCTCAACATTTTTGTTTAAGAATTGATTGATTTGATCGATAGGCATGCTTGACTTTATTTCACCGAAGGAATCTACACTTAAGTCAAGTCCTTCTAGATCTTTATGTACTTTAGCTTTTTCTTGTCTTTTGCTCATGATAGGTTTTTGTTTGACAACACATCAACTGCCTTATTAATTCTATTTTCGACCTCTTTTGGGCCCAATATTTCAATTATTTCCATCAGGTCAGGCCCGGAGCTTTGTCCGGTCAATGCAACTCTGAGCATTTGCATGAACTGACCAGGCTTGTATCCATTAGCTTCAAGTGTGGTCCAAAATAATGATTTTGCTTGTTCGGCTTTAACTATATCCAGCTTTTTTAACTCATTCAAAAAAACAGCCAATGCTTTTGGGGTATCATTATTCCACTTCTTATTGACCGCCTTTTCATCGTACTGCGCCGGAGCCTCGAAAAGAATGATTGACTTGGTGGCTAGTTCATGAAGGAATGTAACTCTTTCTCGTAAGAGCCTCACAATCTTAATGGCCTGATCAACTTCACATTTTATTGAATACTCTTTTTTCAGATCGTCAATGAGAAAATTGGTCAGAAGAGTTTCATTAAGCGACTTAATGTATTGCTGATTGTACCACCTTGTCTTTTCAAAGTCGAATTTGGTACCAGCCTTGTTCACTCGCTCGATTGAAAACTCCTTGATCAATTCTTCCATTGAAAAAATTTCTTGCTCTGTACCTGGGTTCCATCCGAGGAATGCAAGAAAATTGACCAAGGCTTCTGGTAAGAACCCGCTCTCCTTGAAACCTACCGAAACCTCATGACTATCGGGACTATCCCAATTCATGGGGAAGATGGGGAAACCTGCCTTATCAGCTGCTCTTTTACTAAGCTTCCCGTTTCCATCCGGTTTTAAAATCAAAGGGAGGTGACCAAACTGTGGAATTTCCTCTCCCCATCCCAAAAACTGATAAAGTAGCACATGGAGTGGTGCAGAAGGAAGCCACTCTTCACCACGAATTACATGGGTGATCTTCATTAGATGATCATCAACAACATTTGCAAGGTGGTACGTTGGCATGCCATCAGATTTCATGATTACCTTATCATCCAAAGCTTCGGTATGTACCATGACCCATCCCCTGACCATATCATTGAGCCTGACCTCTTCTTTTTCCGGTACTCTGATCCTAATTACATATGGTTCGTTGTTTTTCAGCTTTTGCTGAACCTCACCATCTGATAAAGTCAGCGAATTTTTCATTGATGACCTTGTCATCGTATCATATTGAGGGTTGAGAACACGATTTTCCTTTAAGCGAGTCCTCATCTCGTCTAATTCCTCAGGGGTATCAAAAGCATAATAGGCATTTCCTTCGTTTACTAGCTTCTGTGCATATTCTTGATAAATACTCTTTCTTTCAGATTGCCTGTAGGGCCCAAATTCTCCACCTTGATCTGGTCCCTCGTCGAAATGGATGCCACACCATTCAAGGGATTCTTTAATGTAGCTTTCGGCTCCAGCTACATAACGGGATTGGTCTGTATCTTCAATTCTTAAGATAATTCGTCCACCTTGATTTTTGGCAAAAAGAAAGTTGAACAAAGCAGTTCTAACTCCGCCAATATGAAGTGCTCCTGTTGGGCTTGGTGCAAATCGAACTCTCACGTTACTGGATGTCATTGTAGCTGTTCTTATTAAATATCTAAGTTTTAGAGAGCAATACTCAAGGAAAAACAGCAATGCAAGAAATCTCTACATTGACTCCTTTGGGAAGACCTCTGACTTCCACCGTCTCTCTGGCAGGTGGCACATCGCCAAAACTTTGCCCATATACCGAGTTGATTTTTGTGAAATCTGCCATACTGGTTATGAAAATTGAGCATTTAACAACATGCTCAAAATTAAGCCCAGCTTCCATTAGAATATGTCCAAGGTTGAGCATTACCTGTTTGGTCTCTTCTTCAATGCTGCCATCTACAAGTTTTCCGGTTTCTCGATCTATCGGAATTTGCCCTGAAACATAAAGTGTGTTGTTTGCTTTGATTGCTTGCGAGTATGGACCAATGGGTTCTGGAGCTTTATCTGAGTTAATGGATAATTTCATTTTTCTAGTTTGTTATTGAGCAAAATCTATTGAAAATACGTTGCTATTGTGGCCTCACCAGGACTCGAACCTGGATCTAGAGTTTAGGAAACTTTTTTAATAAGACTTTAACTATTTGATTATCAAATATATAATAAATTAAAATCAATAATTAGTGAACTATTAGTGAACAAAAACATCTTTGTTCTTAAAAGTAGCCCCGGCAGGAATCGAACCTACATCTAAGCTTTAGGAAAGCCCTATTCTATCCATTGAACTACGGGGCCAAGAAATTAGTGGTTGATATTTTAAACCATAAGTAAGCAAAATATCAACTCACACAACTCATCTCTTTCAAGTCTTCGAAGTTAGCTATTCCGAAACCCCGAATCAATCAAAAACTTTTTTTAAAATTTTTTCTGAAAAAATGAATTTGTAAACAGTCTGTAAACCAGTGATTTATAGAATATGGTCATACCCCACCCTTCACCACTTTGTGGGGTACCATCGGGGGAGGTTGGCCTTTTTGCGTAATGTATTGATGGCTTATTTAGCATCTGAACTTTTGACCATAACAGATGACTACAGAAGACCTCAATCAAATTGTTACACGGCGTGATCTGGAAGCGCTTTACAACCGATTAATCACAGACATTAGTAGGGTGGTTTCGAATTCTCTAAATACCAAAGAGTTTTATTCTCCCAAGGAGTTTTCAGAAACAACAGGAATGAAATATAGCACGGTAATTAATTACTGTAACACAGGAAAACTGAAAGCTAGACAGGATCGACCTGGGGGTACTTGGTCTATCCATGTTTCGGAGGTAGAAAGGTTTGCTTATGAGGCTGACGAAAACATTGCATAAAGCTGAATAAAATAACTCCTATTTCTATGTTTGCTGGAATATTCATAAAATTTCTTCAAATATTATTAAAAGTCTAGCTATGTCAAAAATGATTTACTTAAGCCCTACACAACTAATTGAAAAGTATCCTGAAGTTGCCTCAAAGTTTAACTGGACTCCCAGAGAACTTGGCTTGTTTTTAAAGTGTAAACTGCTTGATGGCTATTATGACAGAAGAAAAAGATCTGCCTTGATAAAAGAGCCCTCTTTTGTTCAATTGGT
>CAZQDI010000132.1:0-11539 GCA_964591785.1 uncultured Roseivirgaceae bacterium
TGACTTGCAGTACCTCAACCGGTACTACAATCCTGATTTTGACCAAGCTGAAGAAACTGGATACATTCACCTTACTACCCATAATTACCGGGCAGACAAACTCAATAGTCAAAAACTAGCTGCGATTGAGGGAGCACTATTCACCTATCACGCTCACATCGAGGGAAACTTTCCTGACAGCATGTTTCCCACCGCTCCCGAGCTTCATCTAAAGGCAGGAGCTCAGGTGATGTTTATCAAGAATGATCCGACTCATGAAGGCCAATACTTCAATGGAAAAATCGGTCTGATATCAAGTCTTTCAGAAGAAGAGATTTGGGTGCAGTTTGAAGACGGGTCGGAAGTGATGGTGACGCCATACAAGTGGGAGAACAAACGTTATTCGCTGGACAGTGAAAGTAGTGAAATCGAGGAAACGTTCCTGGGGAGCTTTGAACATTTTCCAATTAAACTTGCCTGGGCAGTCACAGTGCACAAAAGCCAGGGGCTTACTTTTGAAAAGGCCATTCTGGATCTCTCGGGCACCTTCGCACCCGGACAACTCTATGTGGCACTCTCTCGTCTCACCACATTAAACGGATTGGTTTTATCTTCTCCACTTCCTGAAAACCCTCCCGGAATCGACAAAAGCTTATCTAAGTTCAATACCACAACCGCGGAACTGGAGGAGCTCGAAAGCAACCTCAAAGCGGATCAAAAGCATTTTCTTTTTGATTTAGGTAAGGTCGTTTTTGATTTCTCGCAATTAATCCGAGACCTAACGACGCATGAGCGAAGTTTTACGAAAGAGGAACAGCGATCAATCAAACAAAAACACCGGGAATGGACCCGCCAGTTGGTACAAGAAACCCTACCCTTACAGCAGGTGGGTGATGCTTTTCACAAAGAGATCCACCGAATCTTACATACGGAGGACTACCTCGGGCATCTATCGAATCGTACTAAAAAAGCGCAGGTTTACTTTCTGGGCATTCTGTCTCCTCTGACTGAAAAAATTCAGTCCCATCGACAAGAGCTAGGAAAAGAGAAAAAAGTAAAAACCTACATCAAAGAACTCCATGAGTTGGAGGAGCGATTTGTAAAGAAGGTTCGAGACATTGAACGGATGAACTTCATCGTGGATACGCTACAAAATGGAGGGACACCAACCAGCGAATTTCAGCCGAGCACTTCCCAAAGACTCAACATTCGATCTTCAGAGCTTGCCAAGAAAAAAGATAAAACTCCCACAGCAGAAATCACTTTTCAGCAATACAAGGAAGGCAAGACCATTAAGGAAATTGCATCGGATAGAGGCCTGGTCCAAGGTACGATTGAGGGCCACCTTGCCCAGTTCGTGGAAAATGGCACTCTCCCGATCCAAGAACTAGTAGACGATAAGAAAGTGAAAAAGATTCTAAAAGTACTCGCGTCAGATGCGGTGGGTCTGGGAGAAATCAAGTCCCAGTTACCAAACTCCTATACCTACGGCGAAATCAAGCTGGTCATTGCTCATCAGAAAATGTCGGAATAAGGAGTTTTTATTACAAAGGTCTGGACTTCTGTAAGATCGAAGCTTCAAAGTTCAAACCACATCTAACTATCATTATCCGAATGCCATATCCATGGTATTCAGCTTATCTGCTATGTTCATGTTTTTCACGATCTTCATGGCCATTTTAAATCTGGAAGCGTCAAAAACCCACATTATGCAAGGGTCATCTTCATTCAAATCTGAAGTCATTTTCATCAACTTATAACTTGATGATTTTGGACAATGCAGTAGAGCTATTTTGACGTCTTTCATGGTTTCTTTTTTTTGATTATGCAACGAATTTGGGAAAGAAAAAGCCATAGATAGTTTTTTTAAGTTCACTGGAATGGGATCTATGTTAATTGGTTGAATTCAGACGATCATTGGCAATCAGGCTAAAATGCAACTCCTCCACTTACCAGTTTCCTCATTGGCACAATTCCGGAAGACCCCAAACGAAAGAAGAAGTGTTCCCTGAGTAGTAGATGGAAGGAAAGCGTGTATCTTAAAGCAGGAGCAAAAAAAAGAGCCGGTTACTTGGTACCGACTCATTACTAAACACCCTACGTTCGCCAACTCAAATTAATTTCTTGTTTTTCAACAGCATTGCTTCTCAATAGGTATTGAATGCATTCTTATGATTTCTGATCATAGTACAATCAGGAATCAAGATGATCGCCCAGGATCATGAAGGCCAGCCAGAATACTAAACAGCTAAAAGCTGTGATTCCATTTTTGAATGCTGCTGAGAAACTTCTAGCTTTTTTCTTACCAGAGGAAATAATGTCTTCCTGAACAGTATCTATTAATAGATAAAATTGATCTGTATTATTTGGTATCTGAACGTGCGTCGTTTTGGCCTTTTTCATAGTTTTTCTAATTGGTATATGATTCAAAAATCACGATGAAAAAGCCATTTTGCCTGATTCTAAGTCAACTGACCGTCCTTACAGGTTCAACGGAAGAAATGGACAGGTAAGTGGTATAGAGCTAAATAAGATCAATTCGGCTCATCAACTCTGGTTTGTGTTGTCTGCTAACCGGAATGATCTTATCCTCAATTTGAATACTGGAATCTTCAATGTCTTTGATCTTATCTAAGTTGACCACATAAGATCGATGAACCTTTAAAAAGCGCCTGGGATTCATTTTATCCATCACATTTTTCAAAGTCGTGTGCACGATGTATCCCTTTTCTTTTGTTTTGAAAAGGGCATAGTCACCTTTTGCCTCGATATACAGAATTTCATCGTCATCTATTCTGATCAGTCTCGAGTTGGCCTTGATAAATAAGTGATTGTTGGAAAAAAATTCTGCCTGGTCAGATCCTAAGGTTTTGTTCTTTTGGAAGTTTGAAATGGCTACTTCGACCGCCGGATTGATATCTTTCATTCCATATGGCTTGACGATGTATCCGTATGGTCCCTGTTCGGAGGCTTTCCTTACGGTATCTTCATCTGCAAATGCAGTGGTAAAAACATAGGGAAAGCGATCGCCAATTTGGGCAGCCACATCGATTCCCGTCTTATTTCCTTTCAGCTGAATATCTAATAGGATCAGGTCTATCGACTTATTGTCAAGATGACTGATGGCTTGATCGTATGAATCTGCAATTCCGATCGCTTCGTGACCAAGTAGCTCCAACATGTCACTAAGTGACGCTGCTATTTCAGGATCGTCTTCTACAATTAAGATCTTTTTGCCAGCCATTACATATCTTATTTTTTAGGAAATTTAATGATAAACGTCGTACCATCGCCCTCTTTACTCTCTACATCTATGCTTCCTCCGAGGATTTGGATATAATCCTGAACGATCGCCAATCCCAATCCAGTACCCTGTATATTCCCCACATTTGAAGCTCTAAAGAATGTTTTGAAAAGCTTCTTTTGGTCTGCTTCCGGGATGCCTATCCCATGGTCGGAAATTCGTACTTCCAATTCATCTCCATAATTAATTTCGATCTCTGGGACCTGTTCATCATTCTTGGTGTACTTGATCCCGTTTTCAATGAGATTATTCAAGATTTGCGCGAATAATTTGATGTCAATTAAATGCTGGTACTTTGCCCCATTTACACGACACGGAATTGGGTAACCTCTTTGATGAAAATCGGGAAGAATGGTCCCATGGATGAAGTCGGAAACATAGATTTTCTCCGGGTCATAAGGTACTTTCTGAGAGTCCAACCTCCCAATCATTAGGATGTTGTTAATTAGGTGATTCAAACGCTCGACGTTGTTATCTACCCGTTCAATATTCTTCAGCAACTTATCACGATCAGGCTCTCGCTGCTGATTTAGCTGATAGTTTAATAGTTCCGTATTAGTCTTAATCGTGGTTAATGGCGTTCGGAGTTCATGAGATGTCATAGAGATAAACTGTGATTTCATTTCATTCAGCTCTTTCTGGCGTTCCAGCGCCTTCTCCATGCTCTGCTTTGATTTTTTTATTTCTGTAATGTCCCGGACAAAAGCTGTGAAGTAATGTTCATTCTTAAACTTCAGGGGAAATATGGTAAGCTCGATTGGGAACTCCTGCCCGCTTTTTTTTAGGGCTGTAATTTCAATTCTTTTATTAAGTACTGGGCCATGCCCACTTTTCATATAGGAGGCCATTCCTTCTTTGTGGGCACTTCTATGTACGTGAGGAATGATCGTTTGGCTAAGCTCTTTACCTTTAATTTCTTCACTGGTGTAGCCAAAAATTTCCTCTGCCTGAGGACTCCATTCAAAAACCCTCCCCAAATGATCAATAGAAATCAATCCATCGAGCGATTTCTCAAATAGTTTCTGTAACTGCGTATTCTTGAACTCATTTTCCTCTCGGAGCTTTTTCTCCTCTGTAATATCTAAGTGAATGCCAATCGATCCAATTAAATTTCCGGAATGGTCATAATTTGGCGCTCCACTTATGATCGCCCACTTTTCGTGACCAGCTTTATCCAAGATTTTAATTTCATAACTATCAGATTTACCTTCCTGGCGACGTGAATTCTGACTTGAGATCAAATCAAGTGACCTGCTATCACTTTTATCGATAAAAACCTCTGTCGCACTTTTTCCTACAATTTCCTGAAGAGAATAGCCTGTCAGTTCTAAAAAAGACGAATTTGCATAATGTATGATGTCATTATTGTCAACTTCCAGCAGTCCCAACTTGATATTATCAATGATTCGCATGTATTTCTCCTCGTTCGATTTTAAGGACTGCTGTGCGTTTTGCCGAAGCTTAATTTCGTTTTCGAGGCTTTGGAACGCATAGCTACTTTCTAGGTTGGTCCCAAATTGACTGATTACGTCTATAAATGGATAAAAGGAATTCTTATTGAAATTGCTGGTCTTGCCATCATCAAAAAACTCCAATAGACCGAAATCACCTAATTTGAAATAGATAAAACGGCCAGTCAGACTTGCACCAAAAAGGGAATGATCAATCTCTTGAAGCATTGAGTCGGAAAAGAGCTCATTGACCTTACGCCTGCTGACAATCGAGTTGAAAGATTGAGCCGGCATCGAATAGACATTCGAGAAAATGATTTTTTCTTCAGTTACTGCCTCCGTCTTCCAAAGAGCACCGTACTGCAGCGACTTCCTTGCAAGAAACTTTTTGATGAATTTCCTGGCGGTATCCTGGGGATTTTGATGCTTTGTGTTGGTTAGACTTAATTCATAAAGTAACGTAAGAAGGTCAACAGTCTTATCCATTAATGAAATGAAGATACAACAATGGTCTTATTATATAACTCAAGATAACCCTCCTTACTTGAAGAAATCTCTCCAATAGACAAAACACCCTCCGAACCAACCTTACCCCCATATTCTTGTATCACTTTTTTGACAGCCTCAAGTTCCTTGTCGAATGAGTCTTCAAGATAAAGTACTCTGGATATGCAATCTACAATTAGCAAATCCTTGGTTGAGGAATCCACAGATTCCAATGCGGCAGCAGAAGCACCTTCGATTAGCTTCTGATGATCACCCTGTAGGATATTCAAAGAAACATTCTGACTAACATTCCCAACACACACCAATGCACCATCCTCATCTACCAAGATCGGATCTCTGACAATTTCCTCCTTTCCCTCCTTATAAATTCCAAAAGGAAAACCTTTCGCGATACTGAAAAAGTCAGAATCCTGGAAGCGGATTTCTGAACGGGCCTCCACCACTTCTTTGTAAACTTCAAACGCCGGACGCCAATTCAATTCATAGACTTTGTTTCCATCTGTTTTATTGGCGACGAATGGTCCTGCGATCTTTTGCCAACCATGCTTCACTCCTAGCTTCATCTCACCTGATGATAAAATCACCAATGCTGCATCCTGGTAAACCCCAGAATTATCGAAAACACATGGGGTCTGCTTTAAACTCAACGATCCGCAACCCGCTCCTACATAATCCACCTTATTCCAATACTGCTCATAGAGACGTTCCAAAAACCTTGCGATGTTTACCATCAGACCATCCAGAAATACCAGACAGGATTTATCTCCATCTTGTAATTCAGGTAATTCAAAATCTAAATTTCCACCTCCGACTCCTTGCACAATGACAGGATCATGGTTTCCTCTTACAGCCTTAAGTATACATCCAGACTCATGGTGGTTCTGTTCATTAATCACCATGGGAAAAATGCCGCCGGCAATTTTCACTCCATTTCGATTGGCCCAATCAATGACTTCTTGGATTTCTACTTCTGTTTTTTCAGCAAAAAGCAGGAGGTTTATCACGTCAGGCTTTAATTGATTAACAAGTTGGGATACAGACTGATTTGCTAAATACATGCGATAAATAATTTTGGAGCTAATCAAAGGGATCTAAAGGTTACGTGTCGGCAAATGACGATGAATGACACATTTTAAGGGTTGATTGGTAAATCTCCATCTTTTTCCAATGCGCCTTGTAGTGATTCATCATGCAGGGTATTCGTCTGACATGAGTATTCAATCAACCCATGAAACCAGCAAGTCGCCCTATTGGAGCCTTTTGCTAGGCGTATTGATGAAAGTTTTGTAGCAAAAAAATGAATTACAAAAACATCAGACGTAAGCCAATTATTGTTGCTATTGACGATAGCCCGATGATCTTGAATTTTTTAAAATCCTACTTAAGCGACAGCAATGAAGTCATCACCTATCAATCAACCTCGACTGCTTTAGAAGAATTGTCATCGGGGCTCGTAGCTCCTGATTGTGTTGTGACGGATTATTACCTCGGCAAAGACTTAACGGGTTTGGAATTTACCATGGAACTAAAAAAGGTAGACCCGATAATTCCCGTGATGATCTTATCTGGCTCTTGTGATACAGGCCAGAAAATAGCCTGCCTGGAGCAAGGAGCCATTGACTTCATGGTCAAACCTTTTAATCCAAAGGAACTTAAGGCACGTATCAGGAATGCATTATCGACTGCTCCTCAAGTTAACGGGTACTTTCATGCATTATAAAATTCCGTTATCGAAGCGCCTTTTTGATATTGTTTTCGCATCAATACTTCTCATTGTACTAGCCCCTCTGTTTATAGTGGTTGCAATTGCTATTTCGCTAGAGTCAAAAGGAAAGATCTTTTACTACCAACCGAGGGTTGGAGTAAACTATCAGATCTTCCCTTTCTTCAAGTTCAGGTCCATGTATCAGAATGCTGACAAGCAGGTCAATACACTAAAAGCTCAAAGTCAGTACGGGACTGTCAACGCATCAATTAAATCAATCCAAGAACCTAGAATAGAATGGGAAAACATCAGAGTTGCTGATCATGGAATCATGAATGAACGTCAATGGCTAACCGAAAACCAATTGGAGGTGAACAGTTCTTTCTTTAAGGTAAAGAATGATCCAAGAATTACTAATGTAGGTAGGTTCATTAGAAAAACAAGTATTGATGAGTTACCCCAACTTTTGAACGTCCTAAGAGGTGAAATGTCGCTGGTAGGGAATCGCCCTTTGCCGCTTTACGAGGCCGAAAAAGTAACTGAAGATCGATTCATTGAGCGATTCATGGCTCCCGCGGGGATCACGGGATATTGGCAAGTCACAGATCGCGGCAAGGGCAACGTTTCCGGAGTCAGAAGAAAAATCAGAGATGTGTTGTACGCAAAAAAACGAAACTTCTTTTTTGATCTTTGGATACTCTTCAGAACTCCCCTTGCCGCCATTCAAAAAGAAAATGTGTGAAGTCCATGGTGGGTCTCAAAGGTTTAATTAACGTCATTTCCGCCCTTATGGACCCAGTCTTTCTACCATTGAACGCTTAATACAGCATGTGGAAATGGGTCTATCTAGTTTCGAGCAATGCCACTTATTACAACACATGAAAACACTTTCAATCATGAACCAACACTTCCGTCTAAGACTATTCATCATTTTATGGGGGCTGACGCTCTCAAAAAGCCTGAATGGGCAAAATCCAAGCTTTGATTCATCTCAGGAAATGCTACGTATTCAAGCGCTGTTGATCAATGAATCAGAGATTGATACCATTGTGACAAAAGTCCTAAGATCGTCTTACGACCTGCGAATGGTAGAAACCGAAATCGCATCATTAGAAGAAGAAAAGAAGATTGAAAGTCGTAGTTGGATGCGATCATTGACCGTAGGTGTCAATATGCTTGGCTACAATGTCACCCCTTCTACTTTTCAAGAATCAAGTAGCACACAGTTCTCCATCCTATCAAACGCTTCAGTAACCCTACTAATCAGTCCTTTTGAATTAATCGGACAACAAAACAGGATTAGACGAGCTCAATATCGGGTAGTAAAGCAAGAAATGGATTTTCAGAAGTTACGAAAAACGATCAAAATCAATGTTATTAAGAGATTCTTAGACTACCAATCTGCTTTGGAAGCATATATCCTCAATGAAAATAACCTCATGATCTCTAGTGAGCTGAAGCACGTTGCTGACCAGGATTTCAAACGTGGGGTCATCTCAAATGCAGAATACAATCAGATACTTTCGGGAGTAATGCAAAACAGAATGAACCTTCTGGAAGTCGAAAATATGGTCATGAAGTTGAAGTATGAACTAGAACTATTAATGGAAGACTGAGATGAATCATTTCAATCAAATCGTTCGGTTAGTTCTTAAGAATACTCTTTTGCTTTTTATTCTTCCACTTGCGGCCATGCTGTCTTTGTGGTACCTAACCAAAGATCAGCCCCGGAAGTACGAAGTAAATTCTAAATTCCTATACGATTTTGGTGGGGAGAGTACGAACGTTAATGGAAAAAGTCTTAGTCTGAATGAGATCTATATCGAATTTCAAAACACTCTCGAAATAGTTAAGTCCAGAAAGCTGGTTGAAAAGGTCAAAGCTCGTATCGCCCTGGATCATATCAACGGGACTACAAGTATCTATGAGTATGACTGGCCTAGCCAGAAGGATTCAGTACTAAAAACAATACTTCAGGAGATCTTGGCCGACCAACGCACACCTTACTTGAATGATTCCGAAGTCGAATTGGTAATCAAAGAGTTTTATCAGGCCTCCAAGCTGTCCTCAGAATCGATCATGGATGCGATCTCAGTCCGAAGGGTCCATAGCTCAAATTTTCTGGAGATAAAGCTGACCTGCAATAGCGCACGAAAAACATTTTACATCAGCAATATTCTCAACGAACTGCTGATCAAAGAAATGGGCCACATCAGTAAACGCAACATCGGAAAGCAGAAAGCTGTCATGGAAGAATTAGTCAGCAAAGCAAAAAAGGAACTAGACGAAAAAGTGCAAGAATTGGAAAGTCTGAAGGTCCGCAACAACATCATAAACCTGGACGAGCACACCAAGGCAATCGTCACCTATCAGGTAGACCTGGAACAATTAAGAGGTACGATACGACAGCAGATCGCTTCAACCCATCAGGCAAAGACCTCTCTGAAAGCAGGCATTGATAGTAGGGAATTTGCGGGTGTGCAACGCGACATCAATGAGCAGGTCCTGGAAAAGAAGGAGGAAGTCTACACCATCCAGGATCTGAAACTGGTACACCTACAAAGAGATATTGACTACAGCAAGCTTATTCAGCAGCAACAGGACATCTATCAAAACCACAATAGCATCAAAGAAAACCTTGAAGAGATGAGTAAAAATGCGATCTATGACCCAACCATGGTCCATACTGACATGACTAAGCAGTTCATTGATTTCAGTGTAAAGGCTGATCGATTAGAGGATGAACTAATCGAGCTGGAGAAGGAAATCACGCGGGTCAAGAAGTATGCCGCTTACTTCGCTCCATTTGAATCTGCTATCTCTACCCTAAGAGATGAGATCTCCACTGCCCAAAAGTCTTACCTGTTGTTCCTCAACAAATTAAATATGACTGAATCGTTGGAAGTGGGTGCCACCTCAAGCAAGTTGGAGCTTGTAGATCAGCCCGAATTCCCTGTGGAACCCCTGCCATCGAAAACAAACCTGATTATCTTTTCTGGCGGAGCTGCCGTTTTTGTTCTATTGTTTGCATTCATCGTCATAAACTACTTGATCGACAATCGGATCAAAGATGTTGCTACGTTTGAATTCCGAATGAATAACAACGTAGTGGCTGCACTACCATCTTACCCCAAGGATCAAAAAGACCCGATTCTTTCTGAGGCACTTAGCCTCATACAAAGAGAAGGACTAAAGAAAATTTCAAAGGCAATTGGAACGAGTAAAGTCATTGCACTGAATGCACTAACATTGGGAGACAAGGTAGATGTGTTGGCAAAAGAGCTAAAAGCACACTGGCCAAAAGAAGACATTGTCATCCTCCACCTGAGCGGTGATCCAGATCAGCTAACTGAAGAATTGAACAAGGCTCGCCTCCGTTATGATCGAGTAATTTGCATAACCCCTCCACTTCAGTTTTCAGATGACGGCATTAATGTAGCAGAAATGGCTGACTGCAGCTTCTTACACTTTACCCTTGGGAGGATCAAATCCGTTGCAGATGAACGTATTGTCAACACTTATGCAAAAGAAGTAGTTAATAATCGAGGTTTCATCCTAAGTAACCTACTTCCTGAATATATGGATAGCTACATTGGGGAGCTTCCAAAAAGAAGAAATCGGATCAGAAGAATAATCAAAAAGATTTTGCATAGGGATCTTTCCTGGATATAATTAAGCCTTCAACCCAAGCTGAATGAAAGCCTCTTTTGATGCCGTAATCAAAAGAGTTCTGATCATTTATGGCGCAGATATTTGAAACATGTGCCAAGGATTAACGGCCAACAAACCCCCAAACCCTTCTTTTCACTCACCGACCAATACGGTCAGTTGACCGGCTAATTCTGCCACCAGACGCATTCTCAAATTTCAGCCTTTCCAGCTCCATACTTTCGAAGAAGAACTATCAGATTTCTAAAGTAAAAAAAAGAAAAATGGAACCTATTGGCACCACCATCACATGCATGTTATTGTTCTTTTCGGTTTATGGAATCATCCTGGTTGCTGCAGGATATACCTTCAGAGGAAAAAGATACCGTCCAGATGCACTGCCCACCATCAAAGTGCTCCTGCCTGCTTATCAACCAGACAGGATCTTTATCCAGGTTTTGAAGAGCCTTGAAAGAGCCAAGAAAGACCATGCGATTGATGTCTTTATTTTGTTTCAACATACCGATCAGAAGATGATTGATGCTTGCAAGCAGTTTAAGTATCAATATGTGCATAAAAGTTTTGACCACCTCCCAGGCAATAGTTATCGGCATGCGCTTCAATACCTATGCAATGAACATTTAGATGAGTCTACTCACTCCTACACCATGATATTGGACAAAGACAATATTGTTGACGAGCGCTTTTTTGACCGTCTCAGCGAAGTACCGGTAAAAAAGTATCACGTGATCCAGGGTGCTCGTAAGCCATTGAAGACCACCGAAGGAATCCAGTTGTTTGATGCCATTTCGGAGAAGTACAATGACCTTATGTTAAGGAAAGGTAAAATACAATTGGGAGGCGTTCTTGAAATCAGCGGAAGTGCCGCTCTTGTCAAAACATCTCTCTTTAGGCAATCAATTCTGCAGATGGACGAGCAAGCAC
>CAZQDI010000133.1:0-11405 GCA_964591785.1 uncultured Roseivirgaceae bacterium
GATATACCTGACACAATTGGCCCTAACGCCAAAATTCTTATTGACAAAGATCAGGTGACTGAGAAACTGCATAGCCTGGTTAAAGACAAGGACTTGAGTAGGTATATTTTATGATGGAAGTCCTTTTGGGTACTTGAAAAACAATTGTTTCCCCAGTCCTTCTTTCAGATCGCGCCATCGTTCGATTTCGAATGAAATGCCTACAACACCACAGGTTGGTATGTTGTCTATCTGCAAATTGGCCAGAGCGTTGGCCACGCTTGTAAAACCAGGATTATGACCAAAAATTGCGAGCGTATCACAATCTGGTGCTTTTTGTATAATGGATATGGTTTCAAATAGTCCTGCATGGAAAAGGTCTTTGGACAATTGTATCTTACCCTCATCGATTTTCATTTGATCACATAAGTGAAGTGCAGTGTAAAATGCTCTACTAGCAGTGCTGGAAATCAGGAGGTCAGGTATCGAATGATGTTCCTTAAGATAACTTCCCATTTTCACCACATCTTTCCTGCCACGCTTCCCCAATGGTCTGTCGTGATCCGCCAGGTCAAAAGCCCAAGATGATTTGGCATGCCTTACTACATAAAGAGTCTTCATTCCGTCTACGAAGAATTTTGGACTTTTGAAGTTAATAAGATTGTAAATCATCTATCAATTCGATAATTTAATTGTTAACATAGAACATAGGGTAGTTGTGATTAAAAGTTGTTCATGAGTAGTATGGTAAGATATTTTCTTTTCCTTTTGATTCTTCCAATGGCACTTTCTGCCCAACGCAGAAAAAGAGATTCAAGTGCTGTCATTACCCAACCTCATAGAATTGAGTTCGAGAAGAAAGAAGATGGTGGAGATTTTTATGTGGTACCAGGCGGCACAGATGGATTATTGGTTGTTGAAGAAACCAACGAGTCGGCTCGTGGGGGTGGAAATATTTGGAACATTCACTTGGTTGATACTGCCTTTAATGTTGTTTGGTCCAGAGCTGACATCATTCCTGCTAGTGGATCATTCATCGGCTATGAATATTTTGACGGAAGTTTTTATCTACTATTTAACAAAGACTTCTATCGAAGCGAGGATCTATTGGTGTATCAATTAGATACCAACTCTGACGAACTGAGGACCTACGATTTAACTACGGTGTTTCCGATCGATATTACTCATTTTGAATCGGTTGGAGAAACGTTACTCCTCGCAGGATATGCCAACTACAGACCAGTCGTAATTACCTACAATATCAACAATCGGGTGCCGAGAGTTGTTCCGGGATTCTATGACAACAAGAACGACATACTTGATCTAGTGGTAGATGAAAGATCTAAGCTCTTTACTGTGATTTTATCTCAGAAAATGCGCAATAAGAAATTTACAATAAGGGTGAAAACCTTCAATGATAGAGGAGACGTTATTCAGGACAATTTGATTGATCCAGGAGAAAAAAAGAGCTTACTTGATGGGGCTAGTACCACATTTTCTGGGGGACTTCAATATTTGGCAGGAACGCACTCGAAGAAATCACTGCAATACAGCCAAGGGTTCTACTTAAGTAAGTTTATTAATGGACAACAACAGTTTAATAAGTATTATCCTTTTGCAGAGCTGAATAACTTTTGGGATCATTTAAACCCTCGCAGAGAGGAACGAATACTGAGGCGTATTGAGAGAAAAAAATCAAAAGGGAAGATTAAGAAATTTAATTATCGACTACATGTTCATGAAATTTTGGAGCGTGATGATCACTATGTTTTGATAGGTGAAGCATTTTACCCAAGGTATAACTATACTACCGCCGGCTCTTCCTTTGCAGGTTATGGGATCACAAGTACTCAAGTGCCTCAGTTTCGTAATCCATATTTTTTGGGATATAAGTATACACATGCAGTGGTAGTGGGATTTGATCGAAATTGCAATATTCTTTGGGATCATACATTCAAAATTGAGGATATACTTAGCTATACACTTGATGAAAATGTGGCTGTGAGTGGCAGTGGTGATAAAGTGGTGCTCATGTACCTAGAGGAAAACGAGATACGTTCCAAGATAATAGATGGGGATGAGGTATTGGAAGGCCGTACTTTTAATCCGGTAAGATTGTCTTTTGAGTCTGATGAAGTCAAAACAAAGGATCCCTCAGTTGAGAAGATTATGTCTTGGTATGGTCAAACATTGTTTGCATATGGCGAGCAAGCAATTCGCAACCCACAAGCGGAGAAGGTGCAGCGTAAAGTGTTTTACCTGAATAAAATACAATATAATTTGAATCAGGAGCCAAACTAAATTTTGGGCAGTAACGAAGACAAAGTGCTAGTTCCAATCTATTATTCCTTTGTATTATAAGTCAATTATTACTTTTGCCAATAAATCATGCAAAAGCGCCTGCTTTTTGATAGTAAACTTCTGAACGTCACAATCGCTAGATTGTGCAGACAACTTATTGAAGTGCATGATGATTTTACTAATACTGTTCTTATTGGAATGCAGCCAAGAGGAGTCTTCCTGGCGGAACGAATCCACAGGGAGCTTAATACCCTTTTGTCAAGTGAAATAGAGTTAGGGTATCTGGACACCACCTTTCATCGTGATGATTTTAGAAGAAGGGACGAACCAATTGCTCCCAACCAAACGAAGATTCCGTTTCTAATTGAGAACAAAAATGTAATTCTTGTCGATGATGTCCTCTTTACGGGAAGGACCGTCAGAGCAGCACTGGATGCAATGAATACCTTTGGCAGGCCTTCAAAAGTGGAATTGCTTGTGCTAATAGATCGGCTTTATAGTAGACATATCCCCATCAAAGCAGATTTTGTTGGAAGAAAGGTGAATACCATCCAATCTCAAAGAGTTTTGGTAGAGCTCACGGAGGAGGGAGAAGAAGACAACATTTGGTTAATCACAAAAGAAGAATGAGTCAATTAAGAACAAAACACCTCCTGGGCATTAAGAACCTTAATCGAGAGGAAATTGAACTCATCTTTAATACAGCCGTCAACTTTAAGGAAGTTATAAACCGCCCGATTAAGAAAGTTCCTTCCTTAAGAGATGTCACGATTGCCAATGTATTTTTTGAGAACTCAACTCGAACTAAACTTTCTTTTGAGTTGGCTGAGAAAAGGCTATCGGCGGATGTGATCAACTTTTCTGCTTCTGGCAGTTCCGTAAAGAAAGGAGAAACGCTACTCGATACAGTAAATAATATTTTGGCAATGAAAGTTGACATGGTAGTGATGAGGCATTCTAGTCCTGGAGCGCCTCATTTCTTGTCCAAGCATATTGATGCCAGTATTATCAATGCAGGCGACGGCACACATGAACATCCTACTCAGGCATTGCTAGACACCTTTTCTATCCAAGAAAAAGTAGGTAGTGTGGAAGGAAAGAAGGTGGTAATCCTTGGTGATATTTTGCACTCGAGGGTGGCGCTGTCAAACATCTTTGCGCTACAAACACTTGGAGCCAAAGTCATGGTATGTGGTCCCACAACGCTTCTCCCCAAACACATTGGAGAATTGGGTGTCTTGGTAGAGACAGATGTCCGCAAAGCGCTTGAGTGGTGTGATGTGGTTAACATCCTCAGAATTCAGTTAGAACGACAGCAAATGAGGTATTTTCCGTCCTTACGGGAATATTCTCGATTTTTTGGTGTAAACAAACAATTGTTGGATTCCCTTAATAAAGAAATTATTGTCATGCATCCGGGTCCGATTAATAGAGGAGTGGAGATTTCTAGTGACGTTGCGGATTCTGATCATTCAATTATTTTGCAGCAAGTGGAGAATGGAGTTGCAGTCAGGATGGCTGTTCTATATCTCCTTGCAGGTCAGCAATAGTCATCTACCAACATAATTGTACGGAGTGATTTTCATGAGTTCGTCTTTTACCTCCGACGATACGTTTAGCCTTTGAACAAAAGAACCGATAGATTCGCTGGTAATTTTCTCATTTGTTCTTGTCAGTTCTTTGAGCGTTTCATACGGGTTCTCGTAGCCTTCTCTTCTCAAAATAGTTTGAATCGCTTCTGCAACTACAGCCCAGTTGTCTTCTAGATCGCTGGCAATGGCCTTCTCGTTGGCTTTTATTTTGGAAAGACCTTTCTTTAGTGATGCCAGCGCGATGAACGTATGCGCTATTGGAACTCCAATATTTCTTAGTACAGTTGAATCAGTAAGGTCCCTTTGGAGTCTGGAAATGGGGAGTTTAATGCTTAGGTGCTCAAAGAGCGCATTGGCAATACCTAGATTCCCTTCAGCATTTTCAAAATCAATCGGATTGACTTTATGCGGCATTGCTGATGACCCAACTTCATTTTTTGTGATGGTCTGGGTGAAATAATTCATGGAGATGTATTGCCAAATGTCTCTACTGAGGTCGATCAGAATGGTATTCACTCGCTTTAACCCATCGAAGAATGCGGCAAGATGGTCGTAGTGCTCAATCTGAGTTGTGGGGTAGCTTCTTTTCAGTCCTAATTTTTCGGAGACAAACTGATCAGCAAATTTGTGCCAGTCCACTTCCGGATACGCTACAAAATGCGCATTAAGGTTGCCTGTAGCACCACCGAATTTTGCTGAAAATGGTATCTGTTCTAGCAATTTTATTTGTTCTTCCAGCCTGACAACAAAGACTTTTATCTCTTTACCTAAGCGCGTAGGGGATGCTGGCTGCCCGTGCGTTTTTGCTAGCATGGGCAGCTGTTCCCATGCTTGGGATTTATTCGCCAATTCATCTTTAATCTCATTGAGCTTTGGAAGCAATGATTGTTGAAAAGCGTCTTTTAAGGACAAAGGAATGGCTGTATTGTTGATATCTTGAGATGTCAGTCCAAAATGGATGAACTCCTTGAAATTTGATAAGCCGAATGCGTCGAATTTTTCCTTGATAAAGTATTCTACCGCTTTTACATCGTGATTGGTCACTTGCTCTATCTTCTTAACTGCTCCAGCATCTTCTAGCGAAATCTCTTTGTAGAGGGCTTCCAAAGCCTCGTTTTTGGAAGGATCGTACTCAGATAACTGGGATATTCCGGATTCATAGAGTGCAATAAAATACTGTACCTCTACTTTAATTCGATACTGAATAAGTGCTTTTTCGGAGAAGTAGTTAGTTAATTCTTCGGTTGCTTTTCTATATCTACCATCGATCGGAGATATCCCCTCTAGTGAATTAAAGTTCATGAATCTAAGTTGTTATCGAACACAAAATTACTTTAACAAGTTTACTAGCAAGATAAGTTTTAAATGATTCAAAGTTTACTCATAGATGTCTCATAAACTTATTTCTTGTCGACATGATTATGAGGCAAGTAATAAGTTGGTGAGCCTTCATATGAAGATTAACTTTGCCGCCAAAATTTGATAATATGGCTTTTTCACTGTTCAAAAAGAAGAAAGATAAGAAAGACGATAGGTACCATACATTAAGGGTAAGAGAGGTGGTCAACGTCGCTAAAGATGCAGTAAATCTTGTCTTTGAGAAGCCAGAAAACTTTAACTATGAACCTGGTCAATTCATAACGATCATAAGACAGGTCAATGGTAAAAAGATCAGGCGCGCCTATTCTCTCTGCACGACTCCTTTTGAGGATGAATATCCTGCTGTGACTGTAAAGAGAGTGGAAGGTGGAGCCATGTCGAATCATTTAAATGAACATGTTTCGGTTGGTGACTCTATTGAAATCATGGAGCCTATGGGTTTGTTCACAACGAGCTACAGCGAAGATCAAATCCGCAAGGCTGTTTTCTTTGGTGGAGGCAGTGGTATAACGCCGTTAATGTCGATTTTAAGAACTATTTTAAGCAAAGAACCAAAAAGTGAGGTTGTTCTGGTTTATGGAAATAGGAGTGAGGAATATGTCATATTCAAGGATCTTATCAATTCACTGCAGGAAAGCCATCGTGGTAGGTTTCAAGCAATCCATATTTTAGAAGATGGAGCCGCCGACTACAATGGAAGGCCCACAAAGGAAATGATTTTGGAAATCAGCAAAAGCATTGGTGTCGATTCCGAAACTGAAATCTTCATATGCGGGCCGCAGCCTATGATGGATTTAGTCTCGGCAGTTTTACCAGAAACCGGGGCTGTCAAAGAGAAAGTTCGAATGGAGAGCTTCGAAGCGGGTCAGACTTCTCCAAGTCAAATCATTGACGCCCCAAATGAAGAGAGTGAAGTGACGATTGTACTTGATGGTGAAGAATATGAGATTACTGTAAATAGAAACTCATCCATACTGGACGCTGCTCTGGAGAATGATCTGGATATGCCATATTCCTGTCAAAGTGGCTTATGTACTGCCTGTAGGGGGAAGTGCTTAGAAGGGAAGGCGAGTATCGATGAGGCAGAAGGCCTATCGCAGGAAGAGCTTGATGATGGTTTTGTCCTTACCTGTGTTGGAAAACCATTAACAGACAGACTCAAGATCGAGATGGGCTAAAGATATATGCTAACCCTAGTTGCTTTACTTGTTTTTTGATCGATTGTTCGCCTTTAATGCTTGATCAATGATCCATTCGATTTGACCATTGGTTGATCTAAACTCGTCAGTAGCCCATTTTTCCAGCGCTTTCATGGTGTCTTCGTTTAGCCTTAATGCAAAGGGTTTTTTCTTAGCCATCCACTTCCCAGTTAGCTTTCAGTCTTTTAATTGCTCTTTTCAATTCTTCGGATTTTTTTGTGCCAATAAGCAGGGCTTTTCCGTTGTTTTTTACAATCTGTAATCCAATATTTCCGGAGACATTGATCGCCCTTCCCTTTCCTGGTCTGATCCGGTAGCCCCAACCACCATATTCCCAAACTGGGCGGTACTTTCTTACAAAAATCTCCGAAATATCACTCTTCCCTAATGATTGCTCACGATTTACAAATGGAGGAAACCGATAATAAATTGTCTTTTCGTCAATTGTGGTTTCTAGCTTAGAGAAGCCAAACAAGACCAGCAAACCTGAGATAACCAGCAGCACCATAAAAATGCCGACAATTGACTCAGGACTGCCTCCATGAATAATGATAGGTATGAAACCCCCTGCTAATGAAAGCACTGCTATACCAATGATTAGGTAGTATATCCAGGTATTTCTGAAGTACTGTACCTCTTTGTATAGAATTCTACCCTTCATTTCTGTCTTTCCATCAAAACCATGACGCCGCCACTATCCAAGGCAAAATTAACCACCTTCCATCCTCTCGTGGCTTCCTCATTAATTCTACTTTCAAACGAATCCAGCTTTTCCAAGCCTTTCTTTTTAAGAAATTTGTATTGACCCATGCCTAGTGATTTAGTGTTCCTGAATTAACTACCGGAGCTACATCCTTATCTGCACAAAGAACCACCATTAGGTTACTAACCATGGCTGCTTTCTTTTCTTCATCAAGCTCTACTACGTCTTTTTCATCTAGTTGATCCAGTGCCATTTCTACCATGCTCACAGCACCTTCAACAATTTTGTGCCTTGCGGCTACAATTGCTGTTGCTTGTTGTCTCCTTAACATGGCACTTGCAATCTCTTGCGCATAAGCTAAGTAACCAATTCTTGCCTCTAAGATTTCTATCCCTGCAATTGCTAAGCGCTCCTCAAGTTCTGTTTCGAGGTGATCATTCACATCTTTAATTCCTGAACGAAGTGTGACTTCGGACTGATCATCTTCAAAATTATCATATGGATAGGTTCCTGCCATTTTTCGAACAGCAGCATCCGTTTGTACTCTCACAAAGTTCTCATAGTCATCCACTTCAAATGCGGCTGAAAATGTATCCCTCACTCTCCAAACGAGTATAACAGAGATCATGATGGGGTTACCTATGCTATCGTTTACCTTAATTCGTTCACTGTCAAAATTTCGTGCTCTTAGCGAGATATTTTTCTTAGCATAAAATGGATTGACCCAAAAGAAGCCATTTTCTTTAACAGTCCCCTTATACTCTCCGAAGAGAACAAGGACTCTTGATCCATTTGGATTTACATAAAAGAAACCCGGAATCATTATTAGCCAAGGCAAAAGAAGTATTAGCCAAACTGGTTGCTTGGTTATGATCAATAAAGCTAAAGAGCATCCTAGAAATATCGCGTTGATGAATAATGCCATGTAGCCCGAAATCGGTGATATGTTTTTTTCTTTAGATTCCATAAGATGTATTTATTATGATATTAAAATGATATCATATGCAAATACGAGAATATTTCTAAAAAGGTTCTAACGCGAATCGTTTTACTTTGGGATATGTTTCTGAATTTTAAAAGCTGGGACGACTACCATCATCAGATTTATCGAATTTATCATGGAATAATAGGGCTATCACTTGCGCCCTTTTTCTTGCTTTTTCTAGAATTGGAGGTTGCCGAAATCAGTGAATCCAGAGTTTCAGGAACCTGGGTATTGTTTTTTCTATTTCTTCTTATTCCTTTATGTACTTACTTATCATGGTTCGTTTGGAAGAGCAACTTTCTAAAATACCAAGCATTCGATCAGCTCAGAGAGAAATTAATTGAATTTAGAAACGTGGAGATTAAGAAATATCTGATCCTGGAAGGTGTCTGCATTTTGGCCTTGGTTGGACTGTGGTCAACTGCACATTATTTCTTTATTCTAGCATATTTCGCTGTTCTAGTTCAGTTTTCATTCTTACGTCCTTCCGAAGACCGTATCATCCGTGTCATGCGACTTACAAAAGAGGAGCGAAAGCTTCTTCATGCCGAAAATCTATAAAAAAAGGCTACTCGAATTGAGCAGCCCTTTTTTTTGGAATTCTTTTTTCTTCTATTAGAGAGTAACCCCAAAAGTGATTGCATTCAACTTTGCGGGCTCACCTGTATCGGGGTTTTGCGGTCCTTTGCCAGAGGCAAAGACCTCATTCAGATCATACATTACGAATAACTCCAGTCCTTTCCATCCTATTTGTCCTCTTAAGCCGTAACGGAAATTCTCAAGAAAGAAATTATCTGACTCTTTGTCCCGATCACTACTACCATCTTCTTTAAATCTGAATTTAGTATGAGCACCTAATCGATATCCGGCATATCCTCCCAAACCAAACCGGAAGCCTTTTCTGGAGTATCTTCTAACTCTCACTCCTGAAGACTCATAGCTTGTCACTTTTTTTCTTCCTCTTGAAAAATCGAACATGGGCACTGCATGAACATTGATAAATGATGAAGTGAGTTTACTTTTTATCCCATTTATTTCGGGGTCTTCAATAAGCTCGATTTGCGTATCCCCCTCAACAATCCTGAAATCTGGATCTTGCAACTTCCAATTATACCAACTTACCCCCATTCCCCACTCTAGAAATATAGGACCAGTTACCCAAGTTTTATTAATACTATTGAGTGCAACATACCACGACCCAAAAGGCTTGATGGTATAGTTGGCATCTATGGCATCTGGGAATTGACCACCTTCGATCCAGTTGTTAATTCCAAGGTCTATATTAAAATGATGGGTAGTTCTATCAACCCTTTCGGCTTCATAAGTCACTTTTCTTCTGTCCTCCCAGTCATCCTCATCCCAATCGTCCACTTCATCAGGGTCCACATCGACTTCTAAGCCCCCTAATTTTACTCGTACCTTATCATCGTTTATCTCCCAGTCTTTCATTTCAACTTCACTATTTTCATTTACATAGGCTTTTCCATCATTGATTTGCATGAATTCGACACTGTCTGATAATTGATCATTTAGGTCCTTGATCATTTGGTTAATGTCATAGTTCTGTAGTGCCGCCAGATCCTCTTGACTTTCGGTAACTATGACAATCTTGCTCTTATTACTTAACTCAATGATTACTGTATCTTTTTTTGCGTCATCAGAGGTATTAAAAGCAAATGCACTATTGCATAATGCTATCCAAAGAAGCACGATGGCTGACTTTTTGAATTGGTTTTGACTATTGCTGTTTTTCATGATATTAACCTTTAAATTAGTATGACTTAAGGAGTCATTACCGTTCTGTCCTTTTTGTTTTTCAATCCGCCGTTTAGCAGATTATCTTTTGCCGTTTTGATGTCGGCCAACATTTCTCCCGGGTCGATTTTTTCAGTAAATGCAATGAATTTCTTAAATACTCCAGCAGAATCAGCCTTCACCTGATCTTGCGAAACTCTATTCTTATTTGAAGCGATATAGGTGATTTTAACCGTTTTATAAACCGGCGTTTCTTTTTCTTCTGGAAATGCGTAGTCATTACTATTAGTCGCAGTATCCTTTGTTTCCTGGACCTCCATTAAGTCGGATTTTGATTCTTCTTCCATCATCGCTACGGACATCATATTTTCTACCTCATCAGGATCTGCCGTCGCTAGGAGAGGTTTGATCGTTTCAACTTTGGGTCGACTTTTTACTTTTGGTTTCACCTTAATCGCATTAACAGGGAGCTTGGCAGCGATTGGTGTACTTTGAATAAAAGTATCTTCTAATTTCGGGTGATCAATTTCCTGTGCTGAAATCGAACGGTAGTTGATCTCCTGTTGGGGCCACAGAACCCATGAAATAACAAATAGTACAGTAGAAGCAGCTATCCAATAGTAAAAGGGTTTCCTTTTATTACCAAGTTGTTTCTCTACCTCTGTCCAGGCATTTGGAGTGGGCTTGACTTCATTTCCGTGAAGTTTTTCTCTAAAAAGCCGATCAATATTTTGTTGATCCATTTGTTGTAGTATTTTCAATTTCTTTTTCCAGGTCTGCAAGTCTATTCTGCAGCCATCTTCTTGCTCTACTTAACTGAGATTTCGAAGTATTTTCACTTATGTCCAATTGCTCAGCTATTTCAGCATGATTATATCCCTCTATTGCATAAAGGTTGAATACAGTCCGATACCCGACGGGTAACTCTCTAATTATTTTTAATAGGTCTTCGATATCTAGATTTTGTTCCATTACCATCAGGTTTGGCTCGTTCACTGAATCTTCTATATCAGTTTGTAGTGACATATTTCGATTCTTCCGGATATACATAAGGCAGTCATTTACAATGATTCTCCTTACCCAACCTTCGAAACTTCCATCTCCCTTGAACTGGTCAAGCTTGTCAAAAACTTTCACAATTCCACCAATCATCACGTGTTCAGCTTCTTCCCTGTCTTTTATGTATCTCATACATACTCCCAACATTTTCGGAGCCAAACGGTCATACATCTTCCGTTGCGCAGATGATTTGCCCTTACGACATCCATCAAGCAGTTCTTCTTCGGTTAGTGACTTATTTATACGCAACATGGTTGTGACCTTCATGGGCTAGATGCAGCTATTATCTTATTGGTTGCGTCAATGACAAAACTTTTTTTAAAAATACAAAATGGAGGTCAGGTGGCAGGGTTACTTTTTTTTGGACAAAAAAAAACCGGCCTCTTGGTCAGTTTATCTTGTTTGTTGTTCGTCTATTCAGATGGATCAATCCTCTCGGTGCGAATGGTGAT
>CAZQDI010000134.1:0-11276 GCA_964591785.1 uncultured Roseivirgaceae bacterium
GGAATTCTTCCTCCTTCGAGTAGATCGGATGTTGATCGGAATTACTCCAAACCTCAGTCTAAGACTAAAGTTTTAGATCCATCATTCGTCTTCCACTCCCTCTGCCTTCAATATATCACGAATGATTTTCAAATGATGATCTGTGTGCACTTCAATCAGACGTGCAGTTTGATCTCGATTCAATAGACCAAATACATCATGATTGTAGGAACAGTTCTGATCTAAGTCATGCATTTTTGGGAGCTTGTCCCTGGCAATTTTGAGCTGGTCCAGCAGTGCTTGATTGGAAATTTTCGCAGGAGGTATGACGGATGCTGGGGCTTGTGCTACGCCCCGAGGAAAATCGCCCCGTGTAAAAACGAAGGTCCGTGAGAGATTAAAATTTGTTTGATAATCTGCGGGGTTAGAGTTTTCTAAGGCGATGGTAATATTATTAATGGCCTTCAGCGTGTGGTCCAGTTGCCAGGCGACATCTACGGTTGATACTTCCTCATTTGAGAGATCTCTAAAGACGAAGTAACGTTCAATTTCATTCAGTCGGCCTGACATGAAATTCGCGTCCGGTGGTGTTCCGAGATTGAAGCTCATGATAAAAAAAAGGACTATGATCGCAACCAATGCGAATCCGAACCATTTCAGTAATTTCATAGATGTAAAGCTACCGTTTTGCCCTAATGATGGAAATGAAATCAAGGTGAACCGGTAATTTTTGAAGCTGAAATGGAAGCTCGATTAGATTGGAATTTGTTGCAAAATTGTTTGAATGATGCTATTTGCATCAGATTTTCTTTAAACCATTTAACTAGTTTTTGATGATAGCAAGAATCTGGCATGGAAAAACCTTGGCAAAAGACTATGAAACGTATTCAGAATTCATGAAAGAACGTGCATTGCCTGACTACCAAAGAACAGATGGTTTCGTAAAATATACCTTCCTGAGAAGGCTTGAAGGAGATGTCGCTCATTTTACCCTGATTACTTTTTGGGAGAACTTTGAGGTGATCAAAAACTTTGCTGGGGAGGACTTTGAAATGGCGAAGTATTATCCTGAAGATCATTCTTATCTACTTGATTTTGAAGAAAAAGTGGTTCATCATGACGTTTTTGCTGATTAACAGTGCATCAATTTGTGTAAGAGTCCGCTAATGAAGGATAAAAACTTGTATCGTCGATTTATGGATCTAGGTACTTCATTCTATGAGAAGGAAGAAGATAGGCGTCGTGTGAGGCTGGGCAATTTCGCAACAGGGATGATGCTTTTCATTATTATACCTATCGTTGGAGTTTTCAGCGAGTTCGGCAACCCAGTGGTGCATGATACAATCACGATTGTCATGATGATTTTGTATTTGGCTTTTTGGTTGCTTAACATCAGAGGTCACTACCAAATAGGTGCTACGTTGTCGCTTCTGGGTGGAATAGTGTGTTCCTATTTTGTTGTGCTCAATAGCGATGTGCAAGTGGGAACCCCGGTAGCAAACTTGGTGATTGCACTCGGCAGCTATTTCATATTAAGAAAAGGGGTGATCAGATTTAGTATTATGGTGCTTGCTTTTATATCGTTTTTTATTCAGTCATTTTATCAAAGTAAGAACTTGCCTTTTGATGATACGGAATTTCTAATTTCAGCAGTTTTCATCGTCTTTCTGTTTCTCATCATAAGATACTCAAATCACCAAAGAGAGCTTTATCAGCAAAAACTCAAAGATCAAAAGCAAGAATTAGAGTCCATGAATCGCACCAAGAATCGATTTTTTTCGATTATTTCTCATGATTTACGAGGTCCGATGAATGTTTTGCTAGGATACAATACGATGATCAGGGATCATCTCGATAAAAATTATCAAGCCAACAATGATCGAGAGCTAAAGGAGATAGAGGGATACCTCAACAATTCAGCAAATCAGATTGTATCTCTTCTGGATAATCTCTTAAAATGGGCCCTTAAGGAGGAAGGTACTATCCCCATCAACCCAAGTAGATTATCCATTCAAGAGTGTTTGAGAGAGACACTAGAAATATTGGGACCTCAAGCTATTGCAAAGAGTATTGAGTTGGAGATCATAAACGAAAGGTCGTATTACATCCATGCAGATAAGAATAGTATCTTGACAGTACTTAGAAACTTAACAAGCAATGCAATTAAGTTTACTCCTGAAAATGGTAAAATAAGCTTTGATCTAGCAAACAGAGAAGGTTTTGTTGATGTGATCATTAAGGATAATGGAGTGGGAATTGAGGAAGATAAACTTGACAAGCTTTTTTTAATCGATGAGAGTAAAGTCTCGAAAGGCACCAATGGTGAACAGGGCACAGGTCTGGGGCTCACGCTGGTGTATGAGTTTGCAAAAATGAATGGAGGTGAAGTGGCGGTGAAAAGCAAGTTAGGTTCTGGAACTACTTTCACGGTATCGTTGCCAATTAGTGATCCTGTTACCTAACCATTTGATCGAATTCTGTATCGTTAAGTACTCCACAGACCCTAAGTTTGTTCATCTAGTAGGGTAAAATTTGATGAAGGCTTCTTACTAGTAAAACAACTACCAGATCATGAAGCAGCCAAAAAAAGTACTTTTCTCAATTTTGCTTATTTCAGCAAGTTTCGGGACATTTTCTCAGCTAGCAACTTATGATTTTAATTCCAACATAAATGATCAGCTAAACAATTATGATCCAGTTGAAATCTTTGGTTCTCCGGACTTTTCCAGTGGAGAGTACATGGCATTAGATTCCGGTGAATACCTTGTATTACCAACTGAATTGAATCAAGCCTTTGATACGACACAATCGCTCGAGATTAATGTGCGATTCAAAGTGGAAGGCGATTGGCGTGTTACGACTGCCCTTGACGGAAGGGGAGAGGAGGCCAGGATAATACTGTCCAGTAAGCCGGAATACGATCAGCGCTTTGAAGGATTTGATATTACTGCCAGAGAATGGGAAAACAGTTTATGGATCATCGCAACCTATGGTGATGGACTCATTTATGAAAATGGTCTTCAAAGTGAAGGGAAGCTGGATTTTATCACGCAGATAGATACTGGCATCTGGTATGACCTGACTGTCAAGTTCTTTTTTCAGGATAATCCTTATATCCAATACATAGTTAATGGGACGGCCTCATTCTCATTTTATGATGATCGCATCAATTATGGGGGTTTTCAACAAACGGTGGCAACTCGTCAAATTGCCGTAGGGTCTAACATTGGCAATTCAATTGCTTACCGAGATGGTCAGCATCCTAATCTGGACCTTCAATTGGATTACTTATCGTTCTCCAGTCCGGTTGCATCAGGAGATGTTACAAAAGTTGCTTCCTCCCTATCTGTGCTTATAGATCATATGAACGGAGTAGCCATTTTAACCCAAACTCAGCTTGATTCAGTTCAAGGTGTTTTCGTCGACAACTGGGATAAGAACTCCTACGATGCCAATACAGAAATAGTACAGGAGTATATGACAACCTATTCGGAAAAGTTGGGCTTCGTTTTTACCCTTAAATTCAATGGTGAAAGACCGGAAGATTTTGATCAGCTAAAATTCATTCAATTCCAGATCCAACAATGGATTATTGACAATAAGTACACGATGAACTCGATGTCTGAAATGGAGGGTCTTATTTTCAAAGAGCATGAAAATTTTCCTGGTATCGTTAGTGCGAATGCATTGCGAGTACAAGACGGTCAATTTACGATCGATGCTGACTATCAGACGGATCCGGGCTTTTATTTAAATGATCAGGAATATGTGAGGAGACCTACTGGATTCTTTCTCCCTGCCGGCGAATTAGTCACTGTCACAGTTCCTGATGAAGCGGTAGGTCAAGGATTGGTCTTATATGCCGGAGCGCATCGAAAGAATTTACAGGAAACCTGGAATGAATTCAGAAGATTCCCCAGAGTCAGTACTCAAGTACCTTTAGATAGCGAAACCGTCACCATTACAAATCCATTTGGAGGAGGTATCTATGTGACTGTTCCCGACAGTACACAATTAGGTTCGCTAACATTTGGAATTTCAGGAGCTGTCAAAGCCCCCTATTACTCTACAAAAGAAGGCTACAGCACATCCCTATCTGTATTTCTTGCTGAGATTCAAAAACAGGAAGTTCCTTGGGTAGATATGGAGTCAGATAATTTTATGACAACCATTCCCAATGGCCAGGCCCGCTTGATGACAGATCCCGACTCAGTGCTTTATTTCTGGGATAAATCATTTGATGCAATCAATTTGGCCCTGGGAAGGCCACAGAAGCGCTTTAGAGGGGAATACATTCTCGTTGATCGACAAAGCCATGTTAAGTATACTGCTGCGCCAGCTGCTTACCCTATGTCATTAGAGGTATACGATTATCCCTATGAACTTCGTGAAGGTGCGCCCACCGACGTGGCTGTGGGTAAAGAGTGGTACAATGCCAAAACGGCTGGCAATTACATTCTCTGGCATGAGTACGGCCATTTGCATAATATGCCGACACTTTATTTCGAGCAGGAGACTAATGTACACTTACTGGCAACGGTCGCATACAATCAAGTGATGGGGGAATCGATTGATTCTGCTTTTGTCTATGCAGTTTGGCAGCGACTCAACTTAGAGCAAGCTACGTTTGACTGGTTATTGACCGATAATTTCATCAACGGCGAACGCATTGGATATGAGCCTGATAATCCCTGGGATCAATTGCTTTATCAAAGCCGAGGGTTAGTGAAATTAGTAGACATTGGTAAAATGTTTGGATGGGGCGCATTGGGAGAAATAAACCAGTACTTCTATGGCTATCAAATTGACAACCCTTCCTGGACACCATACGATCTAAAAGATGACCAACTCATCTTGGCTGCTTCCGAGCAATTAGGCTTCAACATGGCTCCACATTTCGAGTTTCATGGGATTATACCCTCGGATGAACTGGTGGATCAGCTACGTTCAATGCCTACATCTGACACCATTAAGCAAAGACTACTTCATTATCGATCACTGGTGCCGGCAAATAATCAGGAATTTCAGCCATTGTATGATGCGGTAATCGCCAAAATAAATAATGAATTTCATGGCCCACGATGGGATGCCTTGCTAAGCAATTATGACGAGGAATATGCAGGCCAGGTAGTCGCAAGAATTGACACCATCATCAGTAAGTATTACGAACTGACTGATTTGGATCTAAATGATGAGCCGCGAATCATTGGACTTTCGCAACCACTTTCTACAGCGGAAGATACGTCACTGGAATTGACATTATCGGATTTGCTTGTAGATGATTCGGATCATAACTATCCAGAGGAGCATGTGCTTATGGTGTTCGAGGGATCTAATTACACCGTTTCAGACCACACAATTATTCCTGCAAAAGATTTTAATGGAACACTTTTCATACCTCTCAAGGTTAATGATGGCCTTGAAGACAGTCAGGAATTTATTGCGGAAATGACGATTGAACCAGTCAATGATCCCCCGGTCATCCAAGGAACCACTGGTGACTTTGCTACTACTGATAATAAACCTCTGACGTTATCCTTATCGGACTTGGTAGTCACGGACATTGACAATGCATGGCCCACAGATTTTACCCTTATTGTTTTGCAAGGTGAGCACTACACAGTTTCAGGAACTGAAGTTTCGCCTACAAAAGACTACGATGGAACGCTCTTGGTGCCTACGCAGGTCAGTGATGGAGAAGACGTTAGCAATGAGTTCATCCTGGAGGTTTCAGTCACCGATGTTTTGGGCCTTCCTGATTCGGACTTTGCGCCATATCCAAATCCTACCGATGGACATATTTCTTTTGAGAGCGTGCCTCCGAATACCACCTATGAAATCATCAACCTTGACGGAAGAATATTGCAGTCCGGAAGATTGAATGCAAGTGGCATACAGTTTGAAGCGGTAGAAGGTACCTATGTATTGAATGTCATCACGGCCGAAGCAAAGTATAGCGTCAGGTTTGTAAAAAAATAAGACAACCATCAGTTTGATACGTTTGTCAAATTCCATCACCATCAATCGACCGCTTGAAGAGGTGTTTGCCTATGTCTGCGACCAAAGGAATAATCCCAACTGGAACTACTTCATCATCAAAGTAGAAAAATTGAACGAAAAAGAGGGCGGAGGAGCTACATACCTGCAGACACGAAAAACCGATCAGCAACAGGTAAAAATAGCAGACTTGGTTCAAAATGAGCGTTGCGTTGTAGAAACGCTTCCTGGTCAAAAGCCTAAGGTCAGAAGAGAAATGGAATTTTTTGGAGATGCAAAAAGTACCACCATAAAGGATCAGCTTGACTTACTCCTCCCTATTCCCAAGTTTCTATCCAAGTGGCTTGGTCGAAGGCCCAGCAATGCGGTCCATGAAAACTTAAATAAGCTAAAGGAATTGCTGGAAAGAGGCCATGTTGTATTACAAGATGGTAGGAAGTTATTTTGCAATAACCTACTTATGCTTCTAATTTGAGGGACCGCAAACCTCTGACAGCCAGGTGATTATTCCAGTTGAGTTTTTGTTGCTTCAGTGCTAGATGTGGAAATGTCGTAGCCAGTGCTTTGATAGCAAGCTCACCTTGCTGCTTAGCTAACCATGAACCCAAACAGAAATGTTTGCCCCTTCCAAATGATAAATGCTGCTTAAATGTTCGGTGATAGGAAAAATGATTAGGATCTTCAAATTTCTCCGGATCTCTATTCGCCGCACCAATCAATAAAGTAAAGGCACTTCCCCGGGGTATGTAATGATTCCGAATATAGTAATCCTGGGATGCAATTCTACCCACAAGTTGTACAGGTGCATCGTACCGCAAAATTTCATTGATGGCGACACCGGCCAACTCATGATTACTGACCAATTCTTCCCAGCGAGAACGGTCTGAAAGTAATGCTAAAATACCATTACCAATCAGATTTACCGTGGTCTCTTCACCGGCAACAAATAAGAATATACAAACTGAGATGAGCTCTTTTTCTGTGAGGGGGGTGTCTTCTTTATCGTTTTCAATCAGGATCTTGCTCACTAGATCCTGTGCCGGGTTGGCCTTTCGGTGTTGTAGGTACTCTTTGAAGAACTGGATAAATTCACGTGCAGCTTCAGAAATCAATACCAGTTCTTTAAGTGAGGTATATAGGTTGAACGACTGAATCATCTTCGCCGACAGTTCTTTAAGTCGCTGAAATTGTGAAAGATCAATCCCCATAATACTACAGATGGTCATTACGGGAAGCGGCACGGCAAAATCGTTAACAAGATCAAATTCAGGGTTCAAGTCATTGATGAGTCTCTCAATATGATTTAGGATGATTCCCTCGATATTGTGGTCGTTCCAGGCACTTGATACCATGGACCGTATCTTCGTATGTTCAGGTGGATTTAGCAATACCAAAAAGGAATTCATGGCATCCACAATAGATTGAAAGTCAACTCGGTCATCTTTGAGGTACTGCAACTGCCTTTTCATCCATTCCAACCTATTGCCAACTCTAAACCTCTCGTCTCCGAGAATGTTGATCACGTCTTCATACCTGGTAATGATCCACTCCCCAGTCTGGGTTTGAAACACTGGTTGTTCCTCCCGGATCCGATCATACATCTGGTAAGGGTTAACGATGTTGTCGCGATGATATGGATCCCAGATGCGATCCATCAAATCAACCTTTTTTCTAGCAAATAGTTGCTGAACTGATCTATTGTTGGATAGTCCCAAAAATCAAGTGGATTAATTTCGATGCCTAAGATCGGAAGAGCACACGTCTGAACTGATCTATTGTTGGATAGTCCCAAAAATCAAGTGGATTAATTTCGATGCCTAGTTGATCCTCTAATTTGTCAAGTACGTGGATAGCAGAGATGGAGTCCAGTCCGTAGGTATAGAACTCCACATCAATGGCAATTTGTGCTGGATCCAAATTTTGCTCATCTGCAATGAGCTTTATAAAGAGTTGATCGATTTCTTCCTTGTTGAATTTCATCATTCTTCCGATAAAAGTTCAAAGGTACCCCTCAAAAAAAGGGTTTTGTTGAAGTCTCGTTTAATTTTTCCACTTGTTGTTTTGGCATACGCAGGACCTGTATGAAAGTAAATGTTTACACCTGCAAGTCCAAATTCATGGAAGAGGATGCTATTCGCATCGTTTTTGAGCTTTCGTAAGTCACTAACTGCTGTCTTTGAAAGTACTTTGATCAGAATCACTAATTCTTCCTTTTCAGCTTGTTCAATGGAAAATGCAAGACAAGATTCTCTGGCAAGATCAGCAATGCGACTTGAGATTGTATACTCAAGGTCTTCTGCATAGTGATTTACTCCATTAATTATGATTAAGTCTTTAAGTCTTCCAACTAGGTAAAGCTGAGCATCTTTCACAATGCCAATATCCCCGGTCTTCACCCATCCTTGCGTCTTCCCCAATTGGATATAGCTGTTTTTTGTCTCTTTTGGGTTGTTCCAGTATCCTTTAGTGCATGATGGGCCCTTTACCCAAACTTCCCCTGGCGCTTCACTGGCTACTTCCTGCTGAGTCTCTGGTTCAATTATTTTTAGCTCTATCTCCGGGATGGGATGACCAAGCGCAACCGAACGAACCGTGCCGGTTGGTAGTTTGAAATCGGCAAACTTTAGTGGCGTGCCGGCTCTTTTACAACTGACCATCAAAGTACATTCAGCAAGACCATAGCCGGGAGTGAACATGCTTTTAATAAAACCAGAGGGTTGGAATTTTTCGGCAAATTTTTCGAGTGTTTCCAATCTGACAGGCTCGGCACTGACATAGACTGCCCGAAGACTACTTAGATCCCAATCACTATTTTCTTTGATTTTATCCACGCAATGATTGAAAAAGAAGTTAGGTCCCCCGGTATGAGTAACCTTATACTTAGAAATGCAGTCCAACCAAAATTCAGGCTTTCCAATTACCTGTCTTGGCGAAGTAAGGATGCCATGACATCCCGTTATCAATGGCTGTAGTATTCCGTCAATAAGACCCATGTCATGATAATGAGGTAACCACGACATGGATATACTCTTAGCAGTTAAACCAAAATGGTCAATAATCGCAAGGATGTTGTGACTCAGATTTTGGTAGGTCACTGAGACCCCTTTGGGGACTCCGGTCGATCCTGAAGTATATTGAATTATGGCTACGTCCTCCTTTTTTTTAGTTGGAAAATACTTGGCATGGGGGTGATGGGTTTCCAATTCTGTCCATCTTAAACCGGGAAATTCGGATTCAAATCGTTCGATTAGACTTTTTTCCGAAAGAATGACTTGAGCTTTCGAATTGCTCAGAATTTTTCTGGTTTGATCTAATTGTTGAGGTTTTGGGATGGCAATGGGTACAGCAATGTTCCCACTTGCGAGGCAAGCCAGTAATCCGATAACAAAGTCAAGCCCTGGCCCATACATTAGTATAACTGGTTCATTGTTAGCCTGCTTGGACAATGCTGATGCGGCTGAATGAACCTTCTGATAAAGGTCGAGATTGGTCGCAATTTTTTGCTGTTCATCATTGATTAGAAAAGTGAACTGAACCACATGAGGTAGCTGCTTCGCACGATCCTGTAGAAGCGAAATAATATCCATTAAATCCTTGCTCCTTTGAAGTAATATAGACGTATTTGCTTGCCTTCAGCGGTATTGCCCACAAATATGAGTTTGCTCGCTCTCCACACCGCTTCGTTTCGATGCTGGATAAATTGTTGATTTTCTACAAACGTAATCATTCCAATACACGCTGTTTTGTTCCCCAGATAAAGTGATTCAAGGAAATCTCTGGTCATGACCGTCAGCTTGCTCGTCAACCCCGGGACCCTGAACTTTGGATGAACCAGAATGCGAAATGTGAATAGGCACTTATTATTTAAAAATGGCACCTGAGACCGAAAGGAAGTAGTGACGCCAATCACCTGACCATCTTTTTTTGCCATCATAACCAGCTCCTTGGCACGATCCTCCGGCTTGACCTTCGCCGGCAGGGCCTTTAGCTCTTGCCAAAATTGGATCACTTCCTGGTGGTACTCAGATTGCTCCCAAATATTGATGAACTCCACCTTAGCAAGTTACCACTCAATCTCGATAAGTTGTCTGATTAATTTCCCGATCAAATTAGACTGACTTTGCCGAGGCTGTGGATGGATAGTTATCAACTTTTTAACGAGTTACCATGACCCCATTGATTACTGCGTAGTAGCCGCTCAGCGCTCCCAACATGTTCATCGTACAGTGGATCGCAATTCCTAGATAAACGTTCTTCGTTTGCCACACAATCCAACTAAGTATAACACCCATTGCACAAACAGCTATGAGATTGTGGGGTTGCCAGAAATGGTACAAGCCAAATAACACCCCATTAATGATAGGAGCCCACTTTTTAAGATGAATCATACGCGGCAATAGATAGCCCCTAAAAAAGAGTTCTTCAATGAGTGGCCCCACAATTCCGTCAATAAATACGCCAAACAAGAAGACTTTGGCTAACAGGGCAGTTCCGGATGTCCCATAAGTCGGATTAAAGTACCATTCAGGCAGCCACCCAAATAGTGATTCTCTTAGCCAAAGACCCACTGGATATAGCGGGACATAAATGATCGCTGAAACAGCCATCCCTCCAACCATCCAAAGAAGAAATCTCTTTACAGGCATTTTCTTTTGGAAGAGGATGATTCCTTTCATGGAAAAGGAACGATTGGCTTTCCATGACAAAGCCAAAAGATGTCCACCCACTAATGGGGTCAGAATGACAATCTCCGCCATTAGCAAAACAGTGAGTCCAGGATAACCTGCATCAATGACATGTGGACTTAACCAGACGTAAAATGCCGTAATGAAGATTCCGGCATAAAAGTGATAAAACAGTATTTCTCGATTTGTGAGTGTGGGATCAATTCTTTTCATTTTGACTTTTTCAGCTAAATGAGGAAATTGATACAGGGAAGTCGACCGAATTCGTGTATTCGAACCAATTAATTGTTCGTCTTCCGATATTCTGAGGGACTTAGGCCGGTCTTTTTCTTGAATTGTGTGTTAAATGAGGATTTAGAGTTGAAACCAACTTGATACATCACCTCCAAAATAGTGACTTTGGGGTCCGGAGGGTTTTGGAGAAGCGCCATGGCTTCTTTTATTCTGAAGTCGTTGACATAGTCATAGAAGTTTGTGCCTGCCAAATTGTTGATGGTGAAAGAGATCGCACGTTCTGGTTCGCTAACCTCATTCGCTAGCTTTTTCAAGGTAAGATGAGGATCTTTAAAAAGCACCTTCTCGATGAGTGCTTCATCTAATTTCTTCAAAAGAAGC